>JBKQHN010000125.1:0-5122 GCA_052148755.1 Beijerinckiaceae bacterium | reverse complement strand
GTTCAGCGTTTGCGGCGCCTTTGCTGGCCAAGACCCATTTGCTTGGCGAGATTCGAACGCGCCTTGGCATAATTGGGTGCGACCATCGGGTAATCGGCACCCAGGCCCCATTTCTCGCGGTACTCGTCCGGCGACATATTGTATTGCGTCCGCAGATGCCGCTTCAGCGACTTGAATTTCCGGCCGTCTTCAAGGCAGACGATAAAATCATTAGTGACTGATTTCTTGGCTGGTACGGCGGGCTTTGGTGTTTCGATAGGAATAGGGGCATTGCCCGCCGTGACTCTAATGAGAGCGGAATGCACATCACTGATCAGCGTGGGCAGATCGCTCGCGGGGACTGAATTATTACTGACGTAGGCCGACACTATGTCAGCAGCGAGTTCGATGTAAGTACCATAATTAGTATCGGTGGAATGACCAATACTGGTACTATTGCTGGAATTTGTCGTGTCGCTCATGGCGCTTCTTTTTCCCGAATGGAGTGCGTCGGCGCTGGAAAGCCGGTCAATGAGGTGCTCGGTCCGCCGAGGATCAAACTGGGTCCGAACCGTTTGCCGACAACTTTTCAGTGGCCTGGGGCAGAACAAATATCTGTCGCATTTTCCCTCGAACCGACTTGGAAAACGGGCGATTATTAAGACGAAATAGGTCTATCTGCAAGTAGCAATAGCACTTATCTTATGAATTCAAGCAAAATTTACGTGGAAAGTCTGGTTAGGACGAGTTGCCACTATGATCGATGCGGCAAGGAGCTGAAAGAAAGCCTGAATTTTTTGTGTTCTCAAAGAGGAGTACGGATTTAGGCAAGTGAAAAACGGCATTGAGAACCGCGTAGGGGAAAACTTCGGGTATCTATATGCAGGTCAGTTGTCCACGCCGTGACCGGCGTTGCATTTGCAACCCTAGATCAGGCCGCCTCTGGGACATCGGATATATCCGATGTCTAAATTCGAAAAGTGGACCACTTTTGGGGTATTAGGCATGCAATGCGCAAATGTCCGATGGTTACATCGTCGAGATGCCGCAACTTCATCTTTTTGGAAAGGTCTCAGTTGAATGGCGGAGGAAGATCAAGCGGTACCGCCCGTCATCGAACAGCGGGCAACCATGCGTGTCTTTCACGGCACAGAGATCGGCGATGAATATGCGTGGTTGAAGGCGCCGAACTGGCGTGAGGTGCTGCGCGATCCGGCGGCTCTGCCGAGCGAGATCAGGGCCGTGCTCGACGCCGAGAACACTTACGCGCAGCAGGTTCTGGCGCCGACCGCCGCTATGCAGAAGGCGCTCGTCGCCGAGATGCGTGGCCGGATCAAGGAAGATGATTCAGAAGTGCCCTGCGCCGACGGGCCTTGGCTCTACTCTATCCGCTATCGTGAGGGTGGGCAGCATCCGTTGTTCTGTCGCGCCCCGCGCGCCGGCGGATCTGAACAGATCATGCTGGACGGCGATTTGGAGGGTCAAGGCAAGGTCTTTTTCGATATCGGCGCGGCGCGAAACGCACCCGACCATAGGAAGTTTGCCTGGAGTGCCGACGGCAAAGGTTCGGAACTCTACGAGATCAAGGTCCGAGACCTCGTTTTGGGAACGGATGCCGAAGACAGCGTGGCAGATACTGACGGCGGCTTGGTGTGGGCTGCCGATTCGGACGCGTTCTTTTACGTCCGCGTCGATGAAAACCATCGGAGCGCGCAGATCTTCAGGCATCAGCTCGGCAGCGATGCTGCGACCGATGAGCTGGTCATCGAGGAACGCGATCCGGCGTGGTTCGTGCATTTGAACCAGAGCCGCTCCAAGAGCCATGCGATCGTCACCATCAGCGACCATGTATCCAGCGAATGTCATCTCATCGATCTGCATGACAAAGCAGCGCGCGCGCGCCTCGTCGCGCGGCGCCTTGCGGACCAGCGCTACGACGTGCACCCGAACGGCGAGCGTCTGTTCATTCGCACCAACGCCGATGGTGCTGAGGATTTCAAGGTCGTTTCGGCGCCTCTGGCGGATCCGCAGCGCGCCAATTGGGTGGACGAAGTTCCGCACCGCCGCGGCACGATGATCGTCGCCGTTGTAATGTTCAAAAACTATCTCGTCTGGCTCGAACGTGAGGCGGGGCTGCCGCGGATCATGGCAAGGCATCTTGCCAGCGGCACGGAGCATGCGATCGCCTTTGCCGAAGAGGCCTATCATCTCGGATTCCAAGAAAACTATGAATTCGACGGTAATGTCCTGAGATTCAGCTATTCGTCGATGACGACGCCAAAGGAGATCTATGACTATGACCTCGCGACGCAGCAGCGGACATTGCGCAAGCGGCAAGAGATCCCCTCCGGCCACGACCCCGCGCGCTATGTGACGCGGCGTCTCTTCGCAGCTGCGTCCGACGGCGAAAGCGTGCCGGTGTCGCTGCTTTATCGGGCGGACACGCCGCTCGACGGCACGGCACCGCTGTACCTCTATGGCTACGGGGCCTATGGCCATGCAATGACGGCGAGTTTTAGCGCCAATCGTCTGTCTTTGGTCGACCGCGGCTTCGTCTACGCAATCGCCCATATCCGTGGCGGAACCGACAAAGGTTGGCATTGGTATCTCGACGGCAAACTGGAGAAGAAGCCGAATACATTCGGCGATTTTCTTTGCGTCGCACGCCATCTCGTCGCGACGGGCTTCACGCGCGCCGGCAATATTGTGGCGCAGGGAGGCAGTGCCGGAGGAATGCTGATGGGGGCCGTCGCCAATCTGGCGCCGGAGCTGTTTGCGGGCATCATCGCCAATGTGCCCTTCGTCGATGTGCTGACGACGATGCTCGACGCGGAATTGCCGCTGACGCCGCCCGAATGGCTCGAATGGGGCAACCCGATCGTCGATCCCAAGGCTTTTGCACTGCTGCGGTCCTATGCTCCTTACGAAAATGTCGGCGCTCATTTCTATCCGCCGCTGCTCGTGCTGGGCGGCCTGACAGACCCAAGAGTGACTTATTGGGAACCGGCGAAATGGGTCGCGCGTTTGCGCGCGAGGATGACGGCCGGCGGTCCGATCTTGCTCAAAACCAACATGGGGGCAGGCCACGGCGGTGTTTCGGGGCGTTTCGACCACCTCGCAGAAATCGCGCTCGAATTCGCTTTTGCGCTCGCCTGCGCGGAAGGGCGATTTGCAACGGCGGGTTAGGGAGAGGCGAAGTGGACAGGTTCGCCGCTTCGCGCTCACCTATTGCGCCACGCCTTGATCCTCGAAAAAGGCTTTGAGTTCCGCCATGGAGCCGAAGCGATAAACGCCTTGTTCGGAGCGTGCTTCGATCGAGCCGTCGGAGAACATCACATAGGTAGTGCCGTCTGCTTCGTAGCGGCCCGCCTCGGAAGGTTCGTCGGCTAGAGGCGCCATAGTTTCCGTCGCTGCAGCAGAACTTTCCCAATCCTCTTCCCCTGCCGCAAGGTTCGGCCGCTCAGTCTGCGCCTCGGGGGATGTCTCTGCGACGGCAGGCGGCGTGGCGGGCTCGTCAACACCCGCAAGAGCGCGGTCGAACCAGTGATCGAGATCAGCGTCGATTGCGCTTGGCATGCTGGGCTGCGGTGTAACACCGCTACGCGGCAGTTCCGGCTCAACTGCATGGTCTTCAGCCGCATGCGGACCGTCGGTTTCGTGAGTGCCGGCAAAATGATCTGCATCGGGAACCGTTGCCGAGGCAATCTCCGGCATGAAGGGCGGCGGGAGCGGCTCTTCGGCCACCTTTTCGGGTAGGGCAGGAGAATTTTCCGGAGAATTTTCCGTCTTGGCGGTGACGCGGCGCCACATTTCCGAGAGTGTCGGCGAAGCGCGTGCGGGCGAAAGCCTCAGGCCGGTACCAGGGGCAGCCGGCAGGGCGGTTTCGCGCGTGGGGCGAACAGCCCCCGGCGTTGCCGGTGCGGTGTGGGCAAGCGGCGGCAAGGCCAATGCCGCTTCGAGCAGGAGATCGGAATCGATGTGAGGGGGGCTAGGCGTTGCGTCGACTTCGGCGCGTGTCGCTTGGCTGCGGGATCCGCGCGCCCGGAGGGTCGCCGGCAGCTCCGAAATTGCGGTGCCTGGATCGATTTGCGGGGCCTGATCCTCGGGGAAAAAAGCATCGAGGGAAGCCGGCTCGACCGGTGCCGCTGTGGCACGCAATATTTGGGCAAGGCCGAAATCTGAGGTCGCGACTTGTGGGGCGGGCGCGGCAAACAGCGGAGCCGGCGGAACCGAGGCGCTCGCTCCCGATTCGGATCGGTTGAACTGGGCGAAGGCATCCGATTCGAATTGGCTCTCGCTGCGCGAATAGGCGGCGAATTCATTGCCGCGCCGTTCGACGCAAGCCTTCAACGAGTCGAGCGCCCTGAGGATGAAGACCTGCCCGAGAACGAGGACCCCGGCGCTCAAGGCCACGGTGCCCGCGATCAGGCTGCCCATGTTGCCGTCAAAAACGGTCGCATATCCGGCGGCGAGCGCGAACGAGCCCGCAAGGGCGAGCAAGATTCCGAATGTGAGGAGGACGTATTTCATCTTTGTCATCCTTGAAGGGCCCGGCGGCCGATCTTGCCGGATCTCCCGGCAGGAGGGATGCGCTGCGGACCTCAAGCGCCTTTACGCGAAGATTCTGCGCAACATTCTGCGCCTGCGTCGGTAAAGAATATTCGCAAGCTGTAAAAAAATGGTCGCTGCCGCCAAGTCGTTCTGGCAAGCCGCACTGCGCATGCACCACGTAGCTGCACCGGACCGCACGGGCCGTCGGCGCGTCGCAGTGCAAAGGCAGCCACCATTTCAGATGGTCAGCTATATGCACGGTGCAAGTTCAGGTGTCCCCAGCAGCTCAGCTAAAGCCTCAGCTTCCTCGCAAGATGGTTCAACAGCGTTTTACGGTCAGATTGTATCGTATGATCAAAGACACAACACTCAGAATCAATAACCTAGAGTATGTTTTTACTGAGACATCATAATGTCTGATGTCTAAAAAATTGGGAAAGTCGATCAGCCTTCCCAGGATCTGCTCTAGTACCCACTATCGTTGATAGCTGAGTCGTGATTCAAGGCTGCATGAGCAGCAAGATCATTCCGGAAGCCACGCCGATTATTCTGACGGGGGAAGAACGCACCGAGCTTGAGGGCTTGGCGCGTT
>JBKQHN010000124.1:0-16624 GCA_052148755.1 Beijerinckiaceae bacterium | reverse complement strand
CGAACGCCGCTTCGGCACCGATCTGGCTCAAAGTCGGAGCGGCGACCGCCATGCTCTGCTGCAGCCTTTCGACGGGGCGCACGAGATGGGCGGGCAGCACCAGCCAGCCGACGCGCCAGCCGGTCATACAATAATATTTAGAGAAGGAATTGACGACGATCGCCGCGTTTGAATAGCGCAAAGCCGTTTGCGCCGGCTCCGAATAAGTCAGCCCGTGGTAGATTTCATCGGAAATGAATGGAATAGAGAGCCGCGCGCAAGTCCTGCAGATGTCGCGCAAGGCCTCGGGCCGAAGCATCGTGCCGGAGGGATTTGCCGGGCTCATCAACAGCACGCCGTCGAGCTTTTGGCGTCGATGCGCCGCTTCGATCATCGCCGCCGTCACGGCTAAGCGGCCGGCGGCATTGGTGTCGAGCAGAATCGGCTCGATCCCGAACGCGTCGAAAATATTGCGGTAGGCGGGATAGCCGGGATTGGCTATGGCAACGCGGGCGCCGACGTCGAACAGAGCAAGAAAGGCCACGACGAACCCGCCGGAGGACCCAGTGGTCACGACAATGCGGTCGGCGTCCAGATCGATCCCATAAGTCTCGCCGTAGTGCCGCGCGATCCTTGCCCGCAGGCTCGGGCGCCCGATCGACTCCGTATAACCGATTCGACCACCCCCGAGAGCGGCAATCGCCGCCTCCCGAACAAGCCGCGGTGGTGGCGCTCCGGGTTCGCCAACCTCCATATGGACGATGTCTTCTCCGGCAGTCTCGCGCAATTTGGCGATCGCCATGACGTCCATGGCGATGAACGGCGCAATTTTCGCCGCGCGATCCGAAATGCGAAGCAAGTCGGGCTTTTCTTCTATCGCCTTGTCCATCACCGGCCTTTCGGCCATCGTCAGGGTCATCCCGATCTCCCGCATTCTGGCCGACAAATCTTGCGGCCAGAGCTTCGCGTCTTATGCCGAAAGCGCATTCGCTGCGCAAGCTGAATGTTACAAAAACTGCTCTTTGTTCATGTTATGAACCAATAGTACGCAGATATTTACTACTAATTCTCACAAATAGCGTAAAAACATGCGCAACATGGCGATTTAGCGCTATTTTCAGGCGCATCAATTGTTTGCGCGGCGGCCGAGGCTCAACACTGCCGCGTTTCGCTAGATCACGATGATTTTGGATTGAATCAATCCAAAATCATGAACGTGATCGATTCCAATGAATTAGAGCGGGATATGCAGATAAGCTTGCGCAATCTGCGTAAACTTGATTGCGCCGGAAAGCCGGTTTCCACTTTTCCTCATCCCGCTCTCGGCGATAAAGCCCTGCTTTCGGACAAATCTTGACCAAAGTGGCATGTAGCCCTTCAAACCGTCCTGGATTCATGTCACATGACACGCAGGTAGGCGGCCGCATGAAGCGCCCGCTTCCAATTGCATGTCCCGCTCGTGGGCCGTCGACGAGATCGGTAGATCGCAGCCGATTGTGGGCCGTCTCGAGTGACGAGGAGAAAAACTATGGCGCACGTGAGCCGTCCAACCATCCATCTTGCGGCAAAGGTCCGTGCGGCCCTGATGGGGATTCTGGCTGTCTTTGCCGGCGTTGTTTTTGCCGCGCAGCCGGCAGCGGCGGGAGAGTTTTCTGCCAGTCAGAAAGCCGAGATCGAAGCGATCCTCAAAAACTATCTCCTGCAGAACCCAGAAATTCTGCATCAGGCCATCGTCGAATTGGAGAAGCGCGAAAAAACCGCAGAGGCGGAAGCCCGCAGCAAGATCTTGAGCGACACCAGCGGCCCGCTTTACGCATCCGCACACCAATCGATCATCGGCAATCCGGACGGCAAGATCACCCTGATCGAGTTTTTCGACTACAATTGCGGCTACTGCAAAAGGGCTCTTGGCGACCTTGCCCATCTCATGCGGGACAATCCGGACTTGCGAGTCATATTGCGGGATTTTCCCATTCTGTCGGAAGGTTCGATCGAAGCGGCCCAGGTCGAAGCGGCAGTGCGTCTGCAGCTCACGGGCGAAAAATTTTGGGAGTTCCACCAGAAGCTCTTGAACTCGCACGGACCGATCGGGCGGGCGCAGGCGCTCGCAGTCGCAAAGGACTCGGGTGTCGATATTGAGAAGCTTACCAAAGATTCCGCAGCCCCATCCGTCAAAGAGGGGATCGAAGAATCCGATCAACTCGGCCGCTCACTCGCCCTCACGGGTACACCGTCTTACGTGATCGGCGACGAAGTCGTGGTCGGAGCCGTCGGCTATGAGCAGTTGAAGGCAAAGCTCGACAATGTCCGCAAATGCGGCAAGGCGGTCTGCTCCTGATGGCAATCCTTACTTCCAAATGCATGGGTTCATGCTGACGAGTGAGGCTCGCCGCCGCAGGCCGAAGAGACCCAAGCCTTGCCCAGTGTGAGAAATCCAGGCTAGAGGTCAGCGATCTGCGAAATGCCGATCCGACGAGGAGCTCACTCCGGACCGCCGGGTCGGACACTTTTGCAGTCCGAGCGCCACTCGATGGCTTTGTTCTTCGATCGTCATGAAGAAAATGACAAAGCGGCCCCCGCCTGTAATAACCGACCGGTTCTGCGTTTCTCATTTATGCCAAGAAGCAATGTTCACAGCCGTCCATGTCCTCAACGGGCCCAATCTCAACTTGCTCGGCACCCGCGAGCCTGCGGTCTACGGCAGCAGCACGCTCGCCGAAATCGAGACCCGTCTGGCCGCGGTCTGCAAGGCGCAGAAAATAGATTTATATTTCAAGCAGACGAACCATGAGGGCGAACTCGTGACCTGGGTTCAGGAGGCAGCCCGTGCCGGCGCGCCGATCATTCTGAATGCCGGGGCCTATAGCCACACTTCGATCGCTCTGCACGACGCCATCAAGGGATCGGGGGCTCGAGTCATCGAAGTCCATGTCTCGAATATTCACGCGCGCGAAAGTTTTCGACATTATTCCTTCGTCGCCCCCCTCGCACAAGGCGTCATCCTCGGGTTTGGAGCAAAATCCTATGATCTTGCGCTGCATGCATTGTTGTTGGCCGCAGATCCTCTGGAGGTCTGACCGATGACCGACAAGAAATCTGCCGCGTCGGACTTCCCATCCACGATTGATCCGGGACTCGTCGAAAGGCTTGCAGAAATTGCGTCGCGTCTCGGACTGAGCGAAATCGAAGTGGCGCAAGGCGACCTGCGCATTCGAGTCGCCCGCCAACTCGCGCCGGTTCAAGTTTCCGTAACTTCACCAGCGCAAGCGCCGTCTTTGGTCGCGCCGCCACAAGCCGTCGTTGCGCCGCCTGCCGATCATCCGGGTACGGTCAAATCGCCGATGGTGGGAACCGCCTACCGGCGTCCTTCACCCGAATCGCCCCCCTTCATCGAGATCGGCAGCCAGGTCAAAGCCGGCGACAAGATCTTGCTGATCGAAGCCATGAAGACCTTCAACGATATCGTCGCGCCGCGTGCGGGCACGGTGACGGCGATCCTCATCGAAGATTCTTCGCCGGTCGAATATGGCCAGCCGTTGGTGGTAATCGAATAGACTTGGAAGCCGCCCTCATTGATGAGACATCGGATTGATTCAATCCAATATCATCGTGACCTGAGAAGACCCGTTACGAATATGGTTCGATCTGCCAATTTCGCGGCGTCGAACCGTATAGGCCCAGTGGATGGACATGTTCGAAAAGATTCTCATCGCCAACCGCGGCGAGATCGCACTGCGGGTCTTGCGTGCGGCCAAAGAACTCGGCATCGCGACCGTTGCGGTTCATTCGACCGCCGATGCCGAAGCGATGCATGTAAAACTCGCCGACGAATCCGTCTGCGTCGGGCCGCCGCCGGCGCGCGAATCCTACATGAACATTCCTGCTCTCCTTGCCGCCTGCGAAATCACCGGCGCCGAGGCCGTCCATCCCGGCTATGGTTTCCTCGCGGAGAATGCGCGTTTCGCCGAAATACTTGCCGACCACCACATCGGCTTCATCGGTCCCAGTCCGCAGCATATTCGCTTGATGGGCGATAAGATCGAGGCCAAACGCACGGCACGGCGGCTTGGGATCCCCTGCGTACCCGGATCCGAAGGTGCGATCGGCAGCGATGAAGACGCCAGGCGGATCGCCAAAGAGATTGGTTTTCCCGTGCTCATCAAGGCCTCCGCCGGCGGCGGCGGCCGCGGAATGAAGGTCGCCCGCAATGCCGAGGATCTGCCCGTCTCGCTTGCGACGGCCCGCGCCGAAGCCAAGGCGGCCTTCGGGGATGACGCGGTCTATCTCGAAAAATATCTGGAAAAGCCGCGCCACATCGAGTTCCAAATTCTGGGGGACGGCCAAGGCCATGTCGTGCATCTCGGCGAACGCGATTGTTCCTTGCAGCGCCGCCACCAGAAGCTTTGGGAAGAAGGCCCCTCCCCCGCCCTCAATGCCGAACAGCGCGTCGAGATCGGCGAAATCTGCGCCGCGGCGATGCGCGAGCTCAATTATTCCAGCGCCGGCACGATCGAGTTTCTATACGAGGACGGACGTTTCTATTTCATCGAAATGAACACGCGCATCCAAGTCGAACATCCGGTCACCGAAATGATTACCGGCTTCGACCTCGTCAACGAACAGATCAAGATCGCCGCAGGCGCGCCCTTAAGCTTCGCTCAGAATGACGTGGTCCTGTTCGGCCATGCGATCGAGTGCCGCGTGAACGCCGAACACCCGAGCACGTTTCGCCCGTCGCCTGGCAAGATCGTCTATTACCATCCGCCGGGCGGTCTCGGCATCCGCGTGGACAGCGCCGCCTATGCCGGCTACACGATCCCGCCGTCTTATGATTCGCTCGTCGGCAAACTCATCGTCCATGGCCGTACCCGGACCGAGGCTTTGATGCGCTTGCGGCGGGCGCTCGACGAATTCATCGTCGACGGAATTGATACGACGCTGCCGTTGTTCCGTACCTTGGTGCGCAATCCCGACATCCAGAATGGGCTCTACGACATCCATTGGCTGGAGAAGTTTCTGGCGACCGGCGGCATGGATATTGATGGGTGAGACGGGCGTTTAGCCCATGGCTCTTCCGGTCCTGGCTGGCGGTTGAAGCGGCGGTATTATTGTGCCGTCGAGGCAAGCCTGCAGCTTTCTTTTCGGTTCCGCCACAGGCACCTGTTTGGCGCAAATGAAGATGGGCGTCTTCGCGAATAAGATCCGCATCGACGACGCCGTCGCCGTCTAACGGCTGGAGTTGCGGCGGCTTTGCCGAAGATCCTCAGGTGAGCCGACTTTCATCGTCACTGAAAACAGCGCAGCGTGCGACCGCCAACAGGCTGACTTAACCTTGGCCGGAAGGACGCGATAAAATTCGGAGTATTGATTGCGCAAGACGATGGACAAAGTTGAATCCGTCCAACACACTGCTGGATGAGAATCTTTGCCTATTGATACCAACGTGAGCTCGGCGTAGTCTCAGCGTAGCCGGAGCGATCACGAAACGGCACAGGCCAAGCCTCGACGAGACCAAAGCAAATCGAAACTTTGGTTCGCCTATGGGCTTGCCTTAAAAACATCGGCTGGAAACGTCGCCTAGTTCATTGTCTGTAACCGTTTAGAGGCAAGGACGAAAGAGGGATGATTGTCGCACTCGTACTCGTCTTACTCGTCGCTGGCTCGGTGGCTTTCCACTTATTGAGCCCCTGGTGGTGGACGCCTATTGCTTCGAACTGGCAGTCCATCGATGACACGATCCTCATTACCTTCTGGATCACCGGGATCGCTTTCATCGCCGTAGGCTTGTTCATGGCCTATTGCCTGTTCCGTTTTCGCCACCGCCCAGGAAGACAGGCTGCCTACGAGCCGGAAAATAAGAAGCTCGAGATGTGGCTCGGCATCGGGACAGCCCTAGGAGTCGCAGTCCTCCTGGCTCCCGGCCTGTTCGTATGGAACAAGTTCGTCACGGTTCCGCAAGGCACGCCCAATATCGAGGTCGTGGGACAGCAATGGCAATGGAGCTTCCGCCTCCCGGGAAAGGGCGGAAAACTCGGCACCTCCGATGCGCGATATGTCAGTGCCGACAACCCCTTTGGTTTGAATCCAAGCGATCCCGCCGGGCAAGACAACATATTGATCCAAGGCGACGACTTGCACCTGCAGGTTGGGAAGCCGGTCAAAGTCTTGCTCCGCTCCTTGGACGTCATCCATGATTTCTATGTCCCGGAATTCCGCGCCAAGATGGATCTGCTGCCGGGCATCGTTACCTATTTCTGGTTGACGCCGACGAGGACGGGGACATTCGAGATTCTTTGCGCTGGCTTCTGTGGCATTGGACATCCGCAAATGCGTGGCTTTGTCGTGGTCGATGAGGAAAGCGATTATCAGGCGTGGCTGGAGAAGCAGAAGACCTTCGCACAATCACGCAAAAGTTCCGCGGCAAGCCGCACTCCTGTGCTCGCCGATCGCTGAGGCGACAGGCGAGCAGAGAAACGAAGGTTTGGAAAGGCGCTAAAGCAGGCAATACGGGCGCGATTGGACTCATGGGCGGCGAGCCGCATCGCAATGAAGTGAGAAAGGTGTTCTGATGGTCGATGTTACGTTCGGCGCGGGCGAACCAATCCCACCTGCCGAAACCGAAGACGTAGAGCTTTATCACGCGAAGAGCTGGATCACGAAATACGTCTTCAGCCAAGACGCCAAGTACATCGCCGTTCAATATTCGATCACGGCGATCGCGATCGGTTATGTGGCTTTGGTCCTGTCATGGCTGGTAAGGCTGCAACTCGGGTTCCCGGGCGTTTTCTCCTTCATCGACGGAAGCAATTATTATCAGTTTATCACCATGCACGGCATGATCATGGTGGTCTATCTGCTGACCGCCTTGTTGCTTGGAGGCTTCGGCAATTACCTCATCCCGCTGATGGTCGGCGCGAGGGACATGGTTTTCCCGTACGTGAACATGCTGAGCTATTGGATCTATCTGCTTGCCGTTTTGGTGCTCGTCTCGAGTTTCTTCGCGCCTGGCGGGCCGACTGGCGCCGGCTGGACCCTCTACCCGCCGCAGGCGATTCTCACCAGCACGCCAGGGCAGGAGTGGGGTATCATTTTGATGCTCGTCTCTCTGATCCTTTTCATCATCGGCTTTACCATGGGCGGTCTGAACTATGTCGTAACAGTGCTGCAGGCGCGCACGCGCGGCATGACTTTAATGCGCCTGCCATTGACGGTCTGGGGCATTTTCACGGCAACCGTCATGGCGCTTTTGGCCTTTCCCGGCCTTTTCGTCGCCTCCGTCATGATGCTGTTCGACCGTCTGCTCGGGACGAGCTTCTTCATGCCCGCCATGGTCGAGGGGGGCGAACTTCTGAAATATTCCGGCGGCAGCCCAATTCTATTTCAACACCTCTTCTGGTTCTTCGGCCATCCCGAGGTCTATATTGTCGCATTGCCGGCCTTCGGCATCGTCTCCGATCTCATCGCCACTCATGCACGCAAGAACATCTTCGGCTATCGCATGATGGTCTGGGCGATCGTGTCGATCGGTGCCTTGAGCTTCGTGGTGTGGGGACACCACATGTATGTCAGCGGCATGAATCCGTATTTCGGCTTCTTCTTCGCCACGACCACGCTGATCATCGCCGTTCCGACGGCTCTCAAAGTCTATAATTGGGTGCTGACCCTTTGGCGCGGCGACATCCATTTCACCTTGCCGATGCTGTTTGCTCTCGCCTTCATCATCACATTCGTGAACGGCGGAATAACCGGTTTGTTCCTCGGCAATGTGTCTGTGGACGTCCCGCTATCTGCGACTATGTTCGTCGTCGCCCATTTTCACATGGTTATGGGAGTTGCGCCCATTCTCGTGATTTTAGGAGCGATCTACCATTGGTACCCAAAAGTCACCGGGCGAATGCTGAACGAGCCTTTGGGCCTGTTCCACTTCTGGGTCACCTTTCTCGGCACCTATGCGATTTTCTTCCCCATGCATTATCTGGGTCTCATCGGCGTGCCGCGCCGCTATTTCGCCCTGGGCGAAACAACTTTCGTGCCGCACTCGGCCGAGGCTTTGAATGCCGTCATCACCATCGCGGCCCTGGTCGTGGGCTTTGCTCAGATCGTGTTTCTGTTCAATCTGATTTGGAGCCTGTTCAAAGGCAAAGAGGCCGGGGGCAATCCGTGGAGGGCGACGACACTCGAATGGCAGACACCTCAGACCCCGCCGGCGCATGGCAATTGGGGCAAGGAACTGCCGGTCGTCTATCGCTGGGCTTATGATTATAGCGTGCCGGGCGCCAAGGAAGATTTCATCCCCCAGAACCAGCCTCCGGCCGCAAATTTAGCTACGCGCGGGGGGGCACCGTGAGTGTCTTGATCATCTTCCTAGCGGTAATCGCGGTAATTGCCTTTTGGTGGCTGTCGCGCCAGCGGCTGTTTTCCAAACCCTGGCTGGAAGAAGGCGTCATTGGCGATCTGCCAGACACCGGCGCATCTCGCCAATCTGCCGCGAAGGTCGGGCTCGGCGTGTTTCTCGCCGTTGTCAGCTCCCTCTTCGCGCTGTTGATCGCTGCCTATTTCATTCGGATGGAAACGGCAGACTGGCGACCGCTGCCGATCCCGAATCTCGTGTGGTTCAACACTGGCGTCCTGATCGCGAGCAGTGCCGCGCTGCAATGGGCGAAGATTGCTGCGCGCAAGGGACTCATGGACGACGTGAGATTAGGCGTCTTCGCCGGCGGCTTTTGTGCTCTCTTATTCCTAACGGGGCAGCTCTTGGCGTGGCGACTCATGACCGCTTCGGGCTATCTCGTGGCCGGTAACCCCGCCAATTCGTTCTTCTACCTGCTTACAGGTGTGCACGGGCTGCATTTGGCGGGAGGTCTCGTGGCCTTGGGGCGGACCGGCGAAAAAATGTGGCGTGGTGTTGATCTCGCCCAATTGCGGCCGAGCCTGGGATTATGCACGACCTATTGGCACTACCTGCTTATCGTGTGGCTTGTTCTACTCGCTATGCTGACCGGCTACATCGGCGATGTCGTGACTATTTGTCGTGGGTTTATCAGCTAGTCCGACCCGGTAATCCGACCCTGCTTGTTTCATTGAGCGGAGAAATAATATGACGGCGGAACCTGCGCTCAACGTTAGAGACGCAATTACACGGCCGCAGGGTTTGCGCGGCTTTGTGGCCGATTGGTCTTCGGACCAGCGGGCGTTCAAGAATGTCCCTTGGGGAAAGGCCATGATGTGGATCTTTCTCCTGAGCGACACATTCATCTTCAGCTGCTTTCTCATTTCCTACATGACGGTGCGCATGTCGACCACCGTCCCCTGGCCAAATCCGAGCAAAGTCTTTGCTTTGAGATTCGGTGATCAGGAAGTCCCGCTGATTCTCATCGCCATCATGACCTTTGTTCTGATCAGTTCGAGCGGCACCATGGCAATGGCGGTCAATTTTGGCTATCGCCGCGATCGAGTGAAAACCGCCGCCTTGATGCTCGCAACAGCGGCTTTCGGCGCGACTTTCGTCGGCATGCAAGCGTTCGAATGGACCAAGCTGATCCGGGAAGGGGTTAGGCCCTGGGGCAACCCCTGGGGTGCAGACCAATTTGGCTCTTGCTTCTTCATGATCACCGGCTTCCACGGCACCCATGTGACGATCGGAGTGATCTTTCTACTGATCATTGCGCGCAAGGTCTGGCGCGGCGATTTCGATGTTGAAAGGCGCGGTTTCTTCACCAGCCGCAAAGGTAGATACGAGAATGTCGAGATCACGGGCCTTTACTGGCATTTCGTCGATCTCGTCTGGGTGTTCATCTTCGCACTTTTTTATCTGTGGTGAGGCCAGCCATGACACAGCAACAAGCTCATGCCGAAGGCCAGCAACATCCGATCAAGGTCTATCTCCTGGTTTGGTTTTGGCTCTTCGTGCTCAGCACATGCTCTTACCTGGTCGATTATTTCGGCCTCCAGGGCCAACTTCGATGGTCTTTGATCCTGCTCTTCATGGTCGTGAAGGCGGGTCTCATCATCGCAGTCTTCATGCACATGGCTTGGGAGCGGCTGGCGCTTATTTATGCCATTCTCGTCCCGCCAGGCGCGGTCTTGGTGTTCGTCGCAATCATGGCGTTCGAATCCGTGTACACGCACCTCGATAGGCTCTTCTATTTCGGCGCTGGACCGTAGATCAGGCTTTCGCTTTCACGGGCGCCATTTTGCCACCCGATCGAAAAGCGAGACCGGGTGGCCAAAAAATTGGTGTCGTTGAAAAGGGCGCGGCGACAGAACCTAAAGGGTGAATCCCCTCTCGGCTTCAAGTTAGAGAGCCGATCCCAATGACATTGCGATCGGCTCTAGACGGTCTCAGAGCCAGGCTCTGCAACGATTGCCCTTAAGGGTTCCTCTCCAACGGGGCAACGGGTTCCACCACCCTGCGATACAAATGCCAGGCCGCATGTCCGAGCACCGGCACGATAACCGCGAGACCTGCAAACAGAGCGAGCGTGCCGATCACCAGAGCCGCGGCTACGATCAAGCCCCACAGCGCCATCGTCACAGGGTTGGCCAGCACGGCTCTGGTGGAAGTCTCGACCGCCACGAACGCGCTCACATTGCGGTCAACCAGCATCGGGAAGGAAACGACGCTGATGCACAAGACCACGGCAGAGTAGAGGAAGCCAATGGCATTGCCTACCAGGATCAGTGTCCAGCCTCTGGACGTGGTAAAAACCTCCGTGAGGAAGCCCAGGTAAGAGTCGGGTGCCTTTGGCCCGAAGAGCCATTGGTAGAGCAACTGCGCCGTCGCCAGCCAGCAGATGAGGATCACCATTGCCAGCAGGGCGAGCGCCAGGATCGAAGGGATCGAAGGCAAGCGCAACACCGCGAACGCATCCCGCCAGGAGGCATCGAGCCCGAGTTCGCGTCGCCGGCTGATTTCGTATAAGCCGATCGCCGCGAAGGGACCAATCAATGCAAAGCCGGACATCAGCGGAAAGATGAGTGGCAAGGCGTTTTGGTCGGTCGTAAAGGCGAAGATGCAAATACCGGCTATGGGATAGATGAGGCCGAGGAAGACGACATGTGACGGCATCGCCCAGAAATCGTCTAAACCTCTCGCCAAGGCTTCCCGTAAGTCGGCTGGTCCGATCTTCCGCACAACAGGACGGGCCTGAGTTTTGTCGCTCCCGGCGAAAACCCGGAAATGTGCCAAATTCGCCATGATCATTCCTCCCTGAACCATGCCTTAGCGGCATTTAGCGGCAACATTATCTTTGCAGCAGCTCGTAACGCGTAACCGCAGCAATATTGTAGAATCAGATAGGCAAGCCATTCACTGTCGGCCGGCCGGTGCGACAATCGTTTAACGGCTGCTTGTGCCGAAAATCATGAACCAGCATCTAAGCTGTCGCTAACCGAGCTGCTTTAGTTCGCATTGCAAACTCTAGCTAACTCTCGAGCGAGAAAGGCCGAAGCAGTCTATATATCATATTTCCAAACATGATAGGAGCGCTGATCCATCCGGTCAAACTGGAAGACTGGGAAAAGTCGCAGTCCTATTGCTTCGCCACTTGCTGAGCCTCGGGATCATTAGCCGGCTGGTTCCACCAACCGCCGCCGAGCGCCATGAAGAGCGCCGCCGTATCGGCTAGTCGGCTGGCTTGTGCCTGAATGCGATTGATCACGGCCTGCAGATAAGTCTGCTGGGCGTTTAGAATGACGAGCGGTGCCACTTGGCCGAGTTTGGCTTGCTGCCGCACCAAATCCAGAAAGCGCTTCGCGGTATTTTCCGCCCTCACGGACGCGCTGACGGCGCGCGCGTCCGCCTGCAGGGCGCGCAAGGCGTCGGTGACGTTCTGGAAGGCGGTGATAACCGTGTTGCGATATTCGGCCTCGGCTTGCCGATAGGATTCTTCCGCCGCCTTCTGCCGGAAATACAAAGTGCCGCCGTCGAATATGGTCTGCGCGACATTGCCGCCGAAGGTCCAAGCCATGCTGGCCGGATTGAAGAGCGTCGCGAAAGAAGTCGACTGGGGGCCGACCAGTCCCGACAAAGTGATGTTCGGAAGACGGTTGGCGATCGCCACGCCGATCAACGCGTCCATCGCATGCATATTGGCTTCTGCCGACAGGACATCCGGCCGCTGCCGCACCAGCGCGGAGGGCAAAGTCACGGGCAATTGCCGCGGCAGGCGGAACGAGCCGAGGCTGAAGGTCTCGCGGATCTCGTCGCTCGAATATTGGCCGGCAAGCGCGGTGAGAAGGTCACGCTGCTGTGCCAATTGCTTCTCGAGCGGCGGCAAAGTCTGTTCGAACGTCTCGAGGGCCGCCTGCTGGGTCAGGACATCGAGCTCGGAAACCTGCCCGAACTCCTTTTGTTTCTTGAAGTTGCCGAGAATTTCGACGGCGATTTTGATGAGATTTCTGGTCGCTTCGATTTGCCCACGCAGCGAAGCCTCTTGAATTGCGGCGGTCACGACGTTCGACGTCAAAGTGAGCTTTGCCGCCTCCCACTGCCAGCGCTGCATTTCGGTCTGCGCCTGCAGATTTTCTATCGAGCGCCGCGTTCCCCCCCAAATGTCCACCACGTAGTTGACTGTCACTTGTGCCGTGTAGAGCCGGTAGTACGAGGAGCCGCTGGCCGGCACGGGCGACAGGGAACCCGGTGTCCGGTTGGCCGTTGCGTCGAAAGCTCCCGACGCCTGCGGAAAAAGGGCGCCTCTTTGTGCATCGCGCGTCGCTTCGGCAACGCGAATCGCGGCTTCCGCAGCCTCGATCGAGGGGTTCTTCTTGAGTGATCGTTCGACCAGTCCGGTCAACGACTGCGAATGAAAGGTGTCCCACCATTGCGCAGGAAGGTCTTTCGCCAATTGAAAATTCTGGCCGCCTGGGCTCGTAAGCGGTTCCGGTGTGAAGCTGCTCGTCTCCGGCGCCTTGGGAGTCTCGAAGTCGGGTCCGACCATGCCCATGCATCCGGCCAAACCGAGCGGAAAGAGGAGCGAGGCGAGCCGCCCGCAAACCAGAGCAAGACAAGCCATGCGGCAGCGCGCCCTGGCTTTCCGGCAGGACGCTGTCACCACAATCAATGTTTCGGGCTCACCCGCCACAAGCGCCTCACTCATCTTGGTTCGCAGCGACAAGCTCGCGTGCCTCGGCGCGATCGTGGATCGAACGTTCGAGGACAAAATACAGCGTCGGCAGAATGAAGAGCGTCAACATCGTTGCGACGATCAGGCCGCCGACGACGACGGTGGCGAGTGAGCGCTGCACGTCGCTGCCGATACCAGTCGCAAGCGCGGCGGGAAGCATACCGACGGTCGCAACCGTCGACGTCATCAACACAGGCCGAAACCGTTCAGACGCGCCTTCCATCACGGCTTCGCGCAGAGAGGCTACGCGGCCGCGCATGTGATTGAGGCTCGAAATCATCAGGATACCGTTTTGCACTGCGACACCGAACAGCGCAATGAAGCCGACACCGGTGGCCACATTGAGGGTGTCGCCGCGCAGGTGGATCGCGATGAGGCCGCCGAGCGCTGCAAGCGGCACGACACCAAGGATCAGAAGCGCCAGCCGGAGCTGGCCAAATCCGATGAACAGAAACAAAAGCATCATGGCGAGCACGCCGCCCATGATGATCGTCAGCCGCGTTTGCGCACGCCGCTGATTTTCAAACTGTCCGCCCCATTCGAGCCTAAATTTCGTCGGGTCGAATTTGACGTCTTTGGCAATTCTAGCCTGTGCGTCCGCGAGATAAGAGATCAAGTCGCGATCGGCGTAATCGATGCGTACGGTGATATTCCGTTTCGCCATATTGTGTGAAATCGTGCTCTCGCCATTTAGCAATTTTATGCTGGCGACCTGAGACAGCGGAATTCTCGCGCCGGAGGGGGCCGTCAGCAGCAATCGGCCAAGCGTTTCCGGGCTGTCACGCTGCTCGCGGGGAAACCGCGTCGTCAGGTTATAGATACGGTCTTCGACATAGACCTGTCCGATCGGCTCGCCACCCACGCCATTCGTCACCAAATTGGCGACGTCGGAAATATTGAGGCCGAAGCGCGCCAGAGCCGCACGGTCGGCTTGAACCGAGATTTGCGGAATCGGCGGCTCCTGAAAGACGGATGCCTGGGATGTCCCCTGCACCGTCCGCAACACTGCAACGACCTCTTCCCCAATCCGGCGTCCCTCTTTGAGATCCTGGCCGACGACCCGCAGAACGAGGGCGCTGTGTGCGCCGGCCACCACATCATTCACATTGTCGATGATCGGCTGACTGATGCCGATCTGGTAACCGGGCAATTGATCGAGCCGGGCGCGCAGGCGTGCGACGAATTCATGCTTGCTTTCGTGGTCCGGCCAAGTGTCGTAGCGCCGCAAAGTGACGGGAATTTCGATGTGCGAAAACGTCCAAGGATCCATCCGGCTGTCACTCCGGCCCAATTGCGAAATAGCCGTGTCGACCTCGGGGAACTCCTTGATCACACGCCGCAAGTCGCTCGCCATTTCGCTCGCGGTATCGAGTGAAATGCCGCTCGGCAGTTGAACCTGCAGCCAAAGCGAGCCTTCATCGAGTTCAGGAAGGAATTCCTTGCCGACGGTGATACCGAGTACGACCACCGTGCCAAGTGCGACAACGGCAATGCCGTAGACTATGATTGGCGCAGACAAAAAATGGCCGAGCAAATATCTGTAGCCGCTTCGCAATGCCTCGAGCGGCTTGTTGTGGAAAATCTTGCGTGGCTTGCGAAACGCTATGAATGCGAGGCCCGGTACCAACATCAGGCTGCAGAGCAGTGCCCCAAACAGCGCGTAGACGATTGTATAGGCAATCGGCGAAAAGAGCTTGGCTTCCGCCCGCTCCAAGCCCAGCAGGGGCAGATAGGCCGTCATGATGATCAAGGTCGCGAAGAAGATAGGCTGCGTGACATGAGCGGCCGTATGCTTGATGTCTTGCTCATCGAGCGGCAGATCAGGGGCTGCTTCACGTCGCACCAGAATGGCCTCGGTCACGACGATCGCTCCGTCGACGATGACACCGAAATCGATTGATCCGAGCGACAAGAGATTGGCCGGAAGTTTCGTCGCGTTCATCAAGACGAAGGCGGAGACGAGCGACAGCGGAATGGTGATCGCGACGACAATGGCGCTGCGCGGCGAGCCAAGAAACAGAATGAGCACAATGAAAACGAGCGCGACACCTTCGCCGATCGTATGGCCGACTTTTTCGATCGTCGAATTGACGAGATTATCGCGATCTATGTAGGGCACAATATGGACGTCGAGCGGGTCGAGCTGCTCTTGCAATTCAGCCACTTTGGCTTGCACGGCCTTCAGTACTTGCGACGGGTTTTCACCCTTGAGCATCTGGAGGTTGGCCTGAACCGTGTCCGGATTATTGTTCTTGCCGAGAATGCCCTCCCGTTCCTGATGGCTGAATTCGAGGCGACCGAGGTCGCGCACGAGGACCGGTACGCCGTGGTGTTGGGTCACGACGATATTGCCGAGATCATCGAGCGTGCGGATCAGTCCCGTCTGGCGAATCACATAGGACTGCTGCCCGCGGGCAATGCGGCTGCCGCTGCCATAAGTATTGTTGTTATTGATCGCATTGACGACGTCGGTCAGCGCGACGCCGAAACGCTGCAACTGATCCGGGTCGACCTCGATCGTATATTGCTTCGTGAAGCCGCCGAAAAGATCGACATTGGCGATGCCGGGAACGCGCAGAAACGCGGGCGCGACCACCCAGTTCTGGATGTCCGAAAGTTCCAGCAAGTTCTTGCTGTCGGACTCCAGCGTAAAGCGGAAAATTTCGTCGATCGGACCGGTGACCGGATCCAATCCGGGTTGAATCGCCGAAGGAAAACTGACTTGGTTGACGCGTTCTTGAATACGCTGGCGCTCCCAATAATCCTCCGAACCGTCACGAAAGACCATGGTGATCAGCGAAAGGCCGAACGTCGAACTTGAACGCATGGTCGTCATGCCGGGCGTGTTCGACAGGGCGCGTTCGAGCGGAATCGTGATCTGCTGTTCGACGTCTTCCGCCGGCAATCCGAGCGCCTGGGTCGTCACTTGCGCGGTCACGTCGGAGATGTCGGGATAGGCTTCGATCTTCAATTGCGTCCAGGCGTAGACGCCATAGGCCGCGGCAAGCAGAGCAATGACGATGACGATCGCCCGCTGCGAAAGACAAATGCCGACGAAACGCTCAATCATTGAGCAAAACGCCGCCTCTGACGACGATACGTTCGCCGGCAGAGAGGCCTCCCAGAATTTCGACCTGGCCCTCGTAATCGGGGCCGGGCGTGATCGTCCGGCGTACGAATGTCCATGGCTTGGTCTCGACGAAGACGGTTGTATTGTCGTTGTTCATCAAAAGCGCCGAAGCCGGGACCAGGAGTTCTTCGAACGGCGGCGGCACAAAGGAAACCGTCGCGAACATGTTCGGCTTTAGAAGCGTCTCGGGATTCTCATAGGAAATACGTACCCTGTCACGCCTCGTGTCGGGATCGAGAAGGCCGCTGATCGAAGTCACGCGACCACGAAATTCTCGGCCGGAGTAAGCCACGAGCGAGAATTGCACCTCTTCATTCTCGTGGACGACGGCGACATCAATTTCCGGCACACTGGCCGTGACATAGACGAACTCGAGGTTGGAGATCGTCAT
>JBKQHN010000123.1:0-15264 GCA_052148755.1 Beijerinckiaceae bacterium | reverse complement strand
GAAAAAGCTTCATCGCTTCATGGCGGGCCGGCCGGCCCGCCATGAAGCGATGAAACCCGAACAAACCAAGGAAACTGTCAGGCATGTATCCGGTCCATAGTGTCAGATATGTTCCCGGTTGCACAGGATTGGCTGCGACGCTGATCAAGGGAGTTCTTTCAATGCGACGAGGATGGGCACAAGGCGCGTGCTGCATCTGTGGCCGGATATGGTGGCTACTCACCCCGCCCCTCACCCTCGCCATAGCGCGTTGCTCGCGACGGGCGTCGCTTCGCAACGCCGTATGGCTCGACCTCTCCCCGCGAGCGGGGAGAGGTTGCGCCCATCCGGCAACGTGGAGCACTTAATCTGGCGTGTTGCCTTAGCCTTGGTTGCGGCGGACGAACCCGTCCGAGTGCAACAGGCGCCCCGAATCCAGATCCTGCCCGCACGAAAGCCCCGTCCGAGCGGCGACGATAAGGTCAACGGATCGAACGACGGCAGTTCCGAGATTACCCCCTAACTGGACATATCCCGGACATCACATAACCGACGCGAATGACCCGAAGCGGTCATTTGAGCGAGAGCGTAGAAATTTGTCGAAAATCACGAATTTCGAGAAAGGTGCGATTTGACGTAATGGGGCTTATGCGACTGTCGCCAGCGCCCTAGGGCGTTCTCCGGTGTGCAGAATTCAAGGTGTGCTGCAGACGCACACGGACATGTGTATACTGTGGCATGAATCAATCGGTAGGAATGCAGGACAATGACTAGCGAGGAATGCGCTCAATCAGTTCGTTATTTGTGTGGTCTGTGGGCGGAAGAGCACGGGGTGACGGTCTCGCCAGAAACGCAGCCATCCTTCGCAGAGTTTTATTCATGGCTTGAGGCGAAGCACTCGGCACGTATTGCATTTCTTGCGCGTGCCGGCGTCGCATACATGATCGAGACATGGCTCAATCAAACGTTCAAGGAGTTGCCTAAGGAGCAAGCCCGTGGACGCGCTCACTAAGTATTTGAAGCTCGTCGTCGAGCCTACTGTTGAAGAGTTCCAACGCAATCCATTTTCACTTCGGCACTGCTATCTTGCCTGCGTAGCCACCTATCATTCGATCGATCGAGCGGCAGAGATTGTCAAGAAACGGCCCGCAACCTTGCGACAGGTGTGGGGCCGTCAATCAATCGAATTCAAGCTCGTCGACATCGTGGCGCACGACTTCAAGCATATCCACGCGAGCGACAGGAATGTTCCCCCCAATACTATCCCATTGTCGTTTGCTCTGTATGGACGGATGGGTTTTAACACACATGGGTTCAATGACAGCGGACAGATCGAGTCACTGCGAAATCTTACATTTGTGGTGAGAGACGCTCTAAAATTTGTTCACGCGCAGGCAAAGCATCTCACGAAACCGTACCGATGAATTCAATTCTCACGATGTCTGTTTTCAAGCGGAGCGGATGCTCATTTAAACGGCAACCATGTGTCAAAGGCCGACGATAGCGCTCTGTCGCCCGGCCTCGCCCGCAGTTCCTAAGAAAGCCGACATTGCGCCAGCCGTGCAAAACTCAACACTTCCGCATCACCCAATTCCGACCAAGACTCGGGGCTTTTGAGGCCATGCCCTGAGCGGTCGCGCTAACCTTCGATCCAAGCCCGTCGCGGCGCTTCGCCTGATGGACGTTAGCGTCGCGCACCGGCGGCTTTGGACAGGTGCACTTCGACCGATTGCAGTAGATCGATTACGTCCGCAGGCCCCATGAAATCGAGGAGCAATGGCCCTGACAGGGAAGATGTTATTTCGTAGACAACGCCGGTGGGGCTTTTCACTGCGGCGTTTCGGTTGTGAGCCGGTTTTCGCGCCAACCGAGCTCGACCTTCCTTTGTGATGTTGAATCGGTTGCCGTGGGCGACACCGTTTCGAAGATGGTACACAAGCTCCAGTACCGGCGCTCGATCAAAATAACGGTGCGCCGACAGTTCGTCGCCTAGAGTCAGCAGCGCGCCCATGGCCCACGTCCACAGCACCTCGCGCTGCACGCCATGATCCTCGCGGAATAGATCGAGGTAGTGGCGCAGGTTCAAGGTGTGAGCGGTTCCGTCCTTGCGCTTGATCTCGCCAATCGGGTCCTCACCTAGCGCCTTTGGTGGTGGCAGCGAATTGATTGACTGCGGGTTAGCTGCGACCAATTGAGCTACGAGAAATGCATAGTAACCTGAGGCTAGCCGCTGAGCCGTTCGGCTAACGGCGAGCATGTCGGAGGTGGCGGGCATCTTGTCCTCGGCTGGCGTCCTGTTTAGCGCGATGCGAACTCAGATTGTGAGTATAGCCCACCGACGGCGGACGAGGCGGTGCAGAAATCAAAACCTTAGCGTCACGGTGTATTTTATTGAATGGGGGTTTATGCCGCTTTCGCCTAATTTCTTTGGAACGCCTGGACTTTGCCGTCACGCTCTTTATGTTCGGGCAGAGTAATCGTAATTCTCTTGCGGCCAGCGGCCATGGCAGCTCATCGCAATCGCGGCGCCGAGGAGGAAGATGGACTGATGCGTTGTAGTGCTGTCATAATTGCGGCCGTGGTCAATGGCTTATCCTTGTCGCTTTCGGCCCTGCCCGCGAAGTCTCAATCTTCGGCTCTCATGCTGCCAAGCTTTGACTGCGCAAAAGCGGCGACCCATATCGAACGCGCAATTTGCGCCGATCCTGATTTGGCGCGGTGGGATGGCCGCATGGGCCAAGCGTTTAAAAATAACTACGCCCAGATTGATGGTAATCAGCGCCGCTTCTTGCTTGAGGCGCAACGTGTATGGATCGCATTAAGAAAAAGCCAATGTGACCAACCAGAACTAGACCCGATTTCTTCCAAGCAGTGCATCCTGCGCCTGACAGAAGCGAGAGTCGCGACACTTGAGGCGTCTGTTGTGGCGGGATCGCCGACAAGCGGGACGCTCCAGGATGGCGACGTAGCGTATCGTCGCGGCGACTATGCTACGGCACTAAAGTGTTTTCGCCCTCTAGCGGAGCGCGGTGACGCTACTGCCCAAACCGACCTCGGGGCTATGTACGTCAAAGGTCAGGGCGTTGCACGGGACTATGCCGAAGCGGTGAGGTGGTATCGTAAGGCCACCGACCAGGGCTATGCTATCGCGCAGTTCAATCTCGGAGGCATGTATGTGAATGGCCTCGGCGTGCCGCAGGACTATGCTCTGGCGGCGGATTGGTTTCGCAAGGCCGCTGACCAGGGCTACGCTGCTGCCCAGTCGAATTTAGGGGTCATGTACCAGTCCGGCCAAGGCATGTCGACGGATTATGCCGAGGCGGTGAAGTGGTTTCGCAAGGCCGCTGACCAGGGCTATGCAGACGCTCAAAACGGCTTAGGCTTTATGTATGCAAATGGCCAAGGAGTGGCGCCAAACTTTGCCGAGGCGGTGAAGTGGTATCGCAAAGCCGCCGAGCAAGGGAACGTTACTGCCCAATCCAACCTTGCCGACCTCTATGCTCGTTTTCCAGCCCTACGCGGTCAACCGGATACGACGCTGGCCGACCGCGTTGCATCGTCGCCCGCATCCAGCGCTTCCCGCGAGACGCCGTCACCGCAGGCCCAGTCGCCGCCGTCACCAAAGAAAGAGAAAAAATATCCGGCATCGATTGTCCCAGTTGAGGCTGATGCCGTCTTGTATAAGGATGGTCCTGAAGACATCGATTTGATAAATAAACTGGTTACGATAGTTCGCGCTAACGACTATATGTGTGAATCGATTAGTGCAGCCCGACCCACTATATTTTCACGCGGTTTCGAGTTGAGCTGTGACCGATTTGCACACAAATACGACATTACGGACAAAGGCGGTCACTGGATAGTTACTGTTAATTAAGTCCCGATGACGAGACCAACCGGGAGCGCGGAAACCGCACCGAGGCGTGGTTGCTTGCTGTCCTGCCGCTTTCGCGGCGTTGACATCCCTTTAAAACAAAGAAAACCAAATGAGTTCGCCGCGCCATTTTACATCAGAAGAGATGGCGCTGAACAAACAAGTCGCTGAATTTACTATGAAGGTGGCGAGGCCTTTGATTTGGCATAATCCTCGGGAGCCTTGGCCAAAGCGGTTGTCGGGGGGGACTTGTTTCATACTGCGTTTTAATGCGGGGCTGGTTGGCATCACGGCAAATCATGTGATCGAGGTATTTGAGGAGGCCATTAGGCAGGAACCACAGCTTGTCTGTCTCCTTCGAACGGTTCTTTTCGATCTCGCGAGTTCAATAATCGACAGGGACGCCGAGCTTGATATTGCAACGTTCAGCATCACAGAGGAACAACTGATTGGGAGTGAAGCGGTAGCGATTGATTGCAGAGCCGAATGGCCGCCGCCGAGGCCAGATAAAGACACAGCGCTTAGCTTGGCAGGATTTCCTGAGGAACTCAAAAATCTATCGTCTCATTCTAATGTCGAATTTAGAGCATACGTTAATATGTGCTTTGCAGAAGATGTCACCACCAACGATATTATAGCAACCTACGAGCCACAACGAGATATGCGTATTCGGGAAGCTCCAGGATTCCCTAGCCTCGGTGCGAATTTGAGCGGGTGCAGCGGCGGCCCTGTGCTGATGCATATTGAGCGCAACGGCTGCCATCGATGGTTTCCGGTGGGCATCATTGTTGCCGGCGCGGACAAAGACACGAATGGTGCAAATATAGAATTTGACATCATTCGCATTCGACGTATTAACGCCCTTCGTCAGGATGGAACTATAAATCGGCCATCGCCGAGCTGGCTGCCGTTCATTCCCGCATAAATCAACACTTTCGAATGGAAACACAGCGCCAGTGGGATCAAAGGGTTTGGCTGTGCAAAAGTTACGCGCGAAACTCCACCGTTGGCCGTTGTTGGCGCATCGCGTCGTTTCGCTGCGATGCAACGATTCGTCGGCTATCGGCGACAAAGCGGACTCGGGCAGTCAGTCCGATCGGCGCATATATGAGTTCAAGGCCTAGGACGCTACCCCACCGTCAGCCCCATTGACGCGCTCGGCTGCGTCTTCCATACCGCCGTTTTGAAGGACGAGGCGGCGCTGATCCAGCAAATCGCCATCGCGCGATTTAACGGAAAAGAACCCTGAGATCCTTCGGATTCAGGGTATAGATGCAGTATGAGCACGACCAAGAATGAACCTTCGGCGGCAAGGCCACGCGTCGGGCTATTCGTCACCTGTCTCGTCGACCTCTTCCGGCCGAGCGTCGGCTTTGCCGCCGCCAAGCTCATCGAAGATGCCGGCTGCGACGTTTCCGTGCCGCAGCAAACCTGCTGCGGCCAGCCGGCCTATAATTTTGGCGATCGCGAGACAGCCAAGGTCTTGGCCCTGCAAGTCATCGAGGCTTTCGCAGCCTGCGACTTCATCGTCGTGCCGTCGGGTTCATGCGCCGGCATGCTCGCCAAACATTATCCGGCACTTTTTGCGGACGATCCCAATCTCGCCGGCAAAGCCAATGCGTTTGCGGCCAAAGTTTACGAGCTTGCGAGCTTTCTCACCGACGTGATGGACGTATCGAGCGTCGATGCGGAATTCGTCGGACAGGCGACTTATCACGATTCCTGTTCCGGCCTGCGTGAGCTCGGCATTGCCGCGCAGCCGCGCAAATTGCTGGCGAGCGTGCGCGGATTAGAACTCGTCGAAATGCCGGAGCATGACATTTGTTGCGGATTCGGTGGCACTTTCGCCGTCAAATATGGCGAGATATCCGCCGCTATCGCCGACAAGAAGGTCGCCAATGCCGAAGCGTCCGGCGCGCGCGTGCTCCTCGCCGGTGATCTTGGCTGCCTCATGAACATGGCCGGGAAACTGACGCGTGACGGCGCCCTCATTGAAGTCCGCCATTTTGCCGAAGTGCTCGCCGGCATGGCGGATCAACCGGCAATCTGCGTCGCCCAAAACCCTGGATCGCGGAAATGACCGTCTCGCTGACCACGCCGCAGTTCAAAGCGAATGCCCATCGCGCTTTGGGCGACGGGCAATTGCAAGAGGCTTTGGCTTCGCTCCCTACAGGCCTCGTCGGCGATCGCGCGGCAGCGGCAGCGCGCCTGCCGGAATTCGAATCTCTGCGCGACAACGCGCGCGACATCAAGAACCACACGCTCGCCCATCTCGATCTCTATCTCGAAGCTTATGAGAAAAAAGTCATCGAGAGCGGCGGGGTGGTGCACTATGCCCGCGACGCCGAGGAAGCCAACAAAATCGTGCTGGAAATCTGCCAAAATCACGGCGCAAAGCATGTGACCAAAGGCAAATCCATGATTTCCGAGGAGATCGGCCTCAATGCCGGGCTCGAAGCCAACGGCATCGAAGCGATCGAGACCGATCTCGGCGAATATATCATCCAGATCCGCCACGAAACACCCTCGCACATCATCGCGCCCGCAATTCATCTCAGCCAAGGTCAGGTCGAGAGCGATTTTCGCCGCGTCCACGTCGATCTGCCGGCAGGCCGCGATCTCAGCGAGCCGACCTCTTTGCTCGCGGAAGCCCGCGCGATATTGCGCGACAAATTCTTAGCAGCCGATGTCGGCATCACCGGCGCCAATTTTCTCGTCGCCGAAACCGGGACGTCCATTATCGTCACCAATGAAGGCAACGGCGATCTGACCCAGACCTTGCCCAAAGTCCATATCGTTCTGGCCTCGATCGAAAAGCTCGTCCCGACGCTCGAAGACGCGACGCAGATTCTTCGGGTTTTAGCCCGTTCGGCGACCGGTCAGGAGATGTCGGTCTATACGACGTTTTCGACCGGCCCGCGCCGTGCCGAAGATCCCGATGGCCCGCAAGCTTATCACGTTGTGCTTCTCGACAACGGCCGTACCAACATGCTCGGCACCGAATTTGCCGACATGTTGCGTTGCATCCGCTGCGGTGCCTGCCTGAACCATTGCCCCGTCTATCAGGCCGTCGGCGGCCATGCCTATGGCTGGGTCTATTCCGGGCCGATGGGCGCAGTTCTCACGCCTTCCCTCGTCGGCGTCGACAAGGCGGGACATTTGCCGAATGCCTCGACCTTTTGCGGGCGCTGCGAAAGCGTCTGCCCGATGCGCATCCCTTTGCCGAAAATGATGCGGCATTGGCGCGAACGCGAATTCGAGCGTCACTTGACGCCGTTACGCCACCGCATCGGCCTTGCCTTCTGGGCGTTCTTCGCCACGCGGCCATGGCTCTACCGGCACGCCACATGGCTCGCCATGCTCGCGCTTGCGCGTCTCGGCCGCAAGACCGGCGGCTTCACCACGCTGCCCTTCGCCGATGGCTGGACGGCATCGCGCGACTTCCCGGCGCCGCAAGGTGCGACCTTCCAGGCGCAATGGCGATCGAAGCGCGGACGGGGAGCAAGAGTCGCATGAGCGCACGCTCCGACGTCTTCGCCAATATCCACCGCGCCCTCGGTGTCAGCGGGCAGGAAATGCCGCGCCGGCGCAGCGTGGACGACAGGCTGGAACATGCGCCGAAGGGGGTCATTCCCGCGCGGGGACAACTCGACCGGGAAGGATTGCGACTCCTGTTTCGGGCCGAAGCCGAACGTGTCGCGGCAAGCGTCGCGGAGGTTGCGGCGTTAAGCGACGTGCCGGGCGAGGTCGACGATCACTTGCGTCGTCAAAACCTGCCGGCAAAGATCCGGATCGGAGCAGATCCCCGCCTCACGGCGCTCAATTGGCAAGCGACCAATCTCGAGGTCGCAATCGGCGCCTCGGCGGGGCAGGACCTCGTCTGCGTCAGCCATGCTTTTGCAGGCGTCGCAGAAACCGGAACCTTGGTGATGGTGTCCGGCAAGGACAATCCGACGACACTGAATTTTCTGCCCGACACGCATATCGTCGTCTTGCGGGCGAACGAGATCCTCGGCGATTACGAGCTCGTCTGGGAAAAGCTCCGCGCCGTATTCGGCAAAGGGGTGATGCCGCGAACCGTAACCTTCATCAGCGGCCCATCGCGCACGCGCGACATTGCGCAGAAATCGCTGCTCGGCGTTCACGGGCCGCGAAAGCTGCATATCGTGATTGTTGTAGATGAGGTCTAAGATCGGCAGTGCCCAAGTCCGGCACTCGATCCTCCTCCGCTCTATCATGAGCCGCGTCATGCGGTCTCGTCCGGCGCGATGACGAACCGGCTTCGGAGTTCGGGCGGCGGCACGAAGCACGTCTCGCGCTTGCCGAAAAAACGATAGCGATTGCGCGCAATGAAATCGTAGAAAAAATTGCGCATCGGGCGCGGCAGCAGGCGAAAGGCTCTGGTCCAGCCCCATCCGGGCAGGTCGCGCAAGACGCGCAGGGTCGAATCGCCTTTGAACCAAGCCATGCCGTCGCGGATCACGACGTTGGATTGCGGCGCTTCGGCATCAATTCCAAATCGGCTGGCAAGCACGCGGCCGAACTCCGACTGGATCGATGCGAAGCGGTAACGCGCCTCCGGATCGCGCCGGATGATAAACTTCACCGAGCCCGAACAGAGAACGCAGACTCCGTCGAACAGAATGAGCCCCTCGGGCAGGTCGGCAGCTTTTTGCGGGCGCCAGTCTCGCATGAATGTTCTTACCGCACTGCCGGATGGTCGTCTCCATCCAATCCTCCGTTTCAACTTCAATCGCGGCGCATTCGGTATTCGACTGATAGACGGAAAAGTGACGGGCGATCAGTTCGGTCGCGTAACGAGGATCACGAGAGCCGATTGGTCCATTGCGATATTTTTCGCTTTTTCAAGGGTGAAACAAAGATTAAAGAAGGTTCGAGCGAATCTTGTTCATCGCCGTCGGCACGGCTTCCCCGATGCTTCTGTCAGCAATCCTTTGTTATCAAACCGGCATATCGAAATGATCGATCGCGAAGAACTCGAGCCACAACAAGTCGGCCAAAACGACACTCTGCCCGCTCCGGGCCCGGCGATTCGCGTGCGCCCTTCGACCGAAGACGACGTACCGGCGATGATCGCCATTTACACCTATCATATTCAGCATGGCCTCGGAGACTTCGAGATCGAACCGTTTCAATCCGATGATCTGAAGCGCCGGCGCAAGACCATGCTGAAGCGGCGCCTGCCGCATCTCGTCGCCGAAAAGGATGGAATGGTCGTCGGCTATGCCTATGCAGTGCCGTTCCGCAAGAGGCCGGCCTATCGCTATACGGTGAAACATTCGATCTATGTGCATAAGGATCATCTGCACGCGGGCATCGGCCGGCAATTGCTGCCGGCCTTGATCGAGGCTTGCGCCGAAGGCGGCTATCGCCAGATGATCTCCTATATCGACGGCGCCAATATCGCCTCGCTGCATCTGCACGAATCTCTCGGCTTCGTGCAGGTCGGCATTCTGAAATCCATCGGTTTCAAATTCGGCCATTGGACCGATACGGTGATGATGCAGCGCGCGCTCGGCCGCGGCAATGAATCGCTGCCGGACGATATCTGGTTTCATTCGTGAGGGTGGGACGCCGTCAAGGCCGGTGCGCCTTTCTCTTCTGTTCGCGGTTGCGGTTCAAAACGTGACTGTGGTGAGGACTGCTGTGACCGCGCCGTCTTCACCAGGAAAACTCGGCGCCGAACAAAGGAGCGCATTGTGAGCAACTCGATCGTCAAGGCAGCTGTCGTCCAAGCGGCGTCGATCGTCTTCGATACGCCCCGTACCATGAAGAAGTTCGTCGACCTCACGCGCGACGCGGCCGGCCAAGGCGCGGACATCATCGTCTTTCCCGAGGCCTTCATCGGCGGCTATCCGAAGGGCCTCGATTTCGGCGCGCGCCTCGGCATGCGTAGCCTCGAAGGCCGCGACGACTTCGCGCGCTACTTCGAAAGTGCCATCGACGTTCCCGGGCCGCAGAGCGAGCTGATCAGCCAGGCCGCGCGCGACAACGGCGTGCACTTGGTTGTTGGCGTGATCGAACGCGATGGCGGCACGCTCTACTGCACGGCGCTGATGTATGGCCCCGACGGCAGCCTGCTCGGCAAACACCGCAAGCTCATGCCGACCGCGCTGGAACGGCTGGTTTGGGGTTTCGGCGACGGCTCGACGCTGAGCGTCGTCGACAGTGCGGTCGGCCGCTTCGGCAGCGTGATCTGCTGGGAAAATTATATGCCGCTGCTGCGCATGGCCATGTATGCGCAGGGCATCGAACTTTATTGCGCGCCGACAGCCGACGACCGCGAAACATGGCTGCCGACCATGCGCATGATCGCGCTCGAGGGCCGCTGCTTCGTCCTGTCCGCTTGCCAATATCTCACCCGCGCCGATTGCCCGGCAGCCTACAATGCGATCCAGGGCGATGATCCGGCGACGGTGCTGATGCGGGGCGGCGCCTGCATCATCGATCCTCTTGGGACCATTCTCGTCGAGCCTAATTTTGAGGGCGAGGCGATCCGTTTGGCGGAGCTCGACCGCCGCATCATCGCGCGCGGCAAATATGATCTCGACATCGTCGGGCATTATGCCCGGCCGGACGTTTTCCACCTGTCGGTCGACACCTCGCAGCAGCGCGCGGTGACATTGACGGACGAGTCCGAAAGGACGGGCGGCGGCGAAGCGGGAGGCTGAAAGAGGGGCGGCGCTTCCTCAGCCGACTGAAGCCCCATTATTTAAAAAGTGGCGGCTATTAACCCTACTCCCGCACCACATAGGTATAAAACCGCACCCGCCCATCCGCTTCGATCTCGCGGTAGAGCCCCTGGATCTCCGCTTCGAAGCCGGGAAAAAGATTGGCGCTTTTTTCAAACATGAAAAGATAGTCGAGCATGGGCTTGGCTCGATCGCTCAGCCGTTCGCCCGGCACGACGGTCGCGATCCCCGGCGGATAGACGACGAAGAGCGTCGCCGCGATCCGTCCCGCGGCCGCGGCAATCGGCACGTAATCGACCTTGTTGCGCACCATTTGGCGCACCGCCTCGTGCGGCGCCATGGCGACTTCCGGCAGATGATCCGCCATGAATTGCGCCTTTTGCAATCGGCTGGTGCCGGCATCGCGGAAGAAGGCATGCATCTCACCGCAGAGGTCGCGCAGGCGGATACCGCCATAGCGCTGCGGCCGCAGCCGCACGAATTCGGGGATCACGTCCTCCAGCCGCGCATTCTCGTCATGCAGGCGCTTGAAGGCGACGAGCGTGCCCAAAAGCGTGCCGGACTTGCTCGATTCGACGCCGGGCGTCAAAAGGAAGAGCAGCGAATTGAGATCGTTCTTTTCCGGCACGATACGATTTTCACGCAAATATTGCGCGACGACGGGCGCCGGAATGCCGGACGTCTCATAAGCTCCTGTGCGGCGGTCGAAACCCGGCGTCAGCAAAGTCAACTTGTTCGGATCGGTGATCGCATAGCCCGGTGCAACACGGCTGAAGCCGTGCCAGAGCGCGCCCGGCGTCAATTCCCAATAGCGCGTGTCGGAAGCGAGCGCTTCCGTCGGCACATCTTCCCATGCGATCTCGCGCTCTGTTTCGCCCGAATTCGCCGCGGGCATTTTCACGCGGTCGGGCACGAAAGGATCGAAGAACCAACGGCGTGCCGGATCGCGCTCCTTTTCTTCGAATTCGCGGCGTATCGCACGCAATTTTTTGCGGATCTCGATGCCTAAACGAACGGTATCGTCCCAAAGAACTTCACCGGACCGCCCCTTCATCATCTGCGCACCGACGTCGAGCGAAGCAAACAAAGGATAGAACGGCGATGTCGAGGCATGCAGAAGAAAGAATTCGTTGAATCTGCGGTGCTCGATCCTGCGATCCTGGCCACGGATATGCCGATCCTTCACATGGATCTGCGAGGCTTGCGAGAAGCTCGCGAGCTGTTTGTGGCTCGATTGCGTCGCGATAATGCCGGGATCGTTCGGGCCGAGTTGGGCAAGCCCCATGGCGAAACGATGCGCATAGAGCGGGTGGAATTTCATGAAGCCAGCCCAGGCTTCGTCGAACAGAATATATTCGCACAAATGACCGATTTTCGCGAGGATCGTCTGCGCGTCGTAGATCGTGCCATCATAAGTGCATTGCTCGATGACGGCGACGCGGAAGGGCCGCTGCCGCTGCCATGCGTCCTTATCTTTGATGAGCGGATGATTGCGGATCTTTTCGCGGATGCGCGCCTCGTCGAGCGCCTGGTAGTCGATCGGGCCGATCAGCCCATATTGATTGCGATCGGTTTCGAGATAGATCGGAATGGCGCCGCCGATGAACAGGGCGCCGTGATGCGCCGCCTTGTGATTGTTGCGATCGAAGAGAACGAGATCATCTTGCGCGACCAGTGCGGAGAGCACGATCTTGTTCGACGAAGAGGTGCCGTTCAGAACGAAATAGGTCTTTTCGGCGCCGAAAATCGCCGCCGCTTCCTTCTGGGCGCGCAAAGCCGGGCCCTCGTGGACCAGAAGGTCGCCGAGCTCGAGAACCGAATTGTCGAGATCATCACGAAAGATCGCTTCGCCGAAATGTTCGACGAAGATACGGCCTATCGGACTTCGCCGGTAAAAGATCCCGCCGTTATGGCCGGGACAGGTCCAGAGCTGATTGCCTTCTTCGGCATAGTCGACGAGCGCACCGAAGAATGGCGTCTTCAGCGTGTCGGAATATTGCTTCAACCGGCTGACCAGATTTTTGGCGATGAATTCCGGCGTCTCTTCGGCAAGAAAGACATAGCCGTCGATATAATCGAGGACTTCGACGGGAATGTCTTCGAACTGCTTGCGGCGAATCAGCATCACAATCGGCATTTCAAGGCCGCGCCGGCGCATCAGATTGATCAGCGCCGCGGTCTTGCCTTCGACGCCCTTCTTGCCCCAATCGACGAGGATGCAGCCGATCGCCGCATCGGTCTGGACGGCGATTTCGGCATCTTCCGTGCGCCGCGCCCGCACAACCTCTATGCCGAGCTTTTCGACGGCGGCAATGATCTGCTTCAGCCGCAAGCCTTCGAGATCCTGCTCGTCGAAGAAAGGCGCGCAGACGAGCAGAGTGAAACGCCGGTAGAAGTCCATGGGCTGAGCGTCCGCTGGTTACGATTTCCGTTCGCCGCAACAGCGCCGATCAGCATGACAATTCGATGACGGCGAGCTCTTGCCGTTACTGCTGTGCCATAGTCTTTGCTGGCTTGATGGCGACGATCCGGGCACCCAGAAGCGCGACGCCCAGCGCGTAGGAGGTCGAATTATTATAAGTTTTGATGACCTTGAAATTATGGGTGACGAGAAAGGCGCGGCCCTCGCCGCCCGCCGGCACAAGCAAGCTCGCAGAACCTTTGGCGGGCAAAGGCCTGCCGTCGACGCGGGTCAAGCCCTGCTGCGACCAGAAAATTAAGGACCGCTCTTTGCCGCCCGCAAGGCGGGCCGCCTCGATATCTGCCGGAAGGACGATCTCATAGCCCCAGGGCTCGCCGGATTTCCAGCCGTGTTTGCGCAGGTAATTGGCAGTCGAGCCCAGGGCATCCGCCACATTGTGCCAAATGTCCTTGCGGCCGTCGCCATCGAAATCGATGGCATAGCGTTTGAAGCTCGACGGCATGAATTGCGTCTGGCCCATTGCGCCGGCCCAGGACCCTTGCATTTTCGCCGCCGTGACATGGCCCTGGTCAAGGATTTCGAGTGCATCGACGAGCTCGCGCTTGAAATAATCGCCACGGTAATGCGCGAAGGCCAAGGTTGCGAGACAGCGAATCGTCGAACGATCGCCCATATGGCTGCCGAAATTGCTCTCGAGCCCCCAGACGCCCAGTATAATGGCCGGATCGACCCCATAAATGCGGCTGGCGCGGGCGAGTACGTCCTTCCATTCCCGAGCTTTATCGCGACCGGCCTCGATCCGCGTGTCGCTGACCGCGGATGTCAAATATTGCGCCAGCGTCTTGACAACTTCCGGCTGCTTTTGGGTCAGCGCCAACAGGCTCGGGTCTGCAGTGACACCCTTAAAGGCGCGATCGAAAGTCGTGCGGCGGACGCCGCGCGGCTGGGCCCGCGGCCAAAGACCTTCGATGAAGGCATGAAATTGGGCTTCGTCGTGATTTGCTCGAGCATGAGCCTGAGAGCACGACAAGGCGTAGGCGAACACCAGGCCCATGATCAAGCCGCAAAACAGTGCGCGGACGACCTGGACCAGGGAGCCGAGCGGCGGCGCTCGGAGCGAGATCGCATCCGGTTCGTCCACATCTCGCGAGAATATCGGCGAGATCATCGGGAGGTACATGTGCGAGGCTCCGCTTATGCCGAGATCGCTCTAGAGCCGATCCTCGCGCGAATTTAAGCGCCTCCAGGTTTCCAATTCTTTACCTTGCTGAAAACTTCCAGTTTGCACGGCTGCTGACGCTCGCGAAGCGCCTTCGCGCGTGCAATTTGCCGATAAAGACCCTGAAATTCTTCGAATAAGGGGCGTAGCCCGGCGCGATGGCCAATTTGCCGCTTCGCCAATCCGGCAAGCGGAATTAATCTTGCACCGTGTCTCTGCAGGCATTTCAATCGCCTGACCTCCAATTCCAGGAACTCCAATTCCAGGTCCCGCGCATGGCGCCAAAATTCGATGAAATGACCCGCAGCGATGGAAGCATTCGCCCTCACTACGGCAAGATCGCGCGCTGGCTTGCAGAAACTCCGGCCGAGCTTCTCGCCTTCCGGCGGGAGGAAGCCGAACTTCTGTTTCGCCGGATAGGCATTACTTTTGCAGTCTACGGCGACAAAGATGCGACCGAACGCCTCATTCCTTTCGACATCATCCCGCGGATCATCGGCCGCTGCGAATGGGCGAGGCTGGAGGCGGGCCTCGTGCAGAGGGTGAAAGCGCTCAATCTGTTTCTTGCCGACGTCTATGGCCCGCAGGAGATCATCAAGAGCGGGATCGTGCCGGCCGACATGATCTACCGCAATCCCTATTTCGTGCCCGAAATGGCGGGACGGCGAATCCCGCACGACATTTATGTCCATATTGCCGGAATCGATGTCATTCGTATCGACGAGGACGACTTTTATGTGCTCGAGGACAATCTTCGCACGCCGTCCGGCGTCTCCTATATGCTTGAGAATCGCGAAGTAATGATGCGGCTGGCGCCCGATCTCTTCGCCGAGCATCGCGTCGCGCCGGTCGAAAACTATCCCGACGCCCTGCTCGCGGCGCTGCGCTCTGTCGCCCCTTCGACGGCAGGTGGCGAGCCCGTCATCGCGCTGCTGACACCGGGGCAATTCAATTCAGCCTATTACGAACATTCCTTCCTAGCCGATAAGCTCGGGGTCGAACTGGTCGAGGGCCGCGATCTCTTCGTGCGCGACGATATCGTCTATATGCGCACGAC
>JBKQHN010000122.1:0-3100 GCA_052148755.1 Beijerinckiaceae bacterium | reverse complement strand
GCCACTCGGGAAGCGTTTCGCGGCATGGCTATCGATCCCGCCGCCCTCGCCAATGTCACTTTGGTCTCGGATGCCCCAGGTTTCGCCGCAGCGCTGCAGCGTCTTACCGAAACCCCCAAGCTCCCGCTTCAGGACCGTAAGTCGAGCGATACGCGCCGCCTCTATGAGCGCCTCTTTGCCTTCGAGGCCTATGTGGAGGCGATCACCAAATGCCTGGCTCCCCTGTTGCCGCCACAGGACTTCAGATCTTAGGTGGCAATTAAGCACATAAAGACTTGCTTATATGTTTATTGCGCCGCCGGCCTCGGCTTGATATAGAGCCCAGCAAGGCTCGACGGCGGCAGGCGTCAGTCGCGTCTCGGGCGCGGCGCCCAAACCGCCGCCGTGAATTTCGCAACAACCGGCGACCCCATTCCATCAGCCCTTCATGCACACCAAGGAGCAGAAAAGGTCATGACGCATCCATTTTCCGACTTTGCGGTTTCCGACATCGGGCTTGCCGCCTGGGGCCGCAAGGAAATTGCCATTGCCGAGACGGAAATGCCTGGATTGATGGCGACGCGGGCGGAGTTCGGGCCATCGCAGCCACTCAACGGCGCCCGCATCGCCGGCTCGCTACACATGACGATTCAGACAGCCGTCCTCATCGAGACCTTGGCCGTACTCGGCGCCAAGGTTCGCTGGGCCTCATGCAATATTTTTTCGACGCAAGATCATGCCGCGGCCGCGATCGCCGCGACCGGCATTCCCGTGTTTGCGCGCAAAGGCGAAAGCCTTTTCGATTACTGGGAATACACGCACCGTATTTTCGAATGGGCGGACGGCGGCGCGCCGAACATGATCCTCGACGACGGCGGCGACGCTACACTCCTGATCCATCTCGGCGTGCGCGCCGAGACCGGGGACCGGGCCTTCCTCAATAGTCCTGGCAACGAAGAAGAGGAGGTGCTCTTTGCCGCGATCAAGAAGCGGCTTGGCGAGAACCCCGGCTGGTATGGGCGCTGCGCCGCTGCGATCAAAGGCGTGACCGAAGAGACGACGACCGGCGTTCATCGCCTTTATCAGATGCAGAAGGATGGCAAGCTCCTTTGGCCGGCGATCAATGTCAATGATTCGGTCACCAAGTCCAAATTCGACAATCTTTACGGGTGTCGTGAATCGCTCGTCGACGGCATCCGACGCGGCACGGACGTCATGATGGCCGGCAAGGTCGCCATGGTCGCCGGCTTTGGCGACGTCGGCAAGGGTTCGGCGGCGTCGCTACGCAATGCCGGCTGCCGCGTCGTGGTCTCCGAAGTCGATCCCATCTGCGCTTTGCAGGCGGCGATGGAAGGCTATGAAGTGACGACCATGGACGACGCGGCACCGCGCGCCGATATCTTCGTGACCTGCACCGGCAACGTCGATGTCATCACCGTGGACCACATGCGCAAGATGAAAGATCGTGCCATCGTCTGCAACATCGGCCATTTTGATTCCGAAATCCAGGTCACCGGGCTGCGCAACTTCAAGTGGCACAATGTGAAGCCGCAAGTCGACGAGATCGAGTTCCCTACCGGTCGGAGAATCATCCTCCTGTCGGAGGGCCGCCTCGTCAATCTCGGCAATGCGACCGGACACCCGTCATTCGTGATGTCCGCCTCATTCACGAATCAGAGCCTCGCGCAGATCGAATTATGGACCAAACCGGGCCACTATGAGCGCAAGGTCTATACTTTGCCGAAACATCTCGACGAGAAAGTCGCAGCTCTGCATCTCGAAAAAGTCGGCGCCAAATTGACCAAGCTCAGCCCCGAACAGGCCAAATACATCGGCGTACCGGAGTCGGGGCCGTATAAGTCGGATCATTACCGCTACTGACGCGGATTTCCGCAGCCCGCCAGAGCGGGACGAGAACAGGAAAAGTCGGACGCAGCGCGACTTTTCCGGCGCAATCAGGTTTACGCAGATTACGTAGACTTGATCGCGAATCCCGCTCTAAATTGCTCGAATCCATGACGATGATTTTGGACGAGATCATACGTTAAAACAAAGAGATATGGGGCAAGCCCCTTCGACTTGAAACGGTCTTGCTCTGGCCCGGCTGGCGCCTTGTCCATAGATAATTGCGCCCCGAAGCCTCCGAATTTCGTAATTTTGCTCGTCGCCGCGGAGCGCGCGGAGGATCGCTGTCGGGCTCCGCCCGAAGTTGCGCAGGTGCCGGTCCAGACTGCTCCAGAGCGCTCCGGCCTTGCTCGAAACCTGTGGCATCTCTGCCTGCGAGTTTTTTAACCACTTTCTCGGATTCTCTTCCTATGGCTTAAACTGCAGTGATTCGAGCTCCGCCGCTGCGCCGAACTGAATCGGGACGCGGCCTCGCGCAGGTATGGGATAGGCATGGGAAAGGCAGCGCAGGTTCGCACGGATGTCGCCGCCTTGCTTCGACGAACGCGCAGAGCGGCTCACGTGTGCCGCATTGTGGCCAAAGGTTGGCTTTTCCTGCCGCTCGTTATCGCCGGCATCTTGCCGGCACATTCGCAAATCCAACAGCCGATGGTCGTCCTCGACAGCCTGCGGGAAAGCCAAGGTCTGATCGGCCTGTCCCTGGTCGTCGGTCTCGTCCTTTTTGCAACGATCACGGCTCTGGTGCACCTGACGGAAAGACGCCGTTGGACGAAGGCCGAAGCCGCGACTTCGCTCGAACTCAACAATTTGCGCGCCAAACTCGATCGTGCCGGTGTCTTTCTCGCAGCAGAGCCACAAATCATCATCGCTTGGGGAAGCCCGAGCGACGAGCCCGAGTTCGAGGGTGACTTGACCCTCATTACTGGCGCTCCGTTCGTGCGCCGCGTCTTGGCATTTGGCGCCTGGCTGCCGGCAGACGTGGCGCAGAAACTCGACCACAGCGTCGACAAGCTGCGGGGGCGCGGCGAAAGCTTCCGCTTGGCTGTTGAAAGTCTCAGCGGGCGGCATTTCGAGATCGACGGCCGCGCCGTCAGCGGCCGCGCCGTCATGCGGATCAGGGACGTCTCGGGCGACCGCCTCGAAGCTGTTCGTCTGCGCGAATTGCTGGCGCAGCGCGTGAGCGAGCTTGATGCGTTTCGGACCGTGCTCGATGCCA
>JBKQHN010000121.1:0-14523 GCA_052148755.1 Beijerinckiaceae bacterium | reverse complement strand
CTGGAGTCTGTGCTGCTCGTGGAGGTCGGCGGCGGAGGTGGCGGCATATTCGATCCGTTCGCCAAATTCGAAAGATCCTGCTGCACGCTTTGGGCGGCCGTTTGAGCGGTGGTCGTATCACCCGATTGGACCGCGGAAAGCAAGCTCTTCAGGTCGGAGAGAAACTGACTGAGGCTGGAGGTTCCCGACGTCGCGTCGGAGGAGGATGTCGTAGTCGCAGACGAGCTGCTCTGGTCCGTGCTCGCGGACGAGCCAAAGAGCGATTGGAAATCCTGGGTGACCGCGGTTGCTGCGGAGGCAGCCGTCGTCGTGTTGCCCGACTGCACTGCCTGAAGCAGATTTTCGAGATCGCTCATGAAAGTGGAGGCGGCATCGGATGTCGTCGACGACGTCTGCTGCGCGGCAGTGCTGTCGTTCGACTGAAGGTCCGTGCCGAGCGCGGACAAATCGACACTGATTTGGACCAGGCTGGAAGAGGAAATGCCGAGATCGCTCAGGCTTTGATTCGTGCTCGAGGCGGCCAGCGATGTTCCGACATTTTGCGTGGCTGTGGCGTCTGCGGACGTGGTTGAGTTTGCGATATCCGCGAGATTTTGTTTGTACTGCTGGAACAAGCTCAAGAGATTGAAGCTGTTCATGCTCAGGCTGGAAATGGACATGCTGCCCCCGATCCATGTTTATGATCAGAAGCACGTAAACAATGTAAGGCTTGCTTGGAGCTTAACAATTCCAATAAGTGCTCGCTACACTTGTAAATCAGGCATAAGCTTGTTGCGAGCAAACCATTAGGTTTTAAAACAACGCATATTATTACATTTATACTTGAAATGACTTATTATAAAATATTCAGATACGTTTCGAAACAAAATGGCCCTCTTTGGCGGAAGGATGCCGCGAATCAGCTGCGTTCCGCGCAGCGCCACTTATCGCGGTTGCCGCAGAGGCAGAATGATTCGCGCGATGAGCCCGTTGGGCTGCCTATTCACGAGATCGAACGAGCCCTTATGAGCAGCAACGATTGCTTGGACGATCGGCAGGCCGAGGCCGTATCCTTGGCCACGATTTGATTTCCGTGCGTCGCCGCCACGCACGAAGGGTGCGAGCATGTCGCTCTTTTTCGCATCGGGAATTCCCGGCCCATCATCAGCGACCTCGATCTCGATTCGATCTGCTTCGAGACGTCGAAGACCAATTGTCACGTTCTTTCCATAGGTCACACCATTATCAACGAGATTGGTGAGAGCACGGTGCAATTCTTCGGGATTGCCTTCGATCGAGACCGGGTCCGGCTTCTCGAAACTGACCTCGAACCCCATATCGGCGAACTCATCGCGAACCGTTTGCAGGAGCGTGCCCAAGTCGAGGAGCGAGGATCTCTGAACGTCGACCCCGTCGCGAATGAAGGACAGGGCGCTGTGCGCCATGGCGTTCATCTGTTCTAGGTCGCGCAAGATGGCATCGCGGACCTCCCGCGGCTCGATGAATTCGGCGCGCAAGCGCATCCTCGTGATCGGCGTGCGCAGGTCGTGACCGATCGCAGCCAGCATTCGCGTCCTTTGTTCGATCATCCCCTTGATTCGGTCCCGCATGCGATTGAGGGCATGTGCCGCCGTGCGAAGTTCGACCGGACCGGATTCTGAAAGAGGGGTCATATTGCCCTCGATGGAAAAAGCATCGACGGCCGCTGCGAATCTGCGCAGCGGCATGGTCACGCTGCGCGCCACCCAAAGAAGAAACAGTGTGAAGCTGATCGCGATTGCAAAAAGCGATGCGATGACCATGGGCTCGGTGGGTGGACCTGGAGGCGGCCGACCGGCTCCCGGCCCGCCTCTGTTGGCCGATGCAGACCACGCTGCCGCCAGCGCTTCGTCCAGCCTCGCTAACGTGCAATGCGGACAAAAAGCCGAAAATGAACTGCCGTCACCAAGACGGAAGCCGACGCGGTCGAGGTCGGCTCCGGTCCCCGGGCGAAACACGCGTAGAGCCGCGCCATTGCTCTGCTGAACGACGTCACGCGTGGAACGAGTCTGCCAATCGTCGGCAGGCAGCCTGTCCTGGCCGTTTGACAAAGAGGCCGCGTCTTGCAGACTATCGGCTGGCGCTGCTGCAGCACTTCCTTCTCTCAAATCGAGCCAAGGATAGTTGTCCCGTATCCAGGCGATGACCTCCGAGCGCGCATTGATCGGCGCGGCATCGACCAATTTCACGAGTCTGACCAATTGCTCGACCGGGCCGGGTGGCGGCCCGAGTTCATGTCCAGGTCTACCCAGAAAAGCCGCCGCCGTCATACAGAGGTGAAAGATGATTGCCGACAAGATCAGCAAGATGATAATCTGCGAAGCTATTCCGTGAGGGAGAAAAGACCGCTTCGCAACTTTCATTCGGCTTCGATGCTCTGCGAAAGGACATATCCGCCAGATCGCACGGTCTTGATCATCTCGGGTTCACGCGAATTGACCTCGATCTTCTGACGCAGGCGGCTGACGAGTATATCGACGCTGCGCTCATGAGTGCTCGCCGAATCGCCGTGGACAATCTGCAGTAATTGATCGCGCGAGAGCACGCGGCCGGCATTTTCGCAGAAAGCAACCATCAGGTCGAATTCGGCTCCGGTGAGGGTCACTTTGGCGCCGTTCGGGTTGACGACCTGCCGCAAGCCGCGATCGATCTGCCAGCCGGCGAAGCGGAAAATGCGCACGAGGCGTTCCTCGCGCGGGCCGCCCTGCCGCCGCAGGACGGCACGGATCCGCGCGAGAAGCTCGCGCGGGTTGAAGGGCTTCACGAGATAATCGTCGGCGCCCATTTCGAGCCCGACGATCCGGTCGACCTCCTCGCCCCTGGCGGTCAACATGATGATCGGCACCGACCTCGTCTTGCGCAGGCGCAGACACAGCGACAATCCGTCTTCTTTCGGCAGATTGAGATCGAGAATGATCAAATCAATGCGATTTTGCGCAAGCTTGCACTCCATCTCTTGGCCGTGTGCTGCGATGGAGGCGCGAATCTCGTGGCTTGCCAAATACCGGGCAATGAGCGCGCTGATGTCTTCATCGTCTTCGACGATAAGAATATGTGGCGAAGTCGGTGCATTTCGTAAGTCGGTCATGCTCACAACCCAACATAACTGGGTTGACCGAAGCTTATCAGAAAAATGTCTGCCAGCTGCGCGGTTCCTAGCTATTCCAGACGCCGGACTCTCATCGCGAGGCGAAAAGCCGCAGGAATTCGCCGCGCGCCTCACACACCCGTCGGCCGGCGTAGATCGAGCGTCAAGGGGAATTCGCCTGTCGCCTCTGTCCGCGGCAGGTCGATCTTGCCGGGTGTATGGCCGAAATCCTGGAAGCGCGTCAGCCGGCGCGCCTGTGCTTCATAGGAATTCACCGGGAAGGTTTCGTAGCTGCGGCCGCCGGGATGCGCGACATGGTACATGCAGCCGCCGAGCGAGCGATTATTCCAGCAATCGAGCAGTTCAAAGGTCAGCGGCGCATGTGTCGGGATCACCGGATGCAGGCCCAAGGGCGGATGCCAGGCCTTGAAGCGCACGCCGGCAACCACTTCGCCCCCGACACCCGTCGGCGTCATCGGCACTTTGCGGCCATTGCAGGCTATGATGTGGCGCCCGGCGATGAAGCCATTGGCCTTGATCTGCAGACGTTCGACCGAGGAATCGACGTAGCGCGCCGTGCCGCCGACGACGCCTTCCTCACCGAGCACATGCCAAGGCTCGAGCGCCTGCCGCAATTCGAGCGTGACGCCGCCGCGCGTGGCAGTGCCATAGAGGGGGAAGCGGAACTCGCATTGTGCCACAAACCAATCGGGGTCGAAACGATAGCCAGCGTCGGCGAGATCACCGAGCACCGACAAAAAATCTGCCCAGACGAAATAAGGCAACATGAAGCGATCATGCAGCGCCGTGCCCCAGCGAACGAAATTGCCGTTCTGGGGCTCTTTCCACATCCATGCGACGAGTGCACGCAGCAGCAATTGCTGGGCGAGCGACATGCGCGCATCGGGGGGCATCTCGAAAGAGCGGAATTCGACGAGGCCGAGGCGCCCGGTCGGCCCATCGGGCGAAAACAGCTTGTCGATGCAGATTTCGGAGCGATGCGTATTGCCGGTGACGTCGACGAGCAGATTTCGCAAAAGCCGGTCGATGAGCCAGAGGGGAATCCAATTCTGCCCCGGTTGCGGAATTTGCGCCAAGGCGATTTCGAGTTCGTAGAGCCCATCATGGCGCGCTTCGTCGATTCGCGGCGCCTGGCTCGTCGGGCCGATGAATAGACCCGAGAAGAGATAAGACAGCGCGGGGTGGCGCTGCCAATAAAGCACGAGGCTCTTCAGGAGGTCCGGACGACGCAAGAAAGGCGAGTCGCTCGGCGTCGGTCCGCCGAGCGCGATATGATTGCCGCCGCCCGTGCCGGTGTGGCGCCCGTCGAGCATGAATTTGTCGGTGCCGAGCCGCGCCTCCCGCGCCGCCTCATAAACCGCGGTTGTCGTCTTGACCGCGTCACGCCAGGAATGCGCGGGATGCACGTTAACTTCGATGACGCCTGGATCGGGCGTCACTTTGATCAGATCGAGGCGCGGATCTACGGGAGGCGGATAGCCTTCGATATGGATTGGCAGCCCGGTCGCGCGGGCGCTCGCCTCCGCCGCGGCGAGAAGTTCAATATAATCCTCGAGCGTGCTGGTCGGCGGCATGAAAACGTGCAAGACGCCGTTGCGCGGTTCGACGGCGAGGGCGGTGCGCACGCTGCCTGGAAAGGCATTCTGTTCGAAAATGTTTTGCCGCCCGGTCGTGGGGCTGAAGCTGTAGAGCTGGGCCAGCTGGTCGCGATCCGGCAAGGGTCCGCGCGGGGCGACCGGATCGGGCGGGTAGATTGTGGGATAGGAGGCTGCCGGCAGCCAAGGCAATGAATTCAACGGCAAGCGAAAGCCGGCCGGCGAATCGCCCGGTACGAGAAATAGCCGGCCGCGCCGAAGCGCCCATTTTTCGCTGATCCAGCGCGGCCGGTCGAGTGCATTCCAGCGCTGCACCGGCAACGCGAAGCCGGTCGGCTGCGACAGGCCGCGTTCGAAGGTCCGCAACATGCGGGCGCGCGCTTCGGGCTCGTCGATCTTCGAGTCGAGAGGATCGACGTTGACCGGCAATTCGCCTTCCTTGACGATCCAGTAGGCGGGGTCTTCGTAGGCGGGCAGCACATAGTCTGAACCTATGCCGAGGCGATCGGCGAAATCGTCGATGAATTTCTGTGCTTCGTGGATCTGCGTCTGCGCCTGCGGGGATTCGACCGCGATCAGGTCGGGATCTTGCCAAATCGGCTGCCCGTCGCGCCGCCAATAGAGAGAAAACGCCCAACGCGGCAGGCTTTCGCCAGGATACCACTTGCCCTGGCCGTAGTGCAGAAATCCGCCCGGAGCAAAACGTTCGCGCAGGCGCCGGATGAGGTCGTCCGCACGCCAGCGTTTCGTCGGGCCAACAGCAGCCGTATTCCACTCCGCCGCATCGAAATCGTCGATCGATATGAAGGTCGGCTCGCCGCCCATGGTCAGGCGGACGTCGGCGGCAGCGAGGTCGCAGTCGACGGCCTCGCCGAGTCGATCGAGCTTCGTCCAGGCCTCATCCGAGAAGGGCCGCGTGACCCGCGGCGCCTCCCGGATGCGGGTGACATTCATGGAGAAGGAAAACTCGACCTCGGCGGGTTCGACGGCGCCGCTGATCGGTGCTGCAGAGCGGTAATGTGGCGCAGCGCAGAGCGGCAGATGGCCTTCGCCGCAGAACAGGCCGGAGGTCGCATCAAGCCCGATCCAGCCTGCCCCCGGTAGAAAAACTTCAGCCCACGCGTGCAGATCCGTAAAATCGTGGTCCGTGCCCTTTGGACCCTCCAGCGGATCGACATCGGCTTTGAGTTGGATGAGGTAGCCAGAGACGAACCGCGCCGCAAGGCCGATATTGCGGAGGATCTGGACGAGCAACCAGGCCGAATCGCGGCACGACCCGGAGGCGAGGATGAGCGTCTCTTCGGGCGTCTGGACCCCAGGCTCCATGCGGATGAGATAGCGGACCTGATTTTGCAAGCGCGCGTTGAGATCGACGAGGAAATCCACTGTGCGCTCGGCTTTCTTCGGGAGTTTCGCCAGGAAAGCCGACAAAGCAGGGCCGGCTGGCTCGGGATCGAGATAGGCGGCAAGCTCGATCCGCGCATCCTCCGAATAGGCGAAGGGAAAAGCCTCCGCCGAGCTTTCGACAAAAAAATCGAAAGGATTGATGACGGTCATATCCGCGATGAGATCGACTTCGACCTTGAATTCGCGTGTCGGCTCGTGAAATACGAAACGGGCGAGCCAATTGCCGTGCGGATCTTGCTGCCAGTTCACGAAGTGATCTTTCGGCGTCACTTGCAGTGAATAGCCGTCGATGCGCGATCGGCAATGCGGCGCAGGCCGCAAGCGGATCACCTGCGGGCCGAGCATAACGGGACGGTCATAGGTATAATGCGTGACATGATGGAGTGCTGCGAAAATTGACACGCTGAAAATCCCTGTTGCGAAGCCGGCGTTTTGTTTCAGCCGCTTACCACCCTGTCAATCAAGCAAGTTGCACGCCTGCGGAGACCTGCTACGATTACGACGTGATCGGTCGCCTCGGGTCCGGGTTTGTTCGCGCCCGGCTGGCGCGGGCCGCTCTGCGGTTTCGTGTTCCGCACCGATTGCTTCGCTCGTGGTGAGCGCAAGATTTTCCATCTTGTTTGGGGTTCGACTCCCCCCGCGCTCGCGGATACGAGCACCAGACTGTTCATCTGGCCAACCAGCAAAGGAAGCCGGTTCGTCATCTCGGCTGTCGTGTTTCGGGGGAAGCTTCGGCCGAGCCTGGGTATGACGGCAAGCGCGGCCGCCGCCTGCGCCGAGCTGGATACCGATGCCGCGGAAAACCTGCCGGCCCGGCTGTTCGTGCCTTTCGGGGTGCGTATGACCGGGAACGAAAGGTGGCCCGCGGTGTCTCAAAGTCCGGCCCGTTGTGGTGCGTGAGAGGCGGATCGGCGACCTTTTCTTGAGCAAACCGATATAAAATGATCGAGTGGGTCAATGTCGCGGTCGCTGTTTTATCTCGAAACCGTCGTGAAAGACGAAGAACGAGCATTTGTATTTCGGGACGGGCGTTTCCAGCGTGTGCTCGAACCCGGCCGGCATCGAATTTTTGATCCGCTGAAGCGCGTTGCCGTCGAAACTTTCAAAGTCGTCCGCGCCGACTTCCCGCTCGAGCGGATATCGCTGCTCGAAGCGATCGCGCCGGATGTCGTCGCGACCTATTTCGAGGTCGTTCGGACGGAACCGGGCGAGTTTGCCTTCGTCTGTTTCGATGGCGACATCGCCAAATACGTCTGGTGGCGCAATCCCATAGCCGTATGGAAATGCGTCACGCGGGTGACCGTCGAGCGCCTCTCATTGAGTGAAATAAGGCTCGATCCGGCTCTTGCCGACCGGCACGCGCTTGCCAAATCTACGCATGTCGTCGACGTGCAGATCGGTGCTTTCGAAGCCGGCCTTCTCTCCGTTGACGGCGTCATCACCGAAAGGCTCGCGCCGGGGCGACACGTCTTCTGGCAAGTCGAACATAAAATTGCAGTACAGAAATTCGATCTTCGGCCGCAGCCGATCGAAGTGACGGCGCAAGAAATACTCACCAAAGATAGGATCGCACTGCGCATTACGCTCACCGCCTTCTACCGTATCGAAGATGTCGAAAAATCCGCCGGCGCAGCAGTCGATTTGACGAATACGCTTTATCGGCTGGTTCAATTCGCGATCCGCGAGGCGATCGCTTCGCGCACGCTCGACGAAATTCTCGCGGCACGGGAAGCGATCGATACGGATGTGCACGCCTATGTCGACGCACGTACAGCGGAACTCGGTGTGACTATGCTCGAACTTGGGATCAAGGATATCATTCTGCCGGGCGATATTCGCGAACTCGTCAACAAAGTGATCGAGGCCGAGCGCCTCGCAAAGGCCAATTTGATCCGCAGGCAGGAGGAAACTGCGGCAACGCGATCGCTGCTCAACACGGCTCGGCTCATGGAAAACAATCCGCTGCTTTTGCGCCTGAAGGAGATTGAAACGCTCGAAAAACTCGTCGAGAAGGTTGGCCGCATCGATCTCCATACCACGGGGTCTGGACAAGGGTTCGACGCTCTGCTGCGCGGGCTCGTGCGGCTCGGCGAGGACGCGGACAAGAACCCGCAGGATTAGCCAAGCCTTTTTTCAGGCGAAGCGAACGAGCGCGGGCCTGCGCGCCAGCTTCGACCGGCAAAAATATGACCGGTTTAAGTAACCAAACCGCCGGTTTCTCCATCTGATGTAACTATTGAGCAAGCCTTGTCCGTTAGCTTTTCTCCAACATAGCGCAGAAAAGTGGCCCGCTTTTTCGGCAGGGACAGTTGGATGCTTTGGAGTTCCTTAACCATGTTTGCGGCCCTCGAGCCCCGGCTGTCTCATCGCAGCCGCCGGCAGTCAGCGCTTGCGAGATTCTTCCGCTGCACGAACGGCTCCGCTGCTGTCGAATACGCGATGGTCTCATTGCCGTTTCTCGGGCTGGTTTTTGCCATTATCCAGACTGCGGTCATCTTCATGGCGCAGCAGCAGCTCGAAACTGCCACCGAGCAAGCCGGCCGCCTTATCTTGACCGGGCAAGCGCAGAACGCCAGCCTGACGCAAACGCAATTCGCCACGAAAGTTTGCAACCAGATTTACGCTTTCTTCAATTGCAACAATCTGATGATCGACGTGGAAACGGCAACCGCATTTTCCAGCGCCGTCATCTCTGCGCCGACACTGACCTTTGGCAGCGGTGGTGCGGTGACCAATACTTGGCTCTATGAGCCGGGGAATCCGGGCGATATCGTCGTCATGCGCGTGATGTATCAATGGCCGCTCGTGAAAGGGCCGCTCGGCTTCAAGCTTTCCAATCTCTCGAACGGCAACCGTCTGCTCATGGCGACCGCCGTTTTCAGGAACGAGCCTTACCAATGAGTCTTTCTTCCGGGGCTCTAGCCATCCGCACCCGACTTAGCAACTTCCGCAGCCACGAACATGCGATTGCGGCGGTCGAATTCGCGCTCGTGCTTCCCTTCATGGTTGCCTTGCTGTTAGGCGGCATAGAGATCAGCAACGCCGTCTCGGTCAGCCGCAAAGTAACTTTGACCGCGCATACTGTCGCGGACCTGGTCACGCAATATTCGACCATTACGGCGGCGCAGATGAGCACCATTCTCGGCGCAACTTCGGCAATCATGGCGCCTTATTCGAGCACCAATCTGACTTTTTCCGTCACGGAGGTGAAGACCAATGCCAGCAGCGTCGCCACCGTCTGCTGGAGCACCTCGTCGTCGATTACTGTGGGTTCGACCGTGACCCTGCCGACCTCGCTTCGGCAACCCAGTGCGACCTATATTTGGGGGCAGGCGCAATATACCTATACGCCGTCGCTCGGCTATAAATTGACGGGCCCAATCAATATCTATGATCAGATTTATCTCAGTCCACGGCTCTCGACGACTATCCCTTATAACGGCTCCTCCTGCTGAGACCGCGGTCGCGCCGGCGGGCTGCCTGCCACTGGAGACAAGTTGTTTAGGATTCTTCGTCTGAACGTTACTGTCGGGCTTTTTCGATCTCCGGCAAAACCGTGTCGCGCAGGGACTCTTCGCTCATCGGACCGATGAATTTATAGGCGATCGTGCCATCCCCTTTGACGATGAAGGTTTCCGGCACGCCGTAGACGCCGAAATCGATCCCCGTCATGCCGCTGCGGTCGGCTCCGATTTTGCCGTAGGGGTCGCCTTCCTGCGCGAGAAATCGATTCGTATTGGCCGGCTCATCCTTATATGCGATGCCGACGAGGCTGACGCCTTCCGCCGCGAGCTTGGCGTCTTTGGCAATCAGAGCCAAAACGGCATGTTCCGTATGGCACGGTACGCACCACGAGGCGAAGACATTCACCAGCGTCACATGGCCCTGCCGCAGGTCCGCATCGGAAAGCCCCGGCTTGTTTGCGAGCCCCTCGACCGCGGCCAAATTGAAACTGGGCACTTTGCTGCCGATCAGCGCCGATGGCAGACGCGAGGCATCGCCAGCAAAGAGGCGGAACAACAACAAAACTACAAGGCCGGCGAAAATGATGACGGGCAGGAACGCCAGTACCGGCCGTCGGGCGCGCTCCACCCTGCGATCGGCACCATCCTCTTGGCTCGAAGGACCCGTCATCGTGCCAGCCCTTTTGTTCGGCGAGAGCTCAAGAGGGATCGGGATCCGACCCCATGCGGGCGGTAAACCGCGCCAAAGTTTTCTTCAGGCTCGCGTAGTCCGCCACAATCATGAAGATCATTGTGCCGATAACGACGAGCCCGGCGATATAGGCCGCGAGGATGAAGCCGAAATGCGGGTCGGAATTCATTCGGCCAGCTCCGGAATGCCGTTTTCGATCCTGTCGCTGGCGCTCGCTGCGAGGAGCGACAGTCTGCGTATCCGCCGGCGCAGGATTTCATTGCGAATAGCCATGACATGCAGCGTCAAAAACAGAAAGGTGAAGGCCACCGCCATGATCAAGAGCGGCCACAACATGCTCGGCGCAACGGCCGGGCCGCCGATGCGGAACACCGAGGCCGGCTGATGCAAAGTATTCCACCAGTCGACAGAGAATTTGATGATCGGAATGTTGATCGCTCCGACCAACGTGAAAATTGCCGCCAGCCGGGCGGCACGGCCGAAATCCTCGACCGTCTGCCATAAAGCGATCAGGCCGAGGTAAATCAGAAACAGGACGAGGACCGAGGTCAGCCGCGCATCCCATACCCACCAGGCCCCCCACATGGGCCTGCCCCAGAGCGAACCGGTGACGAGACACAAAAGGGTAAAGCCGGCGCCAAGCGGTGCCGCGGCCCTTTGCGCCGCATCGGCGAGCGGATGCCGGAAGACCAGCGTGCCGAGCGCCGCCGATGTCATCACCGCATAGATGAACATGGAAAGCCAGGCTGCGGGCACGTGCAGATACATGATCTTGACTGTCTCGCCTTGCTGATAATCGGCCGGCGCGACAAAAAAGGTGAGATAGAGCCCGATCGCGAAAAGAACCGCCGTGACGACTGCCGCCGCCGGAACGAGGAAGCGGGCAATTCTGATAAAATCGGATGGAACGGCGGGGTTGAGCATATTTCTCCTATAAACTGCAAATGCGCCCGCTTCAATGGCTGCCCGCCGGGCCGGCCGCTCGGCCAAGGTAGCGGCTAAAGTGGAAGGTCGCGGCAATGTGAATGGGAGTGCGCGCTCTCGAGTGCTAGGCAGCCGCCGACCTTGCGCGCGGAGTGAGGCACTCTAGGCGGAGATGACATCGTGGCTTTCTTTTCCCATGTTCGCCAGCAGGCGGTGGCATTCGCATTATTGTTCGGCTGTGCCTTGTTTGGCGGGTTTTTTCCAGCTTTTGGGCAGGACGCGCCGCCGGCACGCCTGCGCGGCACGATCCAATCGGTCGACGGCCAGTTGTTGGTGATCAAGCCGCGGGAAGGCGCGAGCCTGAAAGTGAGGCTCGTCGAGAAAGTGCGGATCAACGCCTTGATCAAGGCCTCGCTCGCCGACGTCAAGCCCGGCACCTTCGTCGGCATCACCAGCGTGCCCAACGACAAAGGCGGCCAGAAGGCTCTCGAGATCCACGTTTTCCCGGAGGCCATGCGCGGCACCGGTGAGGGCCAGCGTCCCTGGGACCTTGCGCCGCAGACGACGATGACGAACGGCAATATCGATCTGCGCGTCGCCGCGGTCGAAGGCGAGGACCTGACCCTCTCCTTCAAAGGTGCTATGGCAAAGATTGAAGTCCCGCCGGACACAACGATCGTCGCCTTTACCGAGTCCCGGCCCGACGATCTCAAGCCCGGCAATAAGGCAATCCTCTTCGGTCTGAAGAAGGGCGAAGATGGGGGCTTGGAAGCCGCCGCCATATCCATCGGCCGCGACGGTTTGACGCCGCCGATGTGAGTTTGAAGGCAGGCGCCGTTGTTCACCCATTCGCTCTAAGACTAGCCCTCAGTCTTGCGCATGCCGCAAGGCCAGCGCCGCCGCGAAAGGCGCGACAGCCAGCGCTCCCAGACTGAGCGCGCATAGGATAAGAAAAGGCGTCGCAAAGGACATGGGGCTGCCGGCGCCTGCGCCGCCGGCGGATGCGGCCGAAACACCGAAGATCAGGACGGGCACGGACAGAGGCAGGATCAATACCGCGAGCAGGAGGCCGCCGCGTCGCAAGCCCACGGTCAAGGCTGCGCCGATCGCGCCGATCAAGGTCAGAGCCGGCGTCCCGACGAGGAGCGAGACCGTGATCGGAGCAAGGGCCGGCGGCTCGAGACCTAGCATCAGCCCTAAATTGGGGCTTGCGGCGACGCGCGGCACGCCGGTCAAGAGCCAATGCGCCAGGCATTTGATGAGCACCACCAGTTCGAGCGGCATCTCGCTCATGAAAACGAGGTCGAGCGAGCCGTCTTCGCTGTCGGCTTGAAACAATCGGTCGAGCCCGAGCAAGGTCGCAAGAAGAGCGGCTATCCATAAGATCGCCGGCCCGATTCGCCGCAAAAGCGCGAGATCGGGGCCTATGGCGAAAGGCGTGATGGCAACCAGACAGAGAAAGAAGACGACGCCCAAGCTCGCCGCGCCGCCGATCCTGCGGCCGATGCGCAATTCACGCAGCGTGAGCGCGGCAATGTTCGAGCGCGGCGCGCCGGACTGGCTCATGCTCGACCGCCGAGTTCAAGCTTGCGCGCGCCGATCTCGAGCGGCGCGTGAGTTGCAGCGATGAGCATTCCGCCCGCCGCCAAATGCGCCTTGATCAGGGCCGTGAGGCCGGTTTGTGCAGCCGCGTCGAGGGCCGTCAGCGGCTCGTCGAGGAGCCACATTGGCCTTTGCACGGTCAACAGCCGCGCGAGTGCGGCGCGCCGTTTCTGCCCAGCTGAAAGATAGGCGGCCGGCAAATCGGCGATATGGTCGAGGCCGAGCCGCGCGAGGGCCGCGTCCAAATGTATCGGAGCGGCCCCGCCGAACCGAGGCTCATGCGCGCGCCCGGCGATCGCGAGCATGGCCGACCAGAAGGCGAGGTTTTCGACAACAGTCAGACTTGCCTTCAAGGCGTCGGCGTGGCCGACATAATGGCAGAGCACCGCCAGCTCCAAGTCACCTGGCGGCTCCAAGTCGCCCGACCGCTCAAGGGCGATTTCCCCTGCGGCGAGCGGCAGCAGCCCGGCGAGCGCACGCAGCAGCGTCGATTTGCCGGCACCGTTCGGACCCGTGACGAGCAGGGCCTCGCCGGATGCCAGCGAAAAGGAGAGATTGGCAAAAATCCTGCGCCCGCCGCGTTCGACGCGAAGAGCGCGCGCTTTGATATGCATGATGTGATTGGCACTCGCGAGCTGGCGGGATGACGAAGAGGACTTTTGTTCCTGTAGCCCTTGTCGGGGAAATTATCTATAAGCCGAAATCTCGATTTTTCCCCCACAGCAGTTCAGGACGTTGCAGATGCCTTCGATCGATAGTTTCAAATGCCGGAAAAAACTCAACGTCGGCAGCAAGACCTATCATTATTTCTCGCTCAAGGCGGCTGAAAAGAACGGGCTCGCAGGTATTTCGCAGCTGCCCTTCTCGATGAAGATCCTGCTCGAAAATCTATTGCGTTTCGAAGATGGCAGAACGGTCACCAAGCAGGACATCGAAGCCGTTGCCGCTTGGCTCGCCAACAAGGGTAAGGACGAGCGCGAGATCGCGTTTCGGCCGACCCGCGTGCTGATGCAAGATTTCACGGGTGTGCCCGGCGTCGTCGATCTCGCCGCGATGCGCGATGCGATGCGCCAACTCGGCGGCGATCCGCAAAAGATCAATCCGCTGGTGCCAGTCGATCTCGTCATCGACCATTCCGTCATCGTGGATGCTTTCGGTAATTCGAAGGCCTTCAAAACAAACGTCGATCTCGAATATAGCCGAAACGGCGAACGCTACCGCTTTCTGAAATGGGGCCAGGACGCCTTCGACAATTTCCGCGTCGTCCCGCCCGACACCGGCATCTGCCACCAAGTCAATCTCGAATATCTCGCGCAAACCGTCTGGAGCCGTAAGGAAAAATTCAACCCGGCCCGCGGCAAGGCGCAGAACGTCGAAGTTGCCTACCCTGATTCGCTTGTCGGCACCGATTCGCATACGACCATGGTCAACGGCCTCTCCGTGCTCGGGTGGGGCGTCGGCGGCATTGAGGCCGAGGCCTGCATGCTGGGGCAGCCGCTGTCCATGCTTTTGCCGGAAGTAATCGGCTTCCGCCTCGACGGCGAACTCAAAGAAGGCGTGACCGCGACGGACCTCGTCCTGACCGCCACCCAAATGCTGCGCAAAAAAGGCGTCGTCGGCAAATTCGTGGAGTTTTTCGGTCCCGGCCTTGCCTCGCTGTCGCTCGCCGATCGCGCCACGATCGCAAATATGGCGCCTGAATATGGTGCGACC
>JBKQHN010000120.1:0-6774 GCA_052148755.1 Beijerinckiaceae bacterium | reverse complement strand
CGTTTGGATTGCCGGCGATGTTGTCAGACGTGTTCGACCGACGCGACCTGAAAAGTGTGCATGCCGCTATCGTCCTCGATTGCCACATATTTACCGGTGACGAAGCGATCGTTTTCGAGACGATGGCCGCTTTCGTCATCGATCTCGCCGAGGAGATCGAAATGGAAGGCCCATTTTCCGCCGCGACGGCGCACGAGATGCCCGATAACGTCTTCTGCTTCGGAGCGGAAGCGGACGACCCGGCATGGGTCGGGATATCGCCGCCAGGCTTCCACATCGAGGTGGGACGTCGCATCGAGCGGCGCGACGAGAACATAGCCCTCGTGGGCGCTTCCCCGAGGACGGCCGCTCTCGCGCGCCAATTCGAGCCTGATCCGCCGGAAATTAGAGGGAAAGTCCTTGTGTGTCATGGCATGTGCTGGAGCGCGCGCTTTGCTCGGCATAGTCCTCGTCCTTCAATGTGCCAGAAGTGTGCAGCGGGGCGTGCGCATGATGAGGTCACGGGTCACGCCGCCGAGGACCCATTCGCGGAAGCGACTATGGCCGTAGGCGCCGGCCACGATGAGATCGGCGCCTTCTTCCCACGCGATCGTGTCGAGCTGCATCGCCGGCGCATCGACAAGAGGCGGCACGGTGCCGGAGGCTTCGACGTCGTGGCGTTGCAACCACTCAACGACGTCGTTGACGCGTGTTCGCGCGGCTGTGGGATCTTTTGATTCATCAATTTCAACGACGATTGCTTTGTCGCATTTCTGCAAAAACGGCAGGGCATCCCAGACGGCCCGCCGCGCTTCGCGCGTATCCTTCCAGGCGACGAGTATAGTTTTCGCTTCGAGCCGTTCCACTTCTTGCGGGATCAAGAGAACCGGACGGCCTACCCAGTTGACCAGCTCACCCGGATCGACTGTCCGCGAGGGGTCGAGCATTTCGCGGTGGCGATTGGTCCCGAGAATGATGAGATCGGCGGCGCGGGACTGGGCCGCGACATAGGCCGTCGGCTGCGCAATTGCGGAACGCCACTCGATATATTTGGCGCGGTTGCGCATCTCGGCGCGAAACCGTGCCTCGGCCTCCTGCATCCGCTTTTCGGTCTCGGCATGCTCCTGCTCGATCAACAGGCCCGCCGTATAGCCGTCGGCAAAGGCGGTCGGCATGTCCAGGCAGGCGGTAATTCCGATCACGCCGGCGGAAAAGCGCTCAGCCAGATCGCCGACGATCTTGAGCCTGGCGTCGTTTGGATGATCGAGGTCGAGATGAACCATCAAGGTTTCGAATGTCATGAGCGTTGCTCCGAGAAGTGGCGCGATGCGGAACCTCCCAGTCTGTAACGAGACTTTGAAGTGCTTGCTTTGACTCCGATCAAGTAGGAAGTGCCGCATTGATCGCAATCAAGGTCTGACCGCGCCGATCCGTCTAGATGTGCGGGGAACATGGGCGCATCGCGCCCAGAAGGGCGATTGCAGAAGATTCGCCGCCGGCTTTGCGCTGGCGGCTTTGGCTTCTATGAAGTGGAGATTCGAAGAGATGGGGCAAGAGAGTGGGCCTGAGAGGCCGGTCGGCGAAGTGCGGGCCGCATCCGAAACCACGCCGGACGCGCAGCTCGAACTGAGCGTGGCGAAGGAGGCGCGGGTGGCGCTGCCGGTGCCCGGCACTTCGCATCTACCCGAAAAGCTTCAGAAAGTGCCGGAAATCCGCAAGAGAAGGCGATGGCGGGTTTTGCTTTTGCTCGGCCTCCTCGGTATCGGCGGCGCTGGCGGCTATTATTGGTGGAATGCGCATCAATTCCATTTGCCGCCGGGCTTTGCTTACGGCAACGGCCGCCTCGAGGCAGATCCGATCGATATTTCGACGAAATTCGCCGGAAGAATTGCCGAAATCATGGTCGACGAAGGCTATCCGGTCACGGCCGGCCAGATCGTCGCGCGGATCGATACGCGCGACCTCGAAGCCACCCTCAAAAGCTACATGGCCCAGAAGACTCAGGCCGAGCATAGTCTGGACGAAGCGCGTGCCAATGTCGTGCAGCAAAAGACGCAAGTCGTTCTCGCCCAGCAGGAGATCGATCGGACGCAAGCGCTTGTCGATAGAGGCTATGCAACGCGCGAACTGCTCGATCAGCGGCGGCAAGCGCTCGATGGCGCCAACGCAGGCCTGAGAGCGGCAGTGGAGCGGGTCAATGAAGCGGAACACGCTGTGGCGGTGGTGAGCCACAATATCGAACTTTATCGTGTCAACATTGCCGACGATACGCTGATCGCGCCGAAAGACGGGCGGATCGAATATCGCGTTTCGAACGTGGGTGAGGTTCTGCCCGCGGGTGGCAAAGTCTTCACCATGCTCGACCTGACCTATGTCTATATGGACATTTATCTCTCGACCGCGGATGCCGGACGCGCGGTGATCGGCAGCGAGGCCCGTATTATCCTCGATGCCTTTCCCAATATCGCTCTACCGGCTCATGTCTCCTATATCGCCACGGAGGCGCAGTTCACGCCCAAGGCCGTCGAAACCCGCAGCGAACGGGATAAGCTGATGTTTCGTGTCAAGGCTCGGATCGACACCGCGCTTTTGGAAAATCACGCTGCGGATGTGCGAACCGGCCTGCCGGGATTAGCTTACGTGCGCCTCGATCCCAAGGCTGAATGGCCGGTACAATTGAACAAGGTGCCCGCGCGATGAGCGGGACGCTTGCGACGGTCGCCGAGCTTTCGGGAGTCAACCTTCTCTACGGAGCGACAAAGGCGCTCGACGACATCGATCTCAAGATCCCCGCCGGCGCCATGATAGGGTTCATCGGGCCGGACGGTGTCGGCAAATCCTCCCTGCTCAGTTTGGTTGCTGGCGCGCGCAAGATCCAAACGGGTCAGGTCTTTGTTCTTGGTGAAGACATGCGCTCGCCCCGCGCGCGCGCCGAAATCTGTCCGCGGATCGCCTATATGCCGCAGGGGCTCGGCCGCAATCTCTATGCCGATCTCAGTGTTAGTGAAAACATTGCGTTTTTTGGCAGGCTATTTGGGCAAGCGCGACGCGAGTGGCAGGCGCGCATGGATCTCTTGCTTTGGAGTACCAGGCTGGCGCCTTTTGCCGATCGGCCGGCTAAAAAGCTCTCGGGCGGCATGCGGCAAAAGCTTGGTCTGTGTTGTTCACTCATCCATGATCCAGATCTCCTCATCCTCGATGAACCGACGACCGGCGTCGATCCATTGTCGCGCCGCCAATTCTGGAATTTGATCGCGAACATGCGGCGTGATCGCGCCGGTCTGAGCGTGCTGGTCGCTACCGCCTATATGGAAGAGGCTGAGCGCTTCGATTGGCTCGTTGCCATGGACGCGGGTCGGGTGCTCGCCACGGGCACGCCGACGCAACTCAAGTCTGCGACCGGCTCAGCGACGCTCGAAGAAAGTTTCATCGCGCTTTTACCGGAAGAACGCCGTCGTGGCCGGCATGAATTCAGCGTGCCGCCATTGCACAGAGCGGACGGTGAACCGGTCATCGTCGCGCGCAATCTCACCATGACTTTCGGCGATTTTACGGCGGTCGATCACGTCAGTTTCTCGATCGAGCGAGGAGAAATCTTCGGCTTCGTCGGATCGAACGGCTGCGGCAAGACGACGACGATGAAAATGCTCACCGGGCTCTTGCCGCCGACCTCCGGCGAAGCCTTGCTGTTCGGCCAATCGGTTGATGCTGCCGCGGAAAACGCGCGTTTCCGTGTCGGTTACATGTCGCAGAGCTTTTCGCTCTACACGGAACTGACTGTCCGGCAGAACCTCGACCTGCATGCGCATTTGTTTCATATACCGCCTGCGGCGGCTGCGGCGCGAATCGCAGAGCTTGTCGAAGTTTTCGGTCTCGCGGCCTACCTCGATCAGCGCGCCGAGGCTTTGCCGCTCGGGATCAGGCAGCGTCTGTCGCTTGCGGTCGCGATTGTCCACGCCCCCGAGATACTTATCCTGGATGAACCGACTTCGGGCGTCGATCCGATCGCCCGCGATCAATTCTGGGAGCACCTCATCGATCTGTCGCGTCGCCAGGGGGTGACCATTTTCATCTCGACGCATTTCATGAACGAGGCGGCGCGCTGCGACCGCATCGCGCTCATGGATGCCGGGCGTGTTCTTGCCACCGATTCGCCGGCTGGCCTGGTTGCTGCCCGCAAGGCGGCAAATCTGGAAGAGGCCTTCATTTCCTATCTCGAAGAAGCCAAGGGTCCCGAGCCCGTCGTCGTGGGGCTCGAAAGCGGCGAGTCTCTGCGGGTAGCCCGGCGAATGTCGACGTTCTCCACGGCGCTCGGCCTGAGGCTGCGGTGCCTGTTTGCATGCACGATCAAAGAGTCGCTCGAACTCATCCGCGATCCGATCCGTATGGGCTTTGCTTTGCTCGGTACGACCTTTCTCATGCTGATCCAGGGTTTCGGCATCTCGCTTGATGTGAACAATCTTTCCTTTGCTGTCCTCGACCGCGATAACAGTCATGAGAGCCGTGCCTATCTCGAAGAATTGCGCGGCTCATCATATTATTTCACGGAAAAGGCGCCGATAGCTGATGCGGAGGATATGCAGAGGCGACTGCAAACAGCCAATATCAGCTTCGCAATCGAGATTCCGCCCGGCTACGGCCGCGATCTCAAGCGCGGCCGGCCCACGACGATTGCCGCCTATGTCGATGGCGCCATGCCCTTTCGAGCCCAAACCGTCCGGGGCTATTTGACTGGTGTCCATCAGCAATATCTCGGCGATCTTGCAATAGAAAACGGCACCAACCCGAATGCAGCAAATCCAGTGACGATCGAAACGCGGTTTCGCTACAATCAGGATTTCGACAGCGTCTTCGCCATGGTGCCCGCAATCATCCCGCTGCTACTGATTCTCATCCCCGCTATTCTCATGGCGCTCGCCGTAGTGCGCGAGAAGGAAATTGGCACAATCACCAATCTCTACGTTACCCCCTTGGGACGCCTTGAATTTCTCCTCGGCAAACAGATTCCTTATGTCGCCATCGGCCTAGTGAATTTCGCGCTTTTGTGCCTGATCGCCATCTTCGTCTTTGGCGTGCCGATCAAGGGCAGTTTTCTGACCCTCCTGATCGGCGTTACAATTTATCTTATTGCGACCACCGCATATGGAATGTTCATTTCGACCTTTTGCAAAACCCAGATCGCAGCCCTTTTCGGCACGGCTATTTTAACTTTTCTACCGGCGACGCAATTCTCCGGCATGCTAACGCCGGTCTCGTCATTGGCCGGCGCGCCGTTCCTGATGGGCCGCTTTTTTCCTATGAGTTATTTTCTGCCGATCAGCGTCGGTGTTTTCACCAAAGGGCTCGGTTTCGCAGCGCTCGGGGGATATATTCTCGCGCTCCTCGTCTTCATCCCAGTTTTCACCGGGCTCAGTTTTCTGTTCTTGCACAAGCAGGAAAGCTGAGGGCCCTCATATGAATTCGCTGGCAAACATCTACTGGCTCGGCACCAAGGAGCTCCGCAGCTTTTTTCGTGACTTCGTCTTACTCGGCCTGGTGATCTATACGTTTTCCTTTGCGGTCGTTGCTCAGGGCCAAAGCATGTCGCAAGAGGTCCATAATGCGTCGGTCGGCGTGGTTGACGATGACGATTCTGTGCTCTCCCGCCGAATGATCGCTGCAATTCTGCCACCTTATTTCAAACGACCGCAGACTGTGTCGGAACGCGACATAGATCATCTCATGGATACGGCCCGCTACACGTTTGTGATTTCGATTCCGCCGCATTTCGAACGCGACGTCGTCGCTGGCCGCGCGCCGGCCTTGCAGGTCAATGTCGATGCGACGGCGATGGTCCAGGCCGGCCTCGGTTCGGGCTACATGCAGCAGATTCTCACGACGGAAGTGGCGAATTTTCTATCACGCAACGAAGGTAATCTCCTCTCACGCAGCCAAAACATCCCGATGTCGCCAGTGACGCTCGCCCTTCGGGTCTCTTTCAATCCGAATTCCAACACAGCCTGGTTCTCCGGCGTAATGGGTATCGTCAATAATGTGACTATGCTGGCGATCATTCTGGCTGGCGCCGCCGTCGTCCGCGAGCGCGAACACGGCACGATGGACCATCTCCTCGTCATGCCGGTCTCGCCCTTCGAGATCGCGATGTCGAAGATCTGGGCAAATGGCCTCGTCATCGCGATTTCGGTTGTCCTGTCGCTCACTTTCGTAGTCCGCGCCTTCCTCCACATTCCGATTGTGGGATCAGTGCCGCTCTTCATGGCCGGCGTCGTGCTTTATCTCTTTTTTTCCACTTCGGTCGGCATCTTTCTGGCAACGGTGGCCCGCACGATGCCGCAGCTCGGCCTGCTCTACATACTCGTCGCAATGCCAATGAACCTATTGTCCGGCAGCAACACGCCGCTTGAGAGCATGCCTCGGCTGCTGCGGACGGTCATGCAGGCATCGCCCTCGACGCATTTCGTCTCCTTCGCCCAATCGATCCTTTTCCGGGGTGCAGGATTCGACGTGATCTGGCGTGAATACCTCGCGATTGGGGGGATTGGAGCATTATTCCTCTTGCTGGCGCTGTTTCGCTTCCGCAGCATCGCAGCTCAGACAAATTAAAGCCACGTTCAAGATTGTAGGGAGTGCGACACATTTTCCGCGGCGAATCCGCTAAAAAATGCGCATCCTCTTGACCAAACCCTTGCGGCGGTAGATCTATTTCTGTGAAAGAAAGCCGTTTGCCGTTGGATGCCTGTCCTCTCTGCGGCGCGGCACGATTGCCCATGAATTCTCACCACCAGGCCGCACATG
>JBKQHN010000119.1:0-5225 GCA_052148755.1 Beijerinckiaceae bacterium | reverse complement strand
GCTGCCGGTCGCCACGGCGCAGATCTTTCTGTTCGTGTTTCTCGCCGCAGCTGCGCTCGGCACATTCTTCGGCGGCCCGATCGGCGACCGGATAGGCCGGCGCTACGTGATATGGGCTTCGATCCTGGGGGTGCTGCCGTTCACGCTTGCGCTGCCCTATGCGAACCTGTTTTTCACCGGCGTTCTGACCGTCATCATCGGCTTCATCTTGTCGTCGGCCTTTGCCGCCATCATCGTCTTTGCGCAGGAGCTGGTGCCGGGCCGCGTCGGTACGGTCGCAGGGCTCTTCTTCGGCTTCGCCTTTGGCGTAGCCGGGTTGGGCGCGGCTCTGCTCGGCCGCGTCGCAGACATGACCAGCATCACCTTCGTCTATCACGTCTGCTCGTTTTTGCCGGCGATCGGACTTCTCGCCTATTTCCTGCCGAACACGCAAAAACGGGCGTAGCGCGGCTCCAGAGCCGCCGCCGATCGGGTGAAAAATCGCCCGATCGGACTATGCGCTAGATCACTCGCGGGCATATTCGACGAGGCCGCGGTTCGTCACGACGATCCAGCCATTGCTGCGCCGTTCGATCGATTTCACAATGCCGACGCCGGGAATATTCTCACCTTGCATGACCTCGAAGGCGCCGCCGGGTCCTTCGACCAGGGCGATGCCGTCGTAGACGTCGCGAACGAACCAATTGGCGATCGGCTGCGGTGTCTTCTTTTGGAGATCGACAGCATTGACCTGGGTCTGCGCCGGCAGTGAAGGCGCTTGGACCTGTGGCTTCGCCGCCAGCGTCGGGTTGGCGGTCAAGATCTGGGTTGCGGCCGGGATCGAGGCCGTCGTCAGCGGGGCGCTGTTTGCCCGCTGATCCGCATGCTCGGCTTTTTCAAGCGCCTGTTGGAGTTTTGCCGCCTGTTCGCGCTGCAAATGCTCGAGCTTGGCCGCAAGTTGGGCGATCGAAGCATTGGTTTCGGCCTTGCTCGCTTCGAGCCCCGATTTGGCGCCGTCGAGAGCTTTTTTCAGGCCACGGATCTCGTCGGCATTTTGCGATTGCGCCACGGAGCTGCGCAGCGAGGCAAGGCTTGCCTTAAGGCTGTGAATCTCCTCGGCCATCTCTTGTGTCACGCGGCGAAACTCGGCGTGTTCGGCCGACTCAGGGGTCGGCGCGGGTGCCGTCGCATTGACGAGATGTTCAGGCTTTGCGGAAGGATCGGCGTGAAAGAACTGGCCGCTCGCCAGATAGCCGAAGCCGAGAAGAAATATCACCAGCGCAGCGCGCGAACCGTAGAGCAGGAGCGCGTCCTTGCGCCAATGCGGCGCGACATCTTCTGCACCATGCGCATCCTGGCGCGGATCGAAACGCTCCGCAGAGGGGACGAGAGCGATGAGGGCGGAGCCCGGCACCGATTTCGCCTTCGCCGCGTCGCTCAGCGCTTTTGCGGAGTCCTGGCTGTTTTCCTTTGCCGCTTCAACTTTCGCCGGCACGGAGATTCGTCTTGCGGCTTTGGCTTTTACGGAACTGGAGGTGCGGGTCTGTTGGCCCGGCGAGTCCGCGACTTTCGCCTCTTCGCCTGCAGTTGCAGATGTCTCGTGGCTCGGTTCGATGATTTCGGAACTGGACTGGTCGGCAGAAGAATCCATGGCTGGGCCTCCCGAAGCGAGGTTAACGTTCGGTTAGAACTTTGCTGCGCATTTCGTTAAAAGCTTGTTAATGCTCGTTCGAGATTGCGCCATTTCCAGGATAAATTCGCCTATTTCAGCCTTATTGGGCGGTGGCAACATCCTAAATTCAAGAGCCTTTCCCTTCCGCCCGCGCATGGTCTATTGCTGGCGTAAAGGGAGTGCTTCATGCAGGTCGACGGCAAAACCTATCGAACGATTTGGCGCAGCAAGGACGGGGTTTCGATCATCGATCAGACCCGTCTGCCGCATGAATTCATAGAAATCGAACTCGTAACGCTCGCCGATGCGGCGATGGCAATCAAAGACATGAAGGTTCGCGGCGCGCCTTTGATCGGCGTTGCGGCCGCCTATGGATTGGCGCTGGCGCTCAGCGCCGATGCCTCCGATTCCGCGCTCGAGTCCGCCTGTGCGATTTTGGCTGCGACGCGTCCGACCGCCGTCAACCTCGTCTGGGCGCTGAACACCATGCGCGCGACGCTGGCGGCTTTGCCGGCGGGCAAGCGCGCTGCCGCCGCCTTCGTCCGCGCTGCCGAACTTGCAGACGAAGATGTCGCGCTGTGCAGCGCGATCGGCGACCACGGGTTGGCCCTCATACGCGAGGTTGCCGCCTGTAAGAACGGCGGCCAAGTCAATATCCTCACCCATTGCAATGCCGGCTGGCTTGCGACCGTCGATTGGGGGACTGCAACCGCGCCGATCTATAAAGCGCAGCAAGCCGGCATTGCCGTCCATGTCTTCGTCGACGAGACGCGGCCGCGCAATCAGGGCGCTTCCCTGACCGCCTGGGAACTCGGACAACAGGGCATCGCACACCATGTGATCGTCGACAATGCCGGCGGCCATTTCATGCAGCATGGCGAAGTCGATCTCGTCATCGTCGGCACCGATCGGACCACTTCCACGGGCGATGTCTGCAACAAGATCGGCACCTATCTCAAGGCGCTCGCCGCCAAAGACAATGGCATCCCGTTCTATGTGGCTGCACCCTCGCCGTCGATCGATTTTGCTTTGTCCGACGGCGTGAAGGACATCCCGATCGAAGAACGCAGCCAACGCGAAGTCACGCATATGCCCGGCCTCACCGGCGATCGACGGATCGAGAGCGTGCAGATCGTGCCCGCCGGCAGTAAGGCGCGGAACCCGGCCTTCGACGTCACGCCGGCGCGATTGGTGAGCGGCCTGATCACCGAGCGCGGCGTCATTGCCGCAAACCGCGAGGCGCTGGCCAAGGCTTTTCCGGAGCGCGTCGTGTGAGGGGAGGGTCTGCGCTCATCTCACTCAGGCGCGGGCAGATGTTTTCTCGAAGTTCTTTCGAACAGAAGCCCCCCCTTTCCCGGAGCCCTGAAGTGAAGGGCCGAAGGCCCTGAACGGAAGGGCATCCGGGAACCAGCGCAAGAAGTTCGCGAAGCGGCCGACTTTTTCAAAAACACAAGGCGCCTTCGGCGACATTTTTCCGCTGGTTCCCGGCTCTCCTTTCGCGGAGTTTACCGTCGGGCCGGCCGAAGGCCGGACCCGATGGCTTCAGTCGGCCGGGAAAGCGGAGCTTTCGACAATGATCGAGAAAAACTCGGCCGACGCACTTCACGCAGGCTCGGCATCGGGCGGCCAGGGCAGAGCATTGAGCGGCGCGATCGCGGCTTCGATGTCGCGCGCGACGGCGAGATGTTTGGGATTGGCGGTGACGAACGTCTCATCCGTCGCCGCCATCAAGAGCCCGCCATTGGGGCGATATTCGACGATGGCTGTCCGAGGTGGCGTTATCAAAGGCGCGAAGCGTGGCGAAATATAGCTCATCCAGCCGAGACGGAATTTTCGCCCGCGCGGCCAGAGATCCATCAGGTCGGTCGGGAAAGAATTACAAAACGTAACCTCGAAACACTCGGCAAGCGCGAGGAGCGCCGCTTTGAAAACTGGATAGGTGACAATTGCAGGATCGGGGTCCACGCGCCACTCGGTTTCGATAAGTGCTGTATTTGAGTAGAATGAAGTTTTCGCCCAAGAACCGCCATGAATGCGCAAGGAGATTGATCGCGGCGTTGTAGTTAAGGAATTGACAGTGCCGAATCCATAGCCGTAAACGGGTTCCGGCTCGTCATCATCGCCGCGTGATATGCCGACGGCAACTTTCTCCGCGAGGCGGCTGCGAATGGTCGCAAATGCAATCGGCTTCGGTGGGCGGCCAGCCCAGAAGATCCAATTGCCAAAAACCGGATTGATCGGAGCCAAGCGATCGACGAGGCGGCCGAATCGGACGGCTAGCGACTCAGGCGTTTCGCGCCGCGGCCCCCAAAAGGCATGGATCGTATACTGCGACAAGGTCATTGCTTCTGCCTCCCCTTCGCCCATGTGCGCCGGGCGCTCTCCGGATAGGGCCATTCGGGAGTTCCGGGATAATCCGTGCGAATGAGCGCGATCCTGTCGAGAAAACCTGCACTTCTGAAAACCTCCCGCGCAAATTCCATGCTTGCCTCTTCGTAGAAATGCCACTCGATGCGCCGCCAGCCGTTGGCGTCCGCCGCTTGGATCTGCCGATTTGCCTGGTCCGTCCACTCTTCCGCGAGATTTTGGCGACCAACACGGAAACTGAGCACATCCTCATAGTGCCCCTTTGCATCGATCATGTTGCCATTCGACAGACGGCAGTGATCGAAGACCACCAGCCGACCCGATATCGGATTGAAAAGCGCGAACCCGAGCTCTGCAGGGACAGGTGGGTAAACCTGCTGATTGACGATTGTTCCGACATATTCCTGATAGAGATCGGCGAAGTCCTTCTCGCCTGCGGGATCGTCCTCCTTCCTGCCTCGACGATCCGGGCTCGGCTTGGGACAGAGTCTCGGTTCATCCGGGTGCAAGGCGAGCTGCGCTTCCGCGCCGGGTTCATCCTTTTCCTCTGCACCGAGCTTTTCTCTGAGCGCCGCAGTGACGGCATCGAGTTCGAGGAAAGTGCCGCCATCGACACTGCGTCCGAGCGTGCGGCCCCTCCTGTCGACATAGAGACCGGCAGGCGAACGTGACCCTTCGACCGTGACCTTCTGGCCATTACCGCTGGTCGCCGTAACTTCTACCCGGCCCTCTGGTCCGAGGAGGCGATAGCGGATACCGGGAAGGCCTGGCACGTCGCCTTCGTAGACCCCACCGGGATTGGGAGTCGGAAAGAGCAGCAAGCCGAAGAATAGGGTCGCACCCACGGCAATTGTGGCACCCGTGGCGAACGCGGCAAGCCATGCAATGACTTCCGGAGACGCTTCCCCAAGCAACGAGCCTCCACGTATCGCGATCGCAAGTGCGTCCTCGGCGCGCGCCGACCACGCATCCTGGTCCGCTGCACCATCGCCTATTTTGACCCATCGCCCGCTTGGTCTGCCGTCGCCTGCGGGATTGCGCGGCTCGTTCGGGTCATATTTGAGGAGATTGGGATTAAAACCCAATTCCCGCGTCAGACGCCGCGGCGTCATGCCTTTCGCGAGCAGATCTTCGGCGAGAAACAGGCGGAAGGCATCCTCGCTTGTCTCGAGCCGCGGGAAACGCGCAAAGGCAAGCTCGATTTGCG
>JBKQHN010000118.1:0-21147 GCA_052148755.1 Beijerinckiaceae bacterium | reverse complement strand
CTGCATTTTTCCGGACCGCCGGCGATGCCGACGGCTTGCGACCCCGCTTGCTTGGCGAGTTGGCCGACGACGGTGCCCACAGCGCCTGTCGCTGCGGAGACGACCACCGTCTCGCCGGGCTTGGGCGCGATGATCCTCTTCAGCCCATACCAAGCCGTGACACCCGGCATGCCGAGCGCACCGAGAAAGGCCTGAATCGGCAGTCCCAGCGGCGGAATCTTTTGCAGGTCACGCCCGTTCGAGAGAGCATAAAGCTGCCAGCCGCCAAAGCCGACGACTTGGTCGCCGGCCTTGAAGTTCGGATTTTTCGAAGCGATCACCTCGCCTACGGTGCCGCCCACCATGATCTCGTCGAGCTTCTGCGGCTGCGCATAAGACTTCGCATCATTCATGCGTCCGCGCATATAGGGGTCGAGCGACAGATAATGATGCTTGACGAGCACTTCCCCGTCTCCGGGTTCGCGCGTCTCGCGTTCGACGAGACGGAAATTTTCCGGGCTTGCGGCACCTTGCGGCCGCGACGCCAAAACGAAACCACGATTGATGGGCATTCCTTTTCCCCTTGTTCCGATCCCTAAGCTCAGACTTGGCTGAGCTTCAGAGAGTCCAAATTTATCGGCTTGTCCGAGATTATCTCTTCGATCCCAAGTTGGCGAAGGGCTTTTTCGAGTTCGGCGCTCGGCTTGGCCGCGCTGGTGAAAAGCGCCGCATGCGGTCGTGCGGCGGCATTCGGCGCGGCGACGTCGGATGCGTGTGCAAATCCCAGAACTTCGGTCAGCACATGATCGGTGCGCCGCGCAATCGCGGAGGCCGGATCGATCCAATCGACCGGCCATGGCGCCAGCCGTTCGAAATGCTCGAGCAGCAGCGGGTAATGCGTGCAGGCAAGAACGACACAATCCGTGCGCTTTTCGCCATCATTGACGAAACAGGGGGAAATTTCTGCACCGATCGCCGCCTCTGACGGGCAATCGCCTTTCATATGGGCTTCGGCGAGGCTCGCAAGCAGGCTCGAGCCGACAAGCGTCACCTCGCAATGGGCCGCGTATTTGCGCACGAGATCGTGCGTGTAATCGCGCGCGACGGTCCCGGGTGTCGCCAGCACGGAGATTCTATGCGAACGCGAACGGCTTGCTGCCGGCTTGACTGCCGGCACCGTGCCGATGAAGGGAATATCCTCATGCTGCGCCCGCAAATGCGGTAGGACGAGCGTCGATGCCGTGTTGCAGGCAATCACGATCGCATCTGGCGCGAATGTCTCGATGAGCCGCGTCATCACGGCGGCAACCCGCGCAACGAGTGCCGTTTCGCTCAAGCGTCCATAAGGAAAGACTGCATCATCGGCAGCATAGAGAAATTCGGCATCGGGGCGCAGCCGCGTGATTTCGCGAAAGACGGTCAGGCCGCCGAGACCGGAATCGAACACGAGAATTTTGGGCTTTTGCGTCATGGACCCGATCAAGCCGATCTGCCCGTCAGATTCATAGCGCATCCCTTTCGAGCGATTTCGATGGCCAAACCGGTGATGAAAACCTGTGCCGGGCATATCTACCACGTCCGGCTCATTTGTCGACGTGTTCGCCTCCAATGCGGCGCTGCGCCATAGGGCGGAGCCTTTGGGGGAGAAGCTGGATACGATATTACAAGTTGGCGCACCTTCGAATCCCTCGTTCCTTTTCCAACTGATTGCGTCAATTGTAAAACCGCTAGTCCGCATCCTCCCGATCGGCACAAGGACCGTCGTCAGACTCCAAAGGCGCCGATAGGCGCGCGGCGGGTCTGTGCGCTTCGGCCTCGGCGCGCGGACCTTCGACCAGACGGACGATCATGCCGCGCAGCGTGCGCACGTCCTGTTCGGTGAGCTGTAAGCGGTGGAAAATATTGCGCAGATTGCGTCGCATGACCGGCAATTTGCCGACAGGACGAAAGAAACCGGCGCGGTCGAGTTCGCCTTCCAGATAGTCGAAAAAGGACAAGACCATTTCTCGTGGCGCCGCGGGCGAGCGTTCGTGCAAAGTGAAGGGCACGCCCGTTCCATTGGCCGCCCGCATCCATTCATAGCCGACGAGCAGAACGGCCTGAGCGAGGTTCAGCGACGCATAGGCAGGGTTGACCGGAAACGTGATGATCGCGTCGGCGAGGGCGACTTCGTCATTGTCGAGTCCAGTGCGTTCAGGTCCGAACAGGACGCCGAGTTTTTCGCCGGCGGCGGTCCGCGCTGCAACCTCCGGCATGGCCTCGGCCGGTGTCAGAATACGCTTCGCCTGGCCGCGCTCGCGCGCCGTTGTCGCAAAGACACAATTCAAGTCGGCGACGGCTGCTTCGGCGCTGTCGTAGAGCTTGGCCTTTTCGAGAAGATGCACGGCGCCGGCGGCGGCGGCATAGGCGCCCTTGCGCAAAGCGCCGGTGCGCGGCCACCCCTCGCGCGGATTGACGAGACGCAGATCCGACAGGCCGAAGTTGACCATCGCCCGCGCACACATGCCGATGTTCACGGCAAGCTGTGGCCGCACGAGGATGATGGCGGGGCCGCCTTCCAAGCTTGGGATCGCGTGATTCGTGCCGGCGCCGGTCATTTGCGATAAACTTCTCGGCAATGTCCGACTGCGATGACGAGGACAACAAGCCTTTGGTCTTCGATGCGGACCAGAATACGATAATCCCCTACGCGATAACGCCAAAAGCCCGTTTTGTCACCGCTGAGCGCCTTGCCGAGCCGGCGTGGATCTTCCGCATGCGCGACGCACTCTTCAAGAAAGCGCAGGATGCGCACGCGGGACGTCGTCCCGAGTGCCCTCAAATCGGCCAAGGCGCGGGCATCGAATTCGATCCGCCACCCAGACTTCACCTCTTCAGCTCGTCGGCAAACTCGTCGAGTATCTGCTCCAGCGGAATCCGCTCGTTGTTTTCGGCGAGCCTGGCTTTGGCGAATTCGAGATCTTCAAGATCTTCGAGCATTTCGACGATGGCCTTGCGGGCATAATAGCTTTTGGTGCGCCCGGTCTTACGGGCAAGCTCGTCGAGGCGTTTCTCGAGTTCAGGCGGCAAACGTAAGGCAAGCATGGGTGGCTCCAACTGCTATACTTGTATTGCAGTTGGTACGGTAGATCAAGGAAATCAACGTATTTCTGCATCACGATAAAGCTCATCCGCCATCGAGCAGCCGCGCGACGAGCGCATCGATCTTTTGTGCCACGCCGGCCTCAGTCAGTGCGATGCGCACGAGGCCGCGGGCGCGCTGGAATTTGATGTTTTCGGGCAGTGGAATCGCTGCCGCGATTTTTTCCGCATCGCGCGCGGCTTCGGCACTATCCCGGTGCACCGCAATCTTCGCGTCGAAACGGCGGGAAAGCCCAGCGCTCGCAAGTTGCCGCGAAAATGGGCATTTGCCTCTCTCCCGAAGGGAGGCGCTTTGCCGGCCCGAAAGCGGATGCTATAGGGGCGCCCGTCTCCCTTATTCTCGACGGCGTCCCCCCGTCGCATTTGCAAAGGTCAAGTCGATGAAAAAGATCAAGGTCGCAAATCCCGTCGTCGAACTCGATGGCGACGAGATGACCCGGATCATCTGGCATTATATTCGTGACAAGCTCATTAACCCCTATCTCGATATTAAACTCGAATATTACGACCTGTCTGTCGAATATCGCGATGCGACCAATGATAAGGTGACAGTCGATTCCGCCAACGCGATCAAGAAATACGGCGTCGGCGTCAAATGCGCGACGATCACGCCGGACGAGGCGCGCGTCGAGGAATTCAAGCTGAAGGAAATGTGGAAGTCGCCGAATGGCACGATCCGCAACATTCTGGGTGGCGTCATATTCCGTGAGCCGATCATCTGCAAGAACGTGCCGCGTCTCGTACCGGGCTGGACCCAGCCGATCGTGGTCGGCCGCCATGCCTTCGGCGACCAATATCGGGCGACCGATTTCAAGGTCCCAGGCAAGGGACGCCTCACCATCAAGTTCGAGGGTGAAGATGGGACAATCATCGAGAAGGAGGTCTTCAAGTTTCCCGACGCTGGCGTCGCCATGGCGATGTATAATCTTGATGAATCAATCCGCGATTTCGCCCGCGCCTCACTGAATTACGGTCTGCAGCGCAAGTATCCCGTCTATCTTTCGACGAAAAATACAATTCTCAAAGCTTACGACGGCCGTTTCAAAGACTTGTTCCAAGAGGTCTACGAGGCCGAATTCAAGGCGAATTTCAAGACGGCGGGCCTGACTTATGAACATCGCCTGATCGATGACATGGTCGCTTCCTGCCTCAAATGGTCGGGCGGCTATGTATGGGCGTGCAAGAATTACGATGGCGACGTGCAGTCCGACACCATCGCCCAGGGTTTTGGCTCGCTCGGCCTCATGACCTCGGTTTTGATGTCTCCTGATGGGAAAACCGTCGAGGCGGAAGCCGCGCACGGGACCGTCACGCGACATTATCGTGAATATCAGAAGGGCAAGGAGACTTCGACCAATTCGATCGCCTCCATCTTCGCGTGGACCCGCGGTCTCGCCCACCGCGCCAAGCTTGATCACAACGACGAGCTCGCCAAATTTGCGCTGACGCTCGAAAAGGTCTGTGTCGATACGGTCGAAGCGGGCTTTATGACAAAGGATCTCGCGCTGCTCGTCGGGGCCGATCAGAAGTGGCTCTCGACGACCGGCTTCCTCGACAAGATCGATGAGAACCTGCAGAAGGCCATGGCATGAGGAGCCACATCAGCCGGCTGCCGCTTTCATGTCCGGTAAGGAGTGCAATCTACCAATTGTATGTCCACGCACCTATAGGATATAAGGGCCGCGATTTGGTTTGGGTTTGAGGAGACTCCAAACGTGACGGCCGATACAATTGATGCGGACTATACCCCATCCGAAGACGAGCCGTTCATGAACGAGCGGCAGCGGGATTATTTTCGTCGCAAGTTGCTCGCCTGGAGAGAAGACATCTTGCGTGAAAGCCGTGAGACGCTCGTTGCTCTCCAAAATGAAAATGAAAACCTTCCCGATCTGGCAGATCGGGCATCTTCCGAAACGGATCGGGCGATTGAGCTGCGCGCCCGCGACCGCCAACGCAAACTAATTACCAAGATCGAAGCGGCCCTGAGCCGGCTTGATGATGGAACCTACGGCTATTGCGAAGAGACGGGGGAATCGATCTCACTCAAGCGGCTCGACGCCCGGCCGATCGCGACTCTGTCCATCGAGGCGCAGGAACGCCATGAACGGCGCGAGCGCGTCTATCGCGATAGTTAGTTGACGCCCGCGGCCCGACACGGGTTCGCCCGTGTCGGTGAAATATCCGGGCGAAGCTCGGAGCACGGCCGTTCAGGGCTTGTTGGTGCCCCGACCAAGCAGCTTGGCCATTTCTTCTTCGAGCGATTCGAGCATATTCGGCGGCGGCACCGGCGGGCCGGCCGCAGCTGGGCCGGGGGCACGGCTGCGAACGGCAGCGGGAGACGGCGGCCGTGGCGCTGGCGCCCGCGACGCGGCGGCTGGTTGAAGCCCGGACGAGGGCGGGGCAGGCTGCGGCGGAATTGCGCCGAGCTCCCCTTGCGGCGACCGCTGTGGACGCAGAAAAGTTGGCGGCGTAATCGCTGGCCGCTGTGGCGAAGGAGACGCCGGCACCGGCCTAGGTGCGGGTCTTCGCTCTGCTTCCGCCGCCACGGATTCCGCTGCCAACGGCGTGCGCGGCAAGGGCTTTGCGCCTGCGACGGACGGCATAGGTGCGCGGCGAGGCGGCTGCGCCATCGGTGCTCGTTCTGGGGGCGCGGTAAAGGGCGGTGCCATCGGCGGAATTCGCCCAGGCGGTTGTGCAGGTTCTGCACTGGCCGCGTCGGCTTCTGGTTCCCACCCGGCAAGGGTCGGCCCGTTCAGATGCGCCGCGGCAACTCCCGGAGCAACAGGTTTGTGCGGCGCCATCTGCGGTAGTTGAGTCGGTTCTTTAAGCTCTTTGTCGCGGCCGCGCGGCTCACGAAGATCACGGGCATCGGCTCGGACAATCTCGGATTCGATCAGAACATCCGTATGTTTGCCGATCAAAATCAGATGTTCGACATTATCACGCCGGACGAGTACGAGTTGGCGTTGTCCGTCAAGGTCGAATGCGTCGACAATGCCGAGGCGCGGCTGCCTGGAGCGGCCTCCAGACATCCGCAGCTTGCGCCCGAAGGCGAGCCGAAACACGAGCAGAATGAGAAGTGCCGCAACCAGAAACGCCACGGCTGCGGCAACAATCATCAGAGCTCTGTTTTCGACCAATCCACTTACAAAGGCCTGCATCGGGCCACTCGTTTACCTTGTTCGTTCAACTAAATTATTCTAGCACGCTGGTTTCGGCCGCGCCCGGTAAAGGTTAACGAATGGTTAACGTTGCGTGCGAGCGCACCGGTCAAGCTTTTTAGCGCAGCCAGCATCTTGCAAATGAAGCGTCGGCGGTCCCATGTTCCGCCTTCTGGCGCATTTCAGATGTTTTCTTGGGCCGTGGATCACATAGATCCAGTTGGCTTCAAGTCCAGTGTGCCTACAACAAGCAAAATGCCGGGTTCTCGATGGCGCGATCAAGACAGAATTCCATTTCACCGAAAAGAGTCAAATTTCGGAATAGAATATGGCCGAGAAAAATTGCTAGACTTTGAATGTCCAAAGCGCGTGCTCCGACTTTTTGATTTTAGCCCTGTTCTTATGGCTTGGATGAAAGGCGAGTGCAAGTCCGTTCTGGCCGACCAAAGCATGCGATAAGTCCTTGAACTAACCTGCATTCTTATCGACCGGACCGGCCCGGCCGATAAGAATGCACGGCAATTCCAAAAGTTGGAAGTGCGGCTCGGTGGGCATCTGCCGCCGCGTCCGCATCGGTAATCCGGTTAAGATGCGAGGCAGGAAACTTTGGCATTTGCGGCATCAACAGATAGGGAAAATCTGTTTGGCCTCATTGCAATACGTTATCCGCCACCGCATTCTGAACGTGAATCAGTTGGGACGTTGTTGCGAGCGGGGGGCAGTCGAGGAGCTGCTCCAACAGATCGCTCTTGAGAGCGCGGTTTGTTGGAACGGAACCCTGAAATCTTTCGGATTCGGGGTATATGAGGCCCTTTAGGGCAGACTAGGTGACCTTCATGACCGACGAGCCGATTTCCGTTGCTCTCGATCGTACGGAACGGACTGGGAGCCCAGGCCTGGTCCTCCTTTTTGCGGCCTGCCTCGTCGCGGTCGCTGCGGCATTTTCGCTTCTACCCAAGGATCAAGCGGCCAATCTCGTCATCGGTCTCTTAGCCCTGCTGGCCATCGTCGGGATTTTCGCGCTGTTTGCCTATGCCGTCGGGTTTCTCCAATTCGTCGGCCAGTCGGCGCGTAACGATCTCACAAAGCTCATGTGCGACAGCGGCACCGAGGGTCTCCTCGTGACTGACGGGGAGGGCAAGATTGTCTACGCCAACGAGGCCTATATGCGGCTCTGCGGCGCGCTCGAGCACGGCGACATCAAAGTCGTCGAACGGCTATTTTCCGGAACGCCCGAGGTTTCCGAAGCGGTCTATCGGCTGGCGCAGGCTGCTCGCGAAGGAAAGCGCGGCGCGGAGGAGCTACGCCTCACACCCCCGCTCGCCGGCGAGGCCGAGGCGGGATGGTACCGAATTCACGTCCGGCCGCTCAACTACTCCGGCAGCAGGCGTGCAACGCTCTGGGCCGTCGCCGACGTGACGCGCGAACGCGAAAGACACGAGAATGTCTTCCAGGAGCTGCAACACGCGATCGACTTTCTCGATCATGCGCCAGCCGGATTCTTCTCCTGCGACGAGTCAGGCGAGGTCTCTTACATGAATGCGACGCTCGCAGCCTGGCTCGATTATGATCTTGCTCAGGTCGGGTCCGGCGGCCTTGTGCTCGGCGATTTCGTTGCCGGAAGCGGCGCGGCTTTGCTTGCCTGCGTCGCGGGTGGTCCGGGCGAGGTGCGGACCGAGCAATTCGATATCGATCTCAAACGCCGCAACGGCCAAAGTCTTCCGGTGCGCCTCCTGCACCGCGTGGCCTTCGGGCAGGATGGAGCGCCCGGCGCCTCGCGCACCCTGGCGCTCAATCGGGCTCCGGGCGAGGAACCGGCCGAAGATCTGCGCGCAGCGGAAGTTCGTTTTGCCCGTGTCTTCAATGCGACGCCCATGGCCATCGCGATCCTTGACAAGGATGGCCGCATCAGGCGCTCCAATCCTGCCTTCGCCAAACTCATGCCGAACGCGCTCAAGCCGGCTGACGGCTCGGCTCGCGCCATCTACGCCGGCGTGCTCGACCGCGACCGCCCCGCTCTGTCCGCGGCCATTGCTACCGCCGCGGGATCAAAAAGCGACATAGCGCCCGTCGACGTTAGCGTGCGCGGCGAGGGCGAACGCTCCGCGCGCCTGTTTATTTCCCCCTCCGATGAAGCCGATGGCCCGGGTGCCACGATCTATGCCCTCGACACGACGGAACTGCGGACGCTCAAAGAAAATTTCGCGCAATCCCAGAAGATGCAAGCGATAGGTCAGCTCGCCGGCGGGATCGCGCATGATTTCAATAACGTTCTGACGGCGATCATCGGCTATTCCGATCTTCTTCTCGCCAATCACCGGCCGACCGATCCGTCCTTCCAGGACATTATGCAGATCAGGCAGAATGCCAATCGTGCCGCGGGGCTCGTGCGGCAATTGTTGGCCTTTTCACGGCGGCAGACCTTGCGGCCGCAGGTGCTGCAACTTGGCGACGTCTTATCGGATTTGCAGATGCTGATGCGCCGCCTTGTCGGCGAAAAAATAACACTCGAACTTCGCCACGGCCGCGATCTTTGGCTCGCCAAGGCCGACCTCAATCAGTTCGAGCAAGTCATCGTCAATCTCGTCGTCAATGCCCGCGACGCCATGCCGGATGGCGGCAAAATCGAATTGCGGACCTGCAATGTGACGGCGGCGGAATGCGCCGATCTCAACGAAAAGGGCCTTGTTGCCGGAGACTACGTCGCAATCGAGGTCGTAGATACCGGCCAGGGCATCCCCGACGACGTCAAGGATAAGATTTTCGAACCCTTCTTTACGACCAAGGAAGTCGGCAAGGGCACGGGCCTCGGCCTTTCCATGGTCTATGGCATCGTCAAACAGACAGGCGGCTATGTCTATTGTGACAGCACCGTCGGCAAGGGGACGACCTTCCGCATTCTGCTGCCTCGCTATATTCCGGCGGCCGGTGAAGAAGAAGCGAAGAAGGAAGCAGGCAAGAAGGCGTCGGCCGATCTTACCGGCCATGGCACGATTCTTCTTGTCGAAGACGAAGAGGCGGTGCGTGCCTTCGGCGCGCGGGCTCTCACGGCGCGCGGCTACACGGTGTTGGAAGCCGCCTCAGGCTTCGATGCATTGGAGATTGAGGCTAAGAATCAAGGCAAGATCGATCTGATCGTCTCGGACGTGGTCATGCCGGAAATGGACGGTCCGACCATGTTCGGCGAATTGCGCAAGCGCGGCGTGACCGCCAAGGTTATCTTCGTCTCTGGCTATGCGGAAGAAGCATTTGCGAAAAACCTGCCGGAGGGCGAGGATTTCGGTTTCCTGCCAAAGCCCTTTACGTTGAAACAGCTCATCGAAACCGTTAAGGGCGCGATGACGCCGGCATCATGACGGCCGCTAGTGCGGATGCGGCTTGCGGGGCTCCTCTTTGGCTGTCTGCCGGTGCCGTATCGCGAGCCGGGCTCGGTTAAGGGCATATGGGTTGATCATGCGGGGGGATCGGGGATGCTGACGGGAATGCTGAAGGAATTTCGCGATTTTGCGATGAAGGGAAGCGTCGTCGATCTCGCGATCGGCGTCATCATCGGTGCTGCTTTTGGGAAAATCGTTGATTCGCTCGTCAATGACATCATCATGCCGGTGATCGGCGCGGTTGCCGGCGGGCTGGATTTCTCGAATTATTTTCTGCCGCTCGCAAAAGGGGTCAGTGCTGCCTCACTTGCCGAGGCACGACGACAAGGCGCCGTTTTCGCGTGGGGCAATTTCCTCACGATCATCGTCAATTTCCTCATTGTCGCGTTTGTCCTGTTTCTGGTGATCCGCGCGATCACCATTCTGCGGCGAGACGTTTTGCGGGAACAAGAAAAGGCGCCGGCACGACCCCGGCAGGAGGTTCTGCTCGAGGAAATTAGAGATCTGCTCGCCAAGGGGCAGGTCTGAAGCCGAAGATCGAATTCGAAGGCAGGAAACGGAGTGCGCGGGACGGCATTTTTCCTAACGTGAGGGCAACACATCCGCAGAGGAGCCCTCGATGCACCAGGAAAGCCGCCCAGCCATCTTATATTTCGGCACGCCCGTCGTTTTGATCAGCACCGTCAACGAGGATGGTTTTTATAATTTGGCGCCGATGTCCTCGGCCTGGTGGCTCGGCTGGCGCTGTATGCTCGGCCTCTCCGCGGGCTCGAAGACGTCCGAGAATATGCTGCGCACCGGCGAATGCGTCTTGAACCTGCCGTCCGTCTCCGAGGTGGAGGCAGTCAATCGTCTCGCTCGGACGACGGGGAGTGATCCGGTGCCGGAGGGCAAGCTGCGGCGCGGCTATCGCCACGTCCGCGACAAGTTCGGCCTCGCAGGTTTGACGCCCGTGCCGGCGGCGACAGTCGCGGCGCCGCGGGTGCTCGAATGTCCGGTTCAACTCGAGGCGAAGGTCGTTGCCGCGCACGGCCTCGCCGAAGATGACATCAAGATGAGGGGCAGGCTCTTTGCGTTTGAAGTCCGTATCCGGCGCGTCTTTATCGAGGACAAAATTCTGTTCGAGGATGACTGCGACAGGATTGATCCAGACAAGTGGCGCCCGCTCCTTATGAGCTTCCAACATTTCTATGGCCTTGCGCCGCATCGGCTGCAGGCTTCGGAACTCGCCAAGATCCCCGAAGCCGCTTACCGCATGTGAGAGCCGAGCGCATGGCTGGAAAAGAAACTCCATCGTCGTTAGAAAATTGCCCTGCGCCGGTGGTGCGGGCCAATTGGATGGGAGTAAATTTCACCTCAATTCGTCTCCGCTAAATGGCAATCTTCGTCTCGATCGCATCATAGTCTGCGCGTAGACCGCCGTCCGTGGCGTCGAGAAGCCCGGCGGCTATCAAGGCTTGGACACTGGCGTGGACGTTGCTGTAGTCGCGTCCGAACGCCCGCGGCTGCCGTCGTCGACCATCCGACGCGCCTCAAGGGCGAAAACCAGCAGATCACGCGGGTTTTGCCACCGCTTCATCGAAGAGTTCCGCGGCTTGCTCGGCGGCCATTTGAATCGCGGCAGCGCTGCGCTCGACGCGCGCGAGGATAAGACCTCCCTCCAGTATCATGACGGCACTGCGCGCAACCCTATGCGCTTTGGCTGCAGTGACGCCCGATGCCCTGAGAGCGTCCGCGAAACCTTCGGCCCACGATGCAAAGGCTGCACGACCCGCCTCGACGATCGCCGAATCGTTCGGGCCGACTTCCAGCATGGTGGTTGCGATCGGGCAGCCATCGATAAATCCGGATTTGGCCATCCAGCCGCCGAGCAGCTGGCCATAGGCGCGCACCGCGTCGGCCGGGCTTTGGTGAGTCCGCGTCAGGTCCGAAATCGTCGCGCGGACGCGCTCACCGGCATAGCGCACGGCTTCCGCTGCGATCTGCTGTTTGCCGCCAGGGAAGTAGTGATAGAGGGAACCCTTCGGCGCGCCGCTCAGTTCGGCTATTTCGTTGATGCCGGTCGCTGCATAGCCCCGGCGACGCAGAAGCTCTGCCGTTGCCCGTACGATCTTGTCGCGATGTTTCGCCTCGCGGCCCATGTGTCAACATACCCAGAGACAACTTGCAGCACAAGAAAATTTATATAGACTGGTCTAAATAGGAGATGTCCGATGAACGAGCCGCACGTGCCCGAGGGTTTTGCCCGCCACTTTCGCAAAAGCCCGCTGACCGAGCCGTGGGAGCCGCTTTACTCACGCCGCACCGAAAGAGCCGTCATTCTCGGCTTTCGTGCGGCGGAAAATCACACCAATTCGCGCGGCTTCGTCCATGGCGGGCTGCTTGCAGCGCTCGCCGACAATGCGATGGGTTTGAGTTGCTCGGTGACGCTCGCTGATGAGACGCTGCGGCTCGTCACCATTGGGCTCAGCATCGACTTCCTGAGTGTTACACGCATCGGCCAGTGGATCGAAATCGACACGTCCTTCACGCGTACCGGATCGACGATCTGCTTTGCGCAGGCATTCATCACGGCCGATGGAAATTGCTGCGCGCGGGCGGATGCGACCTTTCGCGTGTCAGCGCAGGAAGCGAAAGCGTCATGACTCGAGATCTGCGCAGCGAGCTCACCGTGATCTGCAGCAAGGCGGCTTTCAATGTCTGGCTGGGCCTCGAGATCATCACGGCCGAGCCCGGTGAAGTGGAAATCTCGATGCCTTGGCGCGACGAAGCTGGTCAATATTCGGGCTATTTGCATGCCGCTTTGATCGGCGGGCTGATCGACACGGCATGTGGCTTTGCGGCGGCGACGCTGGTTGGGCCCGTGCTCGCCTCTCACTTCTCGGTGAATTGCCTCGCACCGGCGGTCGGCGTGCGCTTCAACGCGCGGGGCATCGTCGTTCGGCCGGGTCGCCGCCAAATCTTCACCCGCGCCGAACTGTCGGCGGTGGATTCAGCAGGTGGCCGAAAACTCGTCGCGACGGGCGAAGCCCTGCTCATGAAGGCCGCATAGGGGCCATTCAGAGGACGATGTTTTCGTTGAAACGATCGAGCGCGATCGCGCTGTCGAAATTGATCCCGAGACCACCGTCGAATAAGCGTACGATCCGCCCGGGCGTGCGGCCGAGAACGACTTTGGTTCCGAGCGGCGCCGTCAAAGGTGTCGTCACCGCGGCGCCGGAAATCGAGACGTCGATCAGCTTGACCACGTGTTCGCGGTCACCCTCGAGCTTCAGCATCGAATGCCTCAGATTGGGCACGATACGTTCGTGCCGGCGATCTTCCGGCATCCCGAGCGAATCGCGATTGGCGAGCCAAGTCAGTTGGTTGGCGATCTTTTCGCGCTTTGCGAAAGGCACGTTGAAGGCAAGCGCGAAGCCCCGATCCGTGTGGCGCACAATATTGCCTTCGATTCTCCCAATATGTTCGAAATAGGCGATCACCCGCTCGCCGATCTGCCCACGCACCGCCGCGATAATTGCCACGCCACCGGGCGACATATTCGTCGTCTGGCAGGGAAATTCGCGCTTGTCCTCAAGCATGTAGCGGCCAAGCAGCGATACGTCGACACGCTGGTGCCTACGTCGTTCGGAGGGCCGTGATAGGGGCTTCAGCTTCACATTCATGGAGGTGCAGATCGTCACGCGGGATGGATCGCCGGAGCTCGCACCGTAAATTGAGGCGGATGCGTTAAGGCAATCTTACCAACCGGCGCTGAAGCATAAACTATGTTAGTAAAAGACTAGCGCCCACCGCGAAACACGCGTAAGTGGCCGCGCGTCTCGAAATCGGCGCCACCGTGAGGCACGGGAAGTGCCGGCCGGAGCGGCTTTGGCGTCGCGGCAATACTGGCCGTCCCGTCAACTTTCTGCAGCGATTTGAGCGACAATTCGTCGACCGGCAAAAGACCGAGCCAGGCCGGCTTGCGGAGCAGCGACAGCGAACCGAGAATGCGCGCTTTCGACTCGCCGCCATGCCGTAACGGCAGGAAGAGGAGTTCGAACTTCTGCTCAGGATAGCCTTCCGGCGCTGCAGCCGCCTCCGCGATGAGCGGACAGGCCGCATCGACGACCGTCAGGAGCACGGCCGCAATTTTGCGGGCCTCTTCCGCGGACCACATGTCGAGAAACGAATGGCCCTTTTTCTCGCAACAAAAAAGCGCATTGAAGCGGCTTCCCGAAAGACGAATCGGGAACCGATGATCGGCATCGACTTCGAGCATGAACGTGTCGGCGAGGACGTTGCGTATTGCGGCAGGATCGATCTCGGCACGATCGGGTGCAGCACGATCACCTCGCAAGCAGTTCCAATAGTCGAACAATTCGCGCGTTGCGGGTTGTTTCATTTCGGTCCCCCGTAAGTCAACTTGAAATATCCAGGCATGGAGGTTGGCCGAAAACGGCACCATTTCTCCAGGATTCTCGCGACTTGCGAAGATTGAGCAGCGGCTGTGCCAAGCCGAATGAAAAAGCAAAAGCGGCAAGGGCGACATGCGCCATCGCACGTTTGCGCACCAATTCGATAAGCTGGAGCGTGTCGATTACAATATCTAGAGGTCGGCTTCGTAGGCCGGCGTTTCTTCGAGGCAGCGAAACGTCCAGCCAATGTCGGCGATCGCATCGGTTTGGCCATAGATCACGATCTGTCGGCAGGCATGCGGACCATCGGCGGCTGCGAAGAAGATGCTTTCCTCGACCTCGAGCAGCAGATTCTGCGCCTCGAAGAACCAACGGCTTTCGTCCGGCAGGCGCAGCAAGACCGCGCGGCCTTCCGCGAAGGGCTCGACGCCGACCGACGGGTGGATGTGGAAGCGCACCGCGAAAGCAACGGACTTGCTTTTGCTGCGCCGTTTTGCAGGCTTCAGCGCATCCTGGCCATCGAGCCTTCTTCCGCTAGCGTGGAGCGTGAACCGCCGCTCGTGAATAAGCCCGAATGCGGATGCGTAGCCGTCGTGCGAGAGCGTCAGAATGGTCGTGTCGACCAAGTTTTCTCGGCCCACAGCTACATGCGTAGGACCGACGAGGATCTCGCCTTCAAGACACTTTTCGAGCCCGCGCGATCCGGCAAATCGGCATGTGGATCTATCGGCAACAACGAGCGTCGAATGCGCGGCAGTCATCCGCGCGGCGGCGCGGGCGTTCTTGCGCGTGATGTCCGGCGCGCCGCAATTGACGACGAGCCTGTTGAGGCCGATCGAAAACTCGAATGCCAAGCATCCGGCATGCGCTTTCTTCGAGAACGCGGTCGGCGGCGACCGCCCGCTATCCACGATCAAAGCCGCATCCTGCGCCTCGACGCGCACATACCCGGAATGCGGTGCATTGCTGAGCGCCTTGGCGCGCGCATCGTCATGGGCGAGCACGGTCGCGAGAAGATCCGGAGCGGTGAGGCCCATCCCGTTGAATTGCGCGAGCGTGCCGTCGCCGTGCAGCAGGAGCCGCAGCATCGGCAAGATCCGGTCAATCGCATTAAGCAGTTGCGCCGGCGGCGACACGGCACGCACCATATAGACTTGGCGCAGCGGTAAGAGATCGAGCAGAAGATCGATCAGGATTTGCGGATTGCGGCTGATATGGCCACCGTCCGGCAAGATCTGAGCTTCTAATTCATCGGCCAGGAGTTTCGTGCTCCAGCGCTGATACTTCGGCGCGGCCGGCGCACAAAGGCCGAGTTCGGCAAGCGCGATCGCCGTTAAAAGACGAGTCTCGCCGGTCAGACCTGTGGCGATTTGATGTTCGAGAAAACGCTGGCTGCGCGCCAATCCACGCATGAAGCGGCGATAAAAGATGGCATCGGCCCCCTCGAGGATGATCGGCGATTGCGCCAGAAAGGACAACGTCCGGCGGATGACGACGGGCGGTTCCCAGGCGGTGGCGTCCTTTGCTGTGCCGACGCCGGACAGAAAATCACCAACGAGCGCTTGTGCGTTGGCGCGGGACAAAGCCGTGTTGGCGGCGCGCAGATGGCGTAGCCAAGAAAATCCGCTGAGCTCGCGCTGCCAGTCGGGAGAGCCGGAATCCACCTCGAACGGCGAACGTCCGGGCGCATCGACGACTTTGCCGGCCATGGCGAAATAGCCCGAATAGATTTCCGTAGCGATCGTCGGATCGGCGGTGCGAATATCTTGCGGCGCAATCAGAAGCCGTTCGGCTGGCTTCATATCGAGTAAAGCGAGGGCAAACGACGGCATTGCTGCAAGCCGACGTATGCAACGACCAGCGGATGCCATTATCCGGCCGGCAAGCCGAATATTGTCTTTGAAGGTCGCAGGGGTCAGATCCGGCTCTCCCCGACGCTGATCGCACGCTGCCGATTACCGTGTGTCGCGCCACGCTCGTCAAGGCTCTCTGCGGAGGCATATTGTGAGGTCACTCCAGCGTCCCTTGCGATCAACGATAAGCATCCCGGCTGTCTGTCCGGCCTCAATCGCGACGAATGAGCCTTGCGGCAAAGAATCCGTCGACGCCGGCAAGCCGCGGGTCGGGTGCCGCCAGATGCGAGGGCAGGGTTCGCAGGTCGCCGTTCTCGTTGACGAATTCGAGGCAACCGCCGACCTCCTCGGCGCGGATGGGTTGGCGCATCACGTCGGGATTGCGGCGCAAGAACGCGGGAATTTGCAATTCGCCTTCTTCAGGTTCGATCGAGCAGCTGCAATAGACGATCATTCCTCCAGGCTTGACCAGTTCGAAGGCTTTGTCGAGCATGCGCGCCTGAAGTACGGCGAGGCTCGCAATGTCGCTTTGCTTTTTCGTCCAGGCGATGTCGGGATGGCGCCTGATCGTGCCGGTTGCAGAACAAGGAGCATCGACCAGAACTGCGTCGAATGCATAGCCTTTCAGCGCCAGGACGTCGGCGACGACGATCTCGGCTTCGAGTCGCAGCCGTTCGAAATTCGCGGCAAGAAGCTTGAGCCTTTCGGCTGAACGATCGATCGCGGTGACGCGCGCGCCACGCGCCGCGAGCTGCGCGGCCTTGCCGCCCGGTGCCGAACAAAGATCACCAATCTTCATGCCCGCCACGACCGGGATGAGCTTGGCCGCAAGCGCGGCAGCCGCATCCTGCACGAACCACGCGCCCTCGGCGTAGCCCGGCAAATCGGCGACCGGCACATGGCTCAGAACCCGCAAAGAGCCTGTCGGGAGGAGGGTTGCGCCGAGCTGTGCGGCCCAATATTCGGGATCCGCCTTGACTGTTATGTCGAGCGTCGGCTCCAGGCGATTGGCTTGCGCGATGGCGCGGGCAATAGTCTCGCCATAGGTCTTGCGCCAACGGGCAGCAAGCCAAGCCGGCGCATCTTGGTCGAGCGCTTCATCGCGGGCAAGAATATCCTCACGCTGGCGGATCAGGTTGCGAAGCACGCCGTTCACGACCGCGGCATAGGCCGCGCCTTTCGGATCGAGCCTCGTTATGCGCACCGCCAGATCGACCGCTGCATGATCAGGTACGTCAAGGAATAGAATCTGCGCGGCGGCAGCGATCAGGGTCCATTCGATTTGCGCGGCAGAACGCGGCAGCCCCTGCTCGAGAAGAGCGCCCAAGGCCTGCCGGATCGTCCCAAGCCGGCGCAGCGCGACTGTGACGATCGAGCGCGTCAAGGCGCGATCGCGCAAATCGAGCCCGGCAAGGCGCGCAAGAACTGCACGAGCTCCAAAGACTTCGTCGAGTCCATGTCCGCCACCGACCACATCACGCAAGATCGAAGCTGCGGCGACACGGACCGCGAGGCCCGGAACATTCATGGCTTCGAGGCGTGCAGCCTCTGCAGCGGCGGGCTTCGGCTTCATCGCGGAATCGTTTCGCTGCAAGGTTGTCGTCCTGGAATTTTGCCCGCTCGCGCGGCCGATTCGTTTCATACTAGCATCAGCGGGCGGCCCAAGGGTAATCGCCAGCGGGGAAAAGGCGCGCGGCACGACAGCATAAGCTGCTCGGGCAAACTCACATGAAAGCAAGAATAGGCTCTCGATCAATAGATTCTAGCTTATGATCGACTAAATCGTAGAATATCGTCAGGAAGGTGTCGGACTTATGCGAGGTCAAAAGGATTACAAGAGTCGGATTTCCTGGCACAGGGATCCGGATACAGGCTTCGATGTGAAGCTTTTGGATCACGGCTAATTTGGGAGTTTGGCAAGATTGACACACAAAACAGCGAACGTCGGCGATATGGGACGCTCAAGTGAGACGGCGCCACAGAAGCGGCTCACGCCGGCGGCTCTGCGCGCTCTGGCGGAGGCTGAAGAGAGGCGCCGGCTTGCGGCAGATCCGCAACTTCCGAAAGAGATCAACGGCCGCGACGGTCCCGACCCCGCCCGTTATGGGGATTGGGAAGTCAAAGGCATTGTCAGCGATTTTTGAGAGCTCCACCGCCATAGAGCGGGATGAGGAAAAGCGGGAACCGGTTTTCCTCATCCCGCTGTGATTTAACGGTCGGACCACGAGCCGCGTCTGTGGAGATCTGCCCGGGCCGTCTCGTCCTCACGCTCGAACAGCGGGCGTATGGGTCGCACCGCTCTTGCGTACCTCACGCATGGTTCCGCTTGCGGAGGGGATGGTGGAGCCAGACGGAATCGAACCGACGACCTCTTCAATGCCATTGAAGCGCTCTCCCAACTGAGCTATGACCCCGAATTTTCGCGCTCCACGATCCGTTTGGGGTGGATCGCCATAGATCACGACGGTTTTGGATTGAACCAATCCAGAACCAAGAACATGATCGATTCTAATAACTTAGAGGGGGATGCACAGATAAGTTTGCGCAATCGGCGTAAACTTGACTGCGCCGAAAAACCGGCTCCCACTTTTCCTCATCCCGCTCTAGTACGGCGCGGCTGTATAGCCCCAATAGCCGGGCTAAACAAGCGCAAAGACCCCCAGGTTTGCCTCCCCGATCGCCGTCACGGCTCTTCGTCTGCAGCGAGATCACCGTCGATCAGGCCTGCGACGTCGTCATTATCCTCTTCTTCTTCTTCGAGGAACGTATCTTCACCCGCATCGTCTTCGATTTCGACGTCATCGTCTGTGACGGCGACGATCTTGTCCTCGTCGGCGACATCGGCTTCGTCGAGAGACACGAGTTCAGCCTCGGTTTCCGGTTCGAGTTCTTCGTCCTCCGCCGCTCCGCCGCGCGAGCTACGCGCGAGCGCAAGGTGGAAGACCGCCCCACATTTCGGGCAAAGGATCGGGCTCTTGTTGAGATCGAAGAATTTTGTGCCGCATTGCTGGCATTGATGTTTATTGCCGAGCTCGGGTTTCGTCACCGTCTAGTCCCCTGACAGACCAATTGGAACCAGCCTCGCACCCGCTTCCAAAGGAAGCCAAGGTCCTGTCTTGCCAACCGCATTGCAAAACATGCAGTCCGCAAGTGGTACCGCATGTTTCTTCCGAAAACGCGGTCCAGAACGTGCTCGGCAAAGGGAAATCCGGTTTGCGTTCGGACAGGCTTCCTTGAACCAAAGCATTCCGGGACGCAAACCGCCGTCCATTTGACCTAAAACCATTCCAGGCAAAGCCAGCACAAAGTATTTCGTTTACGAATCGGGAACCTGCAAGCGCTGCTTCCCGCTTCCGAGAGCCTATCCGCCCGCAAGGGGCACAATCGACTCTAGGGGCTTCCGGTTAGTGAGCCGAAACGCGCGTGTCAAATGGAAGTTGCGAACTTCCCCCGCTTGACGGCGGTGTCGCGATCCGCAACTTACCATTTCGAAAAATCTCCAGCTCCGGATCGGCACACGGTTTTGTCCTCCACACCATCTTTCGAAGTGCCGCCTGCGCCCTTGCGGGCCGAACCGGGGCGCGCCTTACGCGGTCGCCTGCGGCCGCCCGGCGACAAGTCAATTTCCCACCGTGCCTTCATTTTCGGCCTCCTGTGCGTCGGCGAAACCGAAATCTTCGGCCTCCTGGAAGGTGAGGATGTGCTCCACACGGGTGAGGCCTGCCGCGCCTTGGGGGCAAAGACAGAACGCCGTGGAGAGGGGCACTGGCAGGTTCGCGGCGCCGGGCTCGGCTCGCTCCTCATCCCGCGTCGCACTCTCGATTTCGGCAATTCCGGGACCGGCGCGCGCCTGATGATGGGCGTCGTGGCCGGTCACGGCCTGACGGCGCGATTTGATGGCGACGCCTCTTTGCGTAAACGGCCCATGCGGCGGATTCTCGATCCGCTCACATCGATGGGTGCCGAGGTTCTGGCTCAGGCGGAGGGCGGGCGCTGCCCGATCCTGCTCAAAGGCACGCCGGAACCCCTACCTATAGATTATCGCTCGCATGTCGCTTCGGCCCAGGTGAAATCCGCGATCCTGCTCGCCGGCCTCAGTGCTATAGGCTGCACGACGATCACCGAGCCGCAGGCAAGCCGCGACCATACGGAGAAAATGCTCACCTTGTTCGGCGCCAGCGTGCGCAGCGAGCCCTTCGAAGAGCACGGCCGCAGGATCGTGCTCGAAGGACGTCCTGAACTCGTGGCGGCGCGCGTGAGCGTGCCTGCCGACCCGTCGTCGGCGGCTTTTCCCTTGGTTGCCGCCTTGATCACCTCCGGTTCCGACATCATCCTCGAAGCCATGATGATGAATCCGCTGCGGACCGGGCTGTTGCAGACCCTGTTCGAGATGGGGGCCGATATCGAGATCCTCGACCGGCGCGAAGACGGCGGCGAAGAGGTGGCGGATCTGCGCGTCCGCAGTGGCCGCCTGCGCGGGGTCGAAGTCCCGCCGGAGCGGGCGCCATCGATGATCGACGAATATCCGATTCTCGCCGTCGCGGCGGCCTTCGCTGCCGGCGAAACGCGGATGCGGGGCTTGAGCGAATTGCGGGTGAAGGAATCCGACCGGCTGGCTGCCATCGCCGCCGGCTTGCGCGAGGCCGGCGTCGGTGCGGTGATCGAGGGCGACGACCTCATCGTCGAGGGGGGCGCCGGCGCCGTGCCGGGCGGCGGCGTTGTGGCTACCCATCTCGATCATCGCATCGCGATGAGTTTCCTTTGCCTCGGCTTCGCGTCGCAAAAGCCTATGGCGGTCGACGACGCAAGGATGATCGCGACGAGCTTCCCGACCTTCCAGGCCGAGATGCTGAAACTTGGGGCGCGCTTTTCATGATCATCGCCATCGATGGTCCTGCCGCATCCGGGAAAGGCACTTTGGCGCGCCGGCTCGCCGCCAGTTTCAATCTCCCCCACCTCGACACCGGGCTTCTCTACCGCGCGACGGCGCGGGCTCTGCGCGACGAGGGCCGCGATCTCCACGACAGACGCGCGGCGGTTGCCGCGGCGCGCGGCCTCGCCTTGATCGACTTCGATGAGAAGCTCCTGCGCGGGCGCGACATGGGCGAGGCCGCCTCGATCGTCGGCGCCATTCCCGAGGTGCGCGAGGCGCTGATCGATGTGCAGCGCCGTTTCGCCAAGCGCCCCGGCGGTGCTGTTCTCGACGGCCGCGACATCGGTACGATCATATGCCCCGACG
>JBKQHN010000117.1:0-18277 GCA_052148755.1 Beijerinckiaceae bacterium | reverse complement strand
TTCCCATTCGCGAGACCCGAATTCATAAAGTCGTTTATGCCATCGGGTCACCGATGATGGGCGGATTTTCGAAATTCTCGGTGCTGAGCGACAGCGAACTTTCCAGTGTCATGCCGGAAATGTTCGGCGATGTTCCAGAGGTGATTGCCGGCCTGCTTCAACGCGAAGCCGAAAGGGTGTGGCGGAATTGGAATCCGCTCATCTGGAGTGTGATCAGACATCGCGGATGCTTTGGACCGCATAAGCATAAATAATCGGACCAAGGTCATGGCCGGCCCCGGAGGCGACCTTCCAGTCAAAGCCTGCGGTGTGGGCAGATGAGCCGCCGCGGCTTTGATATGTGTGGGTTCGCACGACAAGCCGCGCGAACATGTTGCAGCAAAGCTGGATTGGCTTTCTGGCCGGAGCGATAGCTGCCTCATTAGGAGAGGCTGATTGTCGAGACCCGGTCGGCTCCCTTTCGGAGATCAACATGCTTCGCAAGTCTGTTTTGTCGGTCCTTGTCTTGGCTCTCGCGCTGCCGGCACTTGATCCGGCCTATGCAGACAATCAAGCGGCGTCAGGGCAGGAGACGTCGCGCACCTCCGTCTGTCACAAGCTCGTCGACCGCTATAAAGCGCTTCTGAAAGCCGATCCCGCAGCACCGTTTCGCAAAGGCGATTATCCTGCGAGCCCGATCGAGGTTCTTGCCGAGAACCCATCAAGCGGCGTGACGATCGCCTCGTCGCTCGTGCAATTCGACAAAGACCTGCCACGCTCCCTGACCGATTGGGCGCAGCAGCAAAAGCCGCCGATCGCCTTTTCGAAGGATGCTCTGGACGAGCTTGCGCAATTCTCCCACCCCGGGGCTAACGCTCGGATCGCGCAATTGCCGGACACGCAACTCTATCGGCTGAGCACGCTTGAAGGCACCGCCTCCTGCTATTCCAGCAAATATTTTTTCGTGGAAGACGGTCGCGCACGCATGGCGCCGGGACCGCAGACTTGGAGCGAGGAGAACGGCGCAGGCTGCGGCGTTACCCGCGACTTTGGCAAGATCGACGGCGATCCGGTCGCCCTCGAGGACGATTATGCTACCGGCGGGCCCGAGTTCGGCTCCGACCTGACACTCACCGGCTGGGACGGAGAGAATTTCGTCAATCTTTGCACCATTCATTGGGAATTCTCGCCGCGGTTCTTGCCGCGCGCCACGTACAATCAATGGGAGGAAAGCTGCACGGGCACAAATTGCGTTGGCTTGCGCCAAGCAGCCTTCGAACTCGTCGAAGCGGCGGAATTAAACCCGGCTGCGGCGCAAAAGAGCCTCGTCAAAAAACTGAGCCCATCGCAACGCGCAGAGTTCATGGCGATACGCAAATTGATCAATGCGGAGGATATGCCGGAGGGCATAGGGCGGCTGGACATTACCGACCGAGGTCCTGTGCTGCTGCCGCTGATTTCGACCGGCCATGTCTATCTCGCGCGAGCCGGACGATTGACGATCGGCTGGCGGGTCTTTTCCGATTGGAGCGTCGTCGTCGATCGCCGCGACACTGATAAGATGGTGGAGATCGCGCGTTTTGCCGTCGGTGTCTCCAAAGGCAAACTGCTGCGAGCCGATGTGAAGTGAGGACATCGATCGAACCTTTCGGGTTAGGTTCGGCTGGTATTCAATCACCCGCACGATGGCAGACGGCCTCGATATTGTGGCCATCCGGATCGAGCACGAAGGCACCATAATAATTGGGATGGTAATGCAGCCGCAGGCCCGGCGGGCCGTTGTCACGGCCTCCTGCGACAATGGCCGCCGCGTAAAAGCGGTCGACCGTCTCCCGATTTGGAGCGGCAAAAGCAATGTGCGTCCCGGTGAGGACCTGGCCTCGCAATGCGATCCAGAAGAAGGGCTTCTGATCCGCGCCGTAACCCGCGAATGTTTCGTCATCGGCATCATGCAATCGTTCAATACCGAGCGACTTCAGCACGGAGTCGTAAAAGGCTTGCGAACGTTTCACATCGCTGACGGCGATCGTCACATGGTCCAGCATTCCAACCTCTTATCTCACGATCACATTTTTAAATTGCCACGGATCGTCGGTGTCGATGTCTTCGGGAAACAGCACGCCGCGATCGACGAGCGGCGTCCAATCCGTATATTGGCCGATGATCGGCCCAAGATAGGGTTTTTGCACTTCCAGGCAGCGGTTAAAGTCGAGTTCATCGGCCTCGACCAGACCCGCCCGGGGATTCTCCAAGGCCCAGACCATGCCGGCGAGAACCGCCGAGGTCACTTGCAAGCCAGTCGCATTCTGATACGGCGCAAGGCGCCGCGTCTCTTCGATCGAAAGCTGCGAGCCGAACCAATAGGCGTTTCTCGCATGGCCATAGAGAAGCACGCCGAGTTCATCGATTCCGTCGACGATCTGGCGCTCGTCGAGAATATGCCATTGCTTTTGCGGCTGCCATTGCGCGCCGGCCATTTCATGCAGCGACAGCACGGCGTCATCGGCCGGATGATAGGCATAATGGCACGTCGGCCGATAGACGATCTCGCCGAACTCATGCAAAGTGAAGTAGTCGGCAATCGAGATCGACTCATTGTGCGTGATGAGCCAGCCATGCTGGGCTTGCGCCGTCGGCGTCCACGACCGCACCCGCGTACCAGCGCCCGGACGTGTCAAATAGATCGCGCAATCCGACCCGTAACCATGCCGCTTGCCCTCCGGCGGCAAATGTTTCTCATGCGTGCCCCAGCCGAGTTCGGCTGGCTGCAGCCCTTCCGAAATGAAGCCGTCGACCGACCAGGTGTTGACGAAGACGCCGCGCGGCTTCGGTTCCTTGGCGCGTTGCGTATCGCGTTCGGCGATGTGAATTCCTTTGACGCCGGCATCGCGGGCAAGCTGCGCCCAATCTTCGCGCGAACGCGGCTCTTCGAATGCGATCCCACAATCGGCGGCGACATTGAGCAGCGCCTGTTTGACGAACCATGAGACCATGCCCGGGTTGGCGCCGCAGCAGGAAATCGCCGTCGGGCCCGGCCCGAGCGCCTTGCGCAGGTCGAGAATTTCCGAACGCAAGGCATAATTCGAGCGCTGCGAGAGGGTGAGCCGCGGATCGGTGTAATACCCGGTCCAAGGCTCGCAAACCGTGTCGACATAGAGCGCGCCGAGCTCATGCGCGAGCCGCATCATCGCGGCGGAGGAAACCTCGACCGAAAGATTGATGATGAACGGCTGGCCGCTGCCTTCCGTCAACAAAGGTTTTAAGAGATCGACGAAATTATCGCGTGTGATGCCGGCGTGGAGAAACCGTATGCCGCGTTCATCGAGCAGATGGCGATGCGTGTCGACCGGATCAATCACCGTGAAGCGCGACTTGTCGAAGCGGAAATGGCGCTCGAGCAAAGGCAATGTGCCACGCCCGATCGATCCGAAGCCGATCATCACGATGGGACCTGTGATCGTGCCATGCACGGGCCAATTTTCCATATCTTCGTCTCCGCAACTTTGTCACGGCGCAGTTGCACCTGCCTGGGTTAAATGCGAGACGCTGGCGCAGGTCAAGACGAATGACAGGAAGCCCTTGCGATCAGCCGCTAGCCTTCATTTTTCTGACATAAAAGGCGGCTGCCTTTTAAGCCGCGAAGAGTCAAACGACGCGCCGATGCGCCGCAGCCTTAACGCTTGCACGCAAGTATGTGCGTCTGTCCGTTCGCGGCGCTGTCATCCTCGCGCAAGCGAGGATCCAGTCCTGTCGCGCGGCTGCGTATACAAGGCTCATATCGCCGCGGATGCGGCTCTCGCTGGATTCCCGCTTTCTCGGGAATGACATAGGGTTCATTCGGTTATAAACTAAGAATTACTTATCGACTAATCCCCATCCGAAGTCGCGTGCAGTGATTACGATGGAGGCGGGGCTCCTATGGCGCGCCGGCGGATGGCGGCTTGTTGCCTGCGCGCTTGTCCAGTTCCATTGTTAGCGCCGTCAGTCCGGCAATGCCGCCAAGCTGCATGCTGTCGGCCGCCGTGCTGGGCACAACGACGATGGTGGAATTCTGCTTCAGCCCTTCGTACAGCATGTTCATTGCACGTAGATGGAATGCGGTCGGACTGCTGGCATAGGTGTTCGCGGCATCGACGAATTTCTCGGCAATCTGCCGCTCCGAATCGCCGAGAATGACGCGCGCCTGACGCTCGCGCTCGGCTTGCGCCTGCATCGACATGGCGTCCTTCAGCGCCGACGGAATCAGCACGTCCTTGACCTCCACCGAAATGACATTGATGCCCCAGGGCTCGGTGCGCATGTCGATGATCGTTTGCAATTCGGTACTGATCTTTTCGCGGCCTTCCAGCATGTCGGACAAGACGGTCTTGCCGATGACGTCGCGCAGCGCCGTTTGCGCCGCCCAATTGATGGCACTTTGGTAATCGGCGACGCTGAGCGCGGCTTTAATCGGGTCCACGACTTTCCAGAACAGCACCGCATCGACGTTCACAGGCACGGTATCCTTGGTGAGCGTGCGTTCCGCATTGAATGACGAGGTGATCACCCGGATATCGATCCAATAGGGGATGGTATCGATGATCGGCACAATCAGGAACAGCCCGGGGCCCCGCAGCGCGTGGAAGCGGCCGAGCCGCAAGACGACGGCCCGGTTCCACTGATCCGCGACCTTGATGGCACAGGCAACAACAATGGCGACGATGAAGGCGCCAATGATGAGCCAGAAGCTCTCCCAATTGCCGGAAAGGCCGTACATCGCGTAAGCGAGAGCCGAGCCGATAGCGAGAATGACGAAAAAAACGAGCGTTGCAAATGAGCTGGTCGGTCGCATGGAAGGGACCTCCGCAAAGAGCAGGACGTTTCCCGATCTCGCAAACTTATATCAGCCGCCAGTCCCTGTTGGCTATGTTCTTCTCTGTATGCGGCCTTGTTCGACACGAGCATTGACGAGATCTTGCCGCAGCGCACTAAAAGATTCCAAGCCGCTTCGAAGACGCGCATCGCGGCATGCGTCGTCCACTGAGCGATGCGTGTTGTGTTGCGCGATAACGCTCCTTTGACGCTTGACACCTCAAACACGCATTATCATAGTATCTTCAGTATTCAAGCTGTATACGAGCGTATACATCAGAATAATACCTTTTAGTATTCAAGTTGATATTGGTGTTTGCATCGACTTGTAGTGGACTCGATCTGAAAGCGGCAGATCGAGGGTTTTGGTGAAGCGAATCCGCTGTAAGAATTGGGGCAGATAATGCCTCGGCGACGGGAGGACTTTTTATGAGCCCACAGTCTGCTGGGGCGGGCGCGTTCGTTGCCGCGCCGGCGAATCTCGGTCGCAGTCCTTCGACCGTTTCGCGATGTCCTCGTCACGAAGCCAGCCGCTTTGTTAAATCCTTATTTTGCCTGCTAGTTCCGCTTCATAACGGTTCTCCGCATCGCCTTCTTCGTGACGCAAGGAACCGGCAGGCGGCCTGTTATCGCTCGAAAACGCTGCGAAGCGGAATGCTTGCGACATTTCCGGTTGTTGCAAATGGTGCGCGGCATCATCGCATGGTCGCAAACATCATGTTGCGATCCTGCAATTTGCTGGCTGCAGTGGACGTTGGCCAGAGGACCTCGACGCGATACATCGCAATATCTTTGGCCGCACGCACCCGTCTCCAACACTGTAATTTTCGTTTTTCTAGCGCGGCAATACGTCGGTAGATCGAGGCCTGCGTATGCCGCGCGGAAGAGCGCGCCTGGTCACCTCCACATATGGTGGCGGACTAAGGCAATTAGCCGCCGCGGGATTGAGCGGCGGTGTCATGCGACCGGTGGGCAGCGGCGGATGGCGACGAAAACAAGACTGCCCTGGGAGGTATTATGACCAAACTTAACATCAACGGGCGCGACCATACGGTCAATGCACCCGCAGATACGCCGCTGCTCTGGGTAATCCGCGAGCATTTGCAAATGACGGGGACGAAATTCGGCTGCGGCGCGGGGCTCTGCGGGGCCTGCACTGTGCACGTGAACGGCGAGGCCATACGCTCGTGCCAGACCGAGATTTCGCAGGTCGCCGGCAAGAAGATCGTCACGATCGAAGGCCTCGACCCCAAGGGCGAGCATGCTTTGCAGCGCGCCTGGATCGCCGAGCAAGTGCCGCAATGCGGCTATTGCCAATCCGGCCAGATCATGCAAGCGGCGAGCCTGCTGGCGAAAAACCCCTATCCGACAAAAGACGATATTGTCGAGCACATGAACGGCAATCTCTGCCGTTGCATGACATATGTGCGCATTGAAAAGGCCATATTGCGCGCCGCGTCCGAAATACGTGGCGAGAAGGGGATCTGAGCCATGACGAAACACGACAAGCAAGAGGTCATGAACCTCAACCGCAGGCATTTCCTCGTCGCTAGCGCGGCTACAGGCATGGTTTTCAGTTATGCCGCAATACCCGGTATCAACGAGGCCTTGGGTGCAGCACCCGCGGCGGAAGATTTCGGCCCAACGCCCTGGTACACGATCGGCAAGGACGGCAAGGTCGTCGTGACCTGCGGCAAGGCCGAAATGGGTCAGCATATTTCAAGCACTATGGCACAACTTGTCGCCGAAGAACTCGAAGTCGCTTGGAAGGATGTCGCCGTCGTCCTTGCATCCAACGATCCTAAATTTAACGATCCCGTGCTCGGCGCCCAAATCACCGGCGGCAGCTGGAGCACCACGATGAACTTCGACGCCATGTGCCGCGCCGGCGCAGCCGGACGTCTGACTCTCATCTCCGCTGGCGCTGCGATGATGGGCGTGCCGGAAGCCGAATGTCACGCGAAGGCTTCGCGTGTCATGCACGGCAAATCCGACAAGAACGTCACCTATGCCGAAATCGTGAAGAGCGGCAAAGCGAACAAGGCCTGGACGCCGGACGAGATGAAGGCAATCAAGCTGAAGACGCGGGACCAATATGTCCTCATCGGACATTCGATCCCGCAGCTTGACATTCCCGCCAAGACCAATGGCACGGCGCAGTTCGGTATCGACGCCATGGTCCCAGGCATGGTGTATGGGAAACCGGTCGTTCCACCGGTGCGCTACGGCGCGACTGTCAAGTCGATCGACGACAGCGATGCCAAAAAAATTCCCGGCTTCATCAAAGCGGTGAAGGTCGAAGATCCGACCTTGACTATGACCGGCTGGGTCGTCGCCGTCGCGGAAACCTACGAAGGTGCCAAAAAGGCCGCGAAGGCCCTCAAAATCGATTATGACAAAGGTCCGAACGCCAAAGTCTCCGATCAGACGATTCTCGACGAAGCGCGGCGCCTGCAAAAAGATCCAAATTCCGGCCTCTTGTTCGTGAAAGATGGTGACTCGGCCGGCGCGCTCGCCAAATCCGCCAAAGTGCTGGAGGCCGAATATACCACCAGCATCGTCATCCACGCCACCTTGGAACCGATGAACACATTGGCGTTCGAAAAGGACGGAATCTGGCACCTCTATACCGGCAACCAATTCGCGACTCGCACCACGGGGATTGCCGCGGCCGTTGCCGGCACCGACCCGAAGAACATCGTCATTCACCAGCACTTCTTGGGCGGTGGTTACGGCCGCAGGCTCGAATCCGACATGGTGATTCCAGCCATTGCCGCGGCCAAGGGAGTCGGCAAGCCGGTTAAGACGATCTACACGCGTGAAGACGACATGGCCATGGATTTCACCCGTCCGCTCACTTATCAAAAAGTGATGGTCGGGCTTGACGCCGATGGCAAAGCCATCGCCATGGAACATGATGTAATCGGCGCCTGGCCGACGAAGCGCTGGGGTATACCGGCCTTCCTGACACCGTCCGTCGACAAGAAGGGCGATCACGACGGGTTCGCCGTTCACGGCGCCGATTATTGGTACTCGATTCCGAACCATACGGTCCGCAACATCGAAAACGAAGTTGCGCAAAACGCGACGCCTTCCGGGCAATTGCGTTCTGTCGCACCAGGCTGGACGTTCTGGGCCGTCGAAAGCACCATGGACGATATCGCCCATGCGACCGGCAAAGACCCTGTCGAACTGCGCCTGTCGCTTCTCGACGCGGTCGGCGCCAATGCCGGCAACGAGAAGAACCCGCTGCAATTGGGTGGCGCAAAGCGCCTTGCCAATGCGCTTCGCGTGGCGGTCGGCCGCTCCGGCTACGGAGCGATCAAGCTCGGCCCCAACGAGGGCATAGGCGTGGCCTGCGTCAGCGCGCAAGACCGTGACACCCCAACTTGGACAGCCTGTGTGGCCCACGTCGCCGTCAATCCGGCGACGGGAGCGGTCACTATTAAGAAGCTGACGGTCGCCATGGATGTCGGCACCGCAGTCAATCCCGAGGGCGTACGTGCGCAGATCGAGGGTTCGGCCTTGTGGGGCGCTTCCATCGCGATGCTCGAGAAGGGCAGCATGAAAGATGGCGCGATCGAGCAGACGAACTTCGACAACTATAAGCCGATGCGCATGAGCCAAGTTCCCGAACTCGACGTCAGCATTATCGCCAATGGCGAGCCGGCTGTCGGTGTCGGCGAACCAGCCGTGACGGTCGTGGCGCCGGCGATCGGCAATGCGATCTTCAATGCGGTCGGAGCACGGGTGCGTTCGCTGCCAATCACTGCAGACGCCGTCAAAGCGGCGATGAAGGCTTAAGAGTCGACCAAACAGAACCCTGCATGAGCGGCCCTCGGGCCGCTCATTTTTTGCGCGACCGAAGCAGGGCCTTGGTATCGAAACAGCGGAAGATCAAAGCACCACCACGCGGGTTCCGACCGGGACTCGCTGATAAAGATCCAGAACGTCGGCATTCATCATCCGGATGCAGCCGGATGAAACGGCTTTGCCGATCGAGTCCGGTTCATTGGTGCCGTGGATACGGAACAAAGTATCGGTCTTGCCCTTGAAGAGGTAGAGCGCCCGCGCGCCGAGCGGGTTTTCCAGGCCGCCGTCCATCGACTCCGGCAGATCGGGCCGCCGGCTCAGCATGTCCTTCGGCGGTATCCAGCGCGGCCACTCGGCCTTACGGCCAACAAGCGCGACACCCTTCCATTCGAATCCCTGGCGGCCCACGCCTATGCCATATTCGATGGCCTGCCCGTCAGGCTGGACATAATAAAGATGCCGGGACGCCGTATCGATGACGATCGTGCCGGGCGGCTCTTGCGTCGGGTTAGGCACAAGGCGGGCCGTTCTCGGTGACCGCACGGCCTCAGCATCGAGTTCGACCGACGAGGCCGGCGGCAAGGCCGCCTGGCGGGTCTCCGGCTCGGCAGGGGTCCGGTCGATGACAGACCTATCAGCCGGGACACCTGCGTAGGGTGAAGGCGGCGGAGCGCGACGCGGCGGCGGCGCATAACGGTCCTCATCCGGGAAGGGCGGATAGGCGTCGTAACCGCGATCGGGATAAGCCGGCTGGACCTGATACCCATCATAATAGCGCCATTGCGCCTCTGCCTGCCCCGAAACGAAACAGAAAGCTGCAACGGACATTGCGATAGAACTCGCCCGTACGCGCATCTCGATCCACCCCGCTCCTTGCTGAGCACAGCCACCATCAAGAACGGCAGCCTGCATATCTATTCACCGCAAGAAAAAGGCAAAAACTTGGACGCCGCTGCCACAGGAGCCCGCCGAGGCGGCTGAATTCTCACAAATCTGCGAAAGATTGACTTGGATGGCTTCGCGCCGGCCGCGACCGGCGCGACGCGTTCAAGTCAGATCACGTTCACCCGCGTGCCAACCTTCACACGCTCATAAAGATCGGCCACGTCGTCGTTCAGCATGCGAATGCAGCCGGATGAAACAGCCTTGCCGATCGTGCCCGGCTCGTTGGTGCCGTGAATGCGATACATCGTATCGCCATGGCCGGAATAGAGATAAAGTGCCCGAGCGCCGAGCGGATTTTCGATGCCGCCTTCCATGAAGCGCGGCAGATCCGGCCGACGCTTCAGCATTTCGGCGGGGGGCGTCCAGTTCGGCCATTCGGCGCGGCGCCCGATATAGGCCCGACCCTGCCAAGCGAATCCTTCGCGGCCGACGCCGACGCCATAGCGGATAGCTTTGCCACCCTCGAGCGAGAGAAAGAGATAGCGTTGCTTCGTATCGATGGTGATCGCGCCTGGGCGTTCGCCGGTCGGATCGTCGACGATCGCCCGAGTCGAAGCCATTTCACGGCCCGGATCAGTCGAGAAATTTATCTGCGTCGCTGGTGCAACGAAGAGATTAAGCGGAAAACCAAGGTCTAGGGCCTGTGCGCCACTTGCACATAAAGCCATGCCGCAGGCCGTGGCAACCGCTTTGATCGAGTTGGTTTTGGACATGTCATGCTCCCCACAAGTTGATGGAGCATCACCGCATGGAAACCGCTGGCGAAGATGTGCGTTTTGATTCACTACGGAAGGGTAACGCACCCGCGGACCTCGCGCGGGAGGTGGGCGGAAAACCGGTTCCCACTTTTCCTCATCCCGCTCTAGAGCAAGAATTTGCAATAGGATGGTGAGGAGCGAAGTCTATGATTAGGGCATTGAGCAAACGGCAGGTTGAGTCCCGATCTCCCAGGACAATTGACTGTGGCAAAGCTGGATAAGGACAATCGGGCAAAGTTCTGGGTCGACCACGACCTCGCCGGCGTCAGCCTGCTGCGGGCCTCCTTCGGCACATTGTCGTTTGCCCCGCATGTCCACGATGAGCTCGTCGTCGCGGTGACGGAAGACGGCGCGGGGCGGTTTATCACGCGCGGCATATCCGATGTCGGAACCTCGCGATCGATCATGGTCTTCAATCCGGACGAACCGCATTCCGGCGGGGTCGCAAGTGAGCGAGGGTGGCACTATCGAGGGCTCTATGTCGGCGCCAAGGTCCTGCAGCACATTTGCGAAACGATCGACAGGCGAGCGAACGCAACACCCTATTTTCGCAACAGCGTCTTGAATGATTCGGAGCTAGCGGAGTTTCTCGTGCGCGCGCATCTGGCGCTTGAGGATCGTGATGCCCGACTGATCCGGGAAAGCCTCTTCGTCGCCGCGTTCGTGAAGCTCTTCGAACGGCATGGTGAACCCCGGCTCCAATTGGCGGCAGTCGGCTATGAGCAAGGCCCTGTGCTTCGTGCCCTCGACTACATGCGGGCGAACTTTGCCGCCGATCTGACGATATACGATCTTGCTTCGTGTGCGGCCCTGAGCCCGTTCCATTTCGCGCGGTCCTTCCGCAAGGTGACCGGCCTGCCGCCGCATGCCTATCTCATCCAGCTTCGGCTCAATCAGGCGCGGCGACTGCTTGCAGATGGAAAGTCGCCGACGGAAGCGGCTCTAACCGTGGGTTTCTACGACCAGAGCCACCTGACCAATCACTTCAAGCGCACTTACGGGATTACCCCCGGTCAATATGCCAAGGCACTTCTCTGACTGAGCCGGGGCCGGCGCCAGCGAGAGGCGGCACGACAAGGCAAGAATCACCAATACCGCAAACGGCCGCAGCGCTATGTAGCGACGCACGAGCCATCATCGATCGCGCGTGCCTCACCTGATATGACTTCCCCGACCGGCGAATATCCCAACCCCGAAGCACTCCCTGCCGCCGATGCAGTGGGACATTCGTTTGTGGGAAAATTGGTCCTGATCACCGGCGCCACGTCCGGCATTGGCGCGGCAGCGGCGCTCGCATTTGCCCGCCGTGGCGCTGACGTGATGATCGTCGGACGCGATGCGGCGCGAGGGCGCGAGGTCAGCAGCGGCTGTGCGGGGCTCGGCGCCAAGGCGCTATTCTTTGCGGCAGATGTGTCGCGTCCGGACGACGTGGGCCGAATGCTCGCGTTCGCAGTGGAGAGATTCGGCAGGCTCGACATCGTCTTCAATAATGCCGGCTATCAGGAACCGCGTGCATTCCTAGCGGACCAGCCGGACGACGTTTTTGACCTTGTGTTCGACACGAACGTTCGATCGCTCTTCCACGCGATGAAGGCCGAAATTGCCGTCATGCTGAAACAGGGCGGCGGAGTGATCATCAACAATGCCTCCGTCAGCGGCATCCGCAATTCGAATACCGGACTTTCCCTTTATGCCGCATCCAAGGCGGCAGTCGTCTCACTTACCCGGTCCGCTGCGATGGAATACGGGCCTGCGAAGATTCGCATCAACGCGATATCGCCCGGTCGCATCGTTACGCCCATGATGCTTGCGTCGAAGATTGCCGACATGGATGCAGTTGCCGCGGGATTGCCTCTACGACGAATGGGGCGGCCTAAAGAAGTCGCCGAGGCCGTAGTCTGGCTTGCATCGGAGGCGGCCTCCTTCGTCGTTGGCCACAATCTCTGTATCGACGGCGGTTTCCTGTCGCAATGAGCCGCAGAAACCTGAGACTTCGAGATGCGAAGAGCGGCGAGAGCCTGTCTGCCTGTTGCGAGATGCTTTCAGGGCCTCGGCCAAGTGAAATCATCTGCCCGGCCAGGCTTCTGCGCAAGCGGAGAACTGCTGTCGCTCGCCTCTTCCAGGCGCGGCTGCGGCTCCTTTGCCGCGCGGCTCACGAGCAAACCGTCGTGCGATATGGGGAGCACGGTCAAAGGCAGAACCGGCCCGATCGGCGGCTTCGGGAGCGGACGATCCGGAGCCGTGGCAGGCGGGCGTGCCGCCGGTCCTTGCGGTTCGGGCGAAAGCTTGGCGAATTGCGTTTCGTCCTCCGGCTCGGTCGCGTCGAGGACGCGTTTGATGTCGTCTTCGACGAAATGCGCAAGTTTGCGGGCGCCGGCTTTAGTGAAGTGGATGCCATCGCCCGAACGCAGCCGCACGACCTGCCCCTCGACATCGGGACCGGAAGCCGCGAAAGCGCCATGGTCGTCGCCGAAAGCTTCCCAAATGTCGACATAGGTCGCGCCGGCTTTCGTCGCATGGTCCTTGTAGGCCTCATTGAGAGCCACGGCTTCCTTCGACATGCGGTCACTCTTCATGATCGGCAGACCGACCCAGATCAGGGGTATTTTCTTGTCGCGGAACTGGCCTGCAATCGCTTCGATGCGCGCCGCGTAGATTTCATCCCATTTCGGAGAATGCGGTTCATAAGTCGCCGAGCCATCGCGCATGGCCTGGTGATCATTGCTGCCGATCAGGATCACGGCGACGTTGATCTTTTCGCCGCTCGCGAGAAGATCCTGGGCGCCCTTGACCCAATCGTAAAAATCGCTGCGCACGAGACCGGAATTCTCCCGCGCTTTGCGCAGGATCGCAACCTCGGGCCGCGCGCTGAAGGCCTCGCTCAGGCCTTGGCCGAGCATTTGGCCGAGCGAATCGCCCAAAACCGCGACGAAAAAGCTCGGCGGAACCGCAGCTATTTCCGGTTTCTTCTCGACCGGATGCCGCACCACGCGTGGCGCGCGCGGACGCTTCTCGACCTCGCGCGCGGCGGGCTGCTGCGGCTTGAATAATTGCTGAATCCAGTTGAAACCCCAGGCTTGGGCGGAGGCCGGCGGCGCGAAGGAGGTGGTAAGCGTTGCCGCCAAGGCAAGCACCCCAAACACCAGGGCCACCCGGCAAAGCGTGGCCGCCGGGCCACGTGGCGTGGAAGAATTTCCGGCGCGGTCCGGCGCCTGCATGCGCAGATCTCCTCAAACCCAACTCTCAGTCTCCGCCCGGACGACCTTATCCGATTGCGAAGACCACGCACAAAACCCGCAACTTGGCGCATGACTCAATTGAGACGCCGATTACGGCCGATGTCCAAAATTGCGAATAGACTCCCGCTTGCTTTTCGCGCCGAGCCCTTGCGCTTCATAGGGCTTCGGCAAGTTCGACACGGGTCCAAGTCGCATTTTCGCATTTCGCGCATGCGAAGGCAAATCGCCGAATCGGTTACGAGCCTACCTGCGAGGCGGCACCAATCGAGGTGGCAAACGTCATGCTCTCGCAGTCGACGCGGACGGTCCACCGCCCGGCTTGGCTGGGCGGAGTACTCTTCCAAGAGAACAAACGTGACAAGGCGATCAACACGTCAGCTGCAACGGAATGCGTGCATGCCACCATCATTGGCGCCCGCGGCGCTTAGGCTTGTCCATGTCCTCGGACCGGCGCGGACCGCCCACATGATCGTCCGGCCGCGTCATTTGCGGCGGGTCGCTGGCCGGGAATGTGTCCTCCAGTTCGCAATCGAGCGCTTGATTCTCCGCAGGCTTTTCCGGCGGCTTTGTTTTCCCTCTACCGCGCATGCACGCCTCGCCGGTCAGATGACAATGATCAACGCGCAGAGCCCTCACCCCGTTCCTTTGGAATTCAGAGCTCGTCCCAGAAATGTCTAAACACTCTTCGGACACGGCCATGTTGCAAGTCATATCGCTTGGATTCTGGGTCTTCAAACCGTGTCGAATCTGAAGCAGCAGTAGAATCGATTTCTCGCATTGCGCAGATTGACGCAGATTGCCCCCTACGCCGCGACGACTCGCGCCTGTGGGAAGACCACTTCGATCAAGGTGCCTTCGTTTTTCTTGCTCTTGATCGTGAAAAACGCCCGGTTCGCTTCGATGAGTGCCTTGGTCAAGGGCAGACCCAGACCAGTGCCAGTGGTCGGCCGCGAAGTCGCGAGTTGCCGGAAAGGCTCGAGCGCCGTCTCGATATCCTGTTCGGACATGCCGATTCCGGTGTCGCGGATGCGGATCACCGCGTGGCCTGCATCGGTGAGCGCGCTCGAAATGATCACTTGCCCGCCGGGTTCGTTGAACTTCACGGCGTTCGACAGCAGATTGAGAATGATCTGCCGCAGCGAACGCTCGTCGGCCATGAGCGGAGGTAAATGTGGGGCAAGCGCAAGGCGCATGATGACGCGTTCGCGATTGGCCTGCGGCTGCATGATCGAGACGCATTCGGAGATGATGCTGTTGGCATCGACCGACGCAATGGCGAGCTCCATCTTGCCGGCTTCGATTTTCGAAAGATCCAGCAAATCGTTGACGAGGCTCATCACATGCGCACCGGACGTGTGGATGTCTTTCAGGTAGTCGCGGTAGCGCTCATTGCCGATGGGGCCGAACCGCTCTTCCATGATCACTTCGGCGAAGCCCAGGATCGCGTTGAGTGGCGTGCGGATTTCATGACTCACTTTGGCCAGGAAATCCGATTTCGCCGCGCTCGCGCGCTCGGCTTCCTGACGTGCCTCTTGCAAATCCTGCTCGACCTTCTTCCAGTGCGTCATGTCGCGCAACAGAGCGCAGAACTTCTGTTCGGGCCGATCTTCACGGCCGGTGCTGACGCGTCCGAGAGTCATAAAGATCGGAATGGCGCCGCCCTGGCGCGGCCGCCCGATGACTTCGCGGCCATCATTCAAGAGAGTCGCGACGCCATTCATCTTCAGGCCGTCGAAATAGTCTTTGGCTTTGGCTTCGCTCTCCGGCGCAAGCAAGATGAAGAAGGGCTGGCCGACCACTTCGCCTTGATCGCAGCCGAACAGGGCTTCGCCCGACCGGTTCAGGGCCAGAATACGGCCCTGCGCATCGATGATCGCGAGTCCGTCCGTCGCCGTATCGAGAATGGCATTGAGTTCGTGCACGTCATTGTCGCGCTTGCGCAACGCGGCTTCGAGCTTCGCCCGCATTTCCCTCTCCTCGTCGCGGCGAAGCGTGAGGAGGGTCGCCGGCAGATGATCCCATTCGACCGTCTGGAGCCGAGCCTGAACGGCGATAACATCGCCCGATGCGGTCCGCACGTTCACCGCTTCGCCGCCGCTGGCGGGCAAGTGCTCAAACAGGTTGGCGATGCCGCCGGCGGCATAGAAAGCGTCCTCGTCCGCATAGCCCAGGAGATCGAGCATCGTGCGGTTGACATAGATCGGCACATCGTCGCGGTTGACCAGCAGGCCTTGGCCGAGCCGATCCAGAATTGCGATCGCGTTCGCGCCAAGCCCATTTTGCGCCAGCCACGCCGCACGCGCATGGTCCGTCTCGGCAACATGTTCCGCATGGGTCTCTTGTGCCGGCACCGGCTGTTCGGACGCGGCACCTTCTCTTGCCGGTTCTCTTAGCGAGGGCTCGAAGATTGCTTCTTCGGCTCGCAATGCATCGGCAATTTCTTCGAAGGCTTTTTGTTCGTCGGAGGAAAGCGCACGTTCAGCCTTGCCTTCCGCCTTGCCTTCCTGGGCCGAACGCGCCTCTTCCGCTGCCGGCGGTTCGGTCGCCGGCTTCGCCACCACAGTCAAGGGCCGCAAGTGCACCACGTTGGCGGTACTGGGGACCTGCGGTGTGGCGGCGGGCGTCGCAGTTGGCGCAGCGGCGGTGCCGAATTGATGTGGCTCGGCGGCAACGAGCCTTTCGAGATGGATAACGCCGAAGCCGCGATAGCCATCAAAGCGACCGTCGCGGTCGAAGGCAGGAAGTCCGCCGAGGCCGACAGGAACCACTGCGGCGGCGCCGGCAATCGGCCAGAGGACTTCTATGCCGCTCCAAGTCTCGCGTTTCGCAAACGCCTGAGCCAATCGCCCGTCGGGATCGAGGCGGAGATATTTAGCCACGTCACCAAAATCGCGCCCGAGGAGATCGGCCGCGGCAGCGCCGACGACCTCGGCCAAAGGCGGGGTGATCTCGGTAATTTTGTCGGCAACATCGGTGCGCCACAGGAAGCGAACCGTGCGGGCCGAGCCGAAGCGCGGAGCGAGAACCTCGCGAACCTCGTCAAAAGTCAATATCCGCGAGGCCGGAGCGGGAGGCTCAGGCGCCGGCGCCGTGCGGGACTGCGCAGCAGCGCTCGGCGCGGCTTGTAACAACGGCGCCCTGACGCCGAGCGCCGCCGCGACGAAAACCGGCGCGCTCTGCCAGCTTCCGGAGGCGCGGATAAACTTGCGGCAGAGAAACGTGAAAGTTTGCGCGGCCGGCCGGAGGAAGAAACGCAGCCGCTCCAATCGGGGGCCGCCATCTTGTGGAAGCGAGGTCGAAAGTTCGACGAGGCGCCGGGCGCCGGGATCTGTTCCGCCGAACAGGCGCGCCGAAAGCGCCGCGAGGTCCGCCACGCCGAAAAGGGTCAGCATGGATCGGCTGGCGAAGAGCACTTTACTCTCGCCCCCCGCCGCACGCGGCAGGATCGCCAAAACCGGGACATCTTCGGATTCGTGCAGCGACAGGCTGCGCAAGGCCGCTTCGACTTCCTGGGCGCTGACGCCAGGCTCGTAGCAATAGTCCGTCATTACGGCAGAGGCTCTCTTCTCGTCGCATCAGCGCTGCGCTTCCCACACGGATGGCCCGTCAGAAGAAACGCAACACCAGTGCTCGATCTGGTGGGCCGACGAGCCCCGACGCCTCGAGAACCAGGCGCTGGGATCGGACCAGTCTTAAGGCAAACCTCCGCCGCCACGGATAGCCTTAATGATTACCTAACGGGACAGTTAGACTTGGTCCATAACGAAAGTGCAGTCTGCACGGTTTGATCGATTCATCCTTAACGGCAGAAGGGAGCCGAAAGCCGATTCGCATGCCGGCCTGAGGCTCAAGCCAGCTCGAATTTCAGTTCGCCCAGTTTTTCAATGGAACTCTCGATCTTGTCGCCCGGCTTGAGCCAGACCTGCTTATCCTTGGGCATCCCGATGATAACGCCCGGCGGCGTGCCCGTGAAGATGAGATCGCCTGGTTCGAGCGCCCAAAGCTTCGAAATATAGGAAATGAGTTTTTGGCAGTTGAAAATGAGGTCCCGCGTTGTCGCGGATTGGCGAACTTCGCCGTTGACTCGGGTCTCAATGCGCAGATCGTTCGGATCGCCGACGATGTCGGCCGAAACGAAATACGGGCCGATCGGGGCAAAATCGTCAAGCGTCTTGCCGATCATCCATTGGCCGCCCTTTTCGAGTTGCAAGTCGCGGGCCGAGAAATCATGCCCGATGCAATAACCGGCAACATAATCGAGTGCTTCGGCCTCCGGCACATTCCGGCAATTTTTGCCGATCACGACCAGAAGTTCCGTCTCGTAGTCGAATTTGTAGGAAATGTCTTGCGGCGGCAACTTCAAGACAAAATTGTGCGGCGCGAGAGCATTGTTATATTTGTTGAACAAGATCGGTTCTTTCGGGATCGGCATGTTGGCCTCGTTGGCGTGGGCGCGATAATTCAAGCCGATACAAATGATCTTGCCGGGATTGACGAAGAGCCGCCCATGCGTGATCGACGCCTCGTCCAATAAGGCGGGCTTCGCGCGCGGCGAAGAAAGCGCAGCTTCGACAAGTGCGGCGAGGCCCGCTGCATTGCCGGCCCGAAGCAGGTCTTCAAGGGTCAGAGGTGCACTGATTTCGAGCAACCGGCTTGCTGCTGCAACGTCGATCACTCCCGCCTTGGTTTTGA
>JBKQHN010000116.1:0-7081 GCA_052148755.1 Beijerinckiaceae bacterium | reverse complement strand
AAACGGCGATTGGTTGGTGCGCTTTGGCGACCTCGACCTCGGGCTCATTCGCCGAGGCACGAAAAAGCTTCATCGCTTCATGGCGGGCCGGCCGGCCCGCCATGAAGCGATGAAACCCGAACAAACCAAGGAAACTGTCAGGCATGTATCCGGTCCATAGTGTCAGATATGTTCCCGGTTGCACACGGATAGACCCCCACCCCAAGCCCCTCCCCACAAAGGGGAGGGGAATCGCGCGCCGGAATATTCTTATGACGCAGTTGACTAGAAGGAAAAGTTCTCGATCACGGCATGAGGCCGCGACCAAACTTCACGGCTTTGCGCCTTCCGGCAGGATGAAGCCAACCACCTTGGTTTCGGCGCGAAACTCGGCGAGCTTGGCATTCAAGGCTTCGCCCGTGAGTTTCTGATCGGCGATCTTGACGCGATAGAGGCCGCCGGGCTTCGGCCCTTCCTGCAACATCGCATGATGCGTGGTGAGGAAGTCGCTCAGGTCCTGCAACGAGATCGTGTCGACGAAAGAGACCAGGGCATAAGTGCCGTTCGTCTCGCTTGTCGTCTCGGCGGAGGCGGTCTTGTAGGTGGCCTCCTCCTGCTTGCCGATCCATTGGCTGGTGACGAGGCCCGCCTGCAGGCAAATCACCAGGGCTGCCGCCGTGGCCGACCAGGCCAGCGTGCGCGGCGAGAGAGCGGCGAGCGCATCACCGATCCGACCAAAAGCTTTCGCAATGAAAAGCATGCGTCTTGGATGGCGCGCCTCGTGGAGATCGATCTTCGCCATGAGCTTATCCATCGCTCCGGCAGGCGCCGAGCGCAGGTTTTCGTTCAAGGCAATCGTCTCGGCTGCTTCATCGCGCACGAGCGCCAGGCGGCGAACCAGTTCCGCATCCGCTGCGAGCGCGCTTTCGACCTCTTGGCGATCCTGCGCCGAGAGTTTTCCGGTCGCATACCAAGGCAGCAAGAGCTCGGCCTTGTCCGGCTGTCCGTTCTGAGTCTCGTTCATGGCCAACCCCTGTCGATACCTGCCTGTTTCAAAATCTCCGAGAGACGTTTGCGCGCATGAAACATGCGTGTCTTCACGGTATTCTGCGGAATTCCTAAGATGACACTCACGTCCTCGACGCTCCGCTCGTGATAATAGACAAGGTCGATCACCTCGCGATGCGCGGCAGATAAAGCCGCAAGACAAGATTGCAAGGCCTCGGCCTTCGAAGCTTTCTGCACCGTGACTTCCGGATCATCGGCTTCGTCCTCGATCTCCTCTGCAGCCTCGGGGTCGAGCCCTTCATGCTGCTTCTGGCGAAAGCTCGACAGAGCCTTGAACCGCGCGATCGACAAAACCCAGGTGGTGACGGATGAGCGCCCCTCGAATCGGCCTGCCTGTTGCCAGACATCGAGAAAGACATCGCTCATCAAATCCTCGGCCTTGCTCGCGTCGTGCACGAGCCTCAGCAGAAACCGGAAGACGCGCGTGCCATGCCGCCTATAGAGAACCTGCATCGCAGCGCGGTCGCCCGAGGCGATGCGCCTGATGAGGCCTTCGTCGTCGGCATCCCCGACATCTTCGCGTAACGGCTCTTGCCTCCGCATCGGATCACCTTGCTGAAACCACCCTGTTTGAAGGCCGCCATGCGCACCTCGAACGGTCTTAGCTCAAGTTAGCCCGATAAGCTTCACTTTCGCCATCGCGATGGCGCGGCCGCTGTTTGGGCCGCGAATGCGCTGGAGAAAGGCGGACGAAGCCAGAGGTGACACCGGCCACGCCCGCCTTCTTCCCAAGCGGCAACGTCGTGTCAGTAGCAGGACGATACGATCACGAGTTCGCCGTAGGAATTGATGTACTTGTGCGGCCAGCAGGCGGCCCAATAGCCATGGCCCCAGCGATGGCCGTAGCCGTAGCCGTAACCATGACCGAAACCATGGCCCCAGCTGTGGCCGAAATGGCCAAAATGACCGAAATGACCGAACCCGTGGTGGCCGCCCCAGATATGAGCGGAAGCCGTTGTCGGCGCGAGAGCGACGGCAAAAGCAGAGCCGCCTAAAAGAAGCGCGGCGGCGAGGTTGCGAAGCGAGCGATAGGACATGTTTTATCTCCCAAGATGATCAGGCGCGTTTGATTGCGGCCTGGACATCCGTTGGTCGGGCTTCGGCTTGCCTGGGTTCAATCCGCCCCGAGATTTTTTTTTGCAGATCGTCGAAACCTTTGACGTGTGAGATTCCACACATCTTTGCGCCGGCCGCGGCGCGATGGTTTCCAGTCATCGCGCTAGAGCGGGATGAGTCGAAGCGGAGTGTGGCTCATGGATCACCAAAATCTTCAGCCGAGCTTGCGGCAGGAAACCGGTAAATCGACGAAAAGTCGCAGATCAGGGCGGATTGCGCTGGCCGTCGTCTGCACATCCGTTCTCATTCTGGCGCCATATTCCGAAGCCGCCGCCCGTTTCGGTCGCGGTGGCGGCCACCAGAGTTCCTGGTCCCACGGCGCCTGGTCACACGCGTCGCGCGCGTCGGCGCCGCCGTGGCGCGGGCAAGATTCGAAACGCTGGGGCGAGAACACGCACCGCTGGAGCGAGAGGGAACCCGGGCGGGGCGAGAACCCATCCCGCTGGAGCGAAAAGGAACCCAGCCGGGGTGAGACACCACCTCGCTGGAGCGAGAACCCGCGTCGCTGGGACGAGAACCCATCTCGCTGGAGTGAGAAAGACCCCAACCGGGGCGAGACCCCACCTCGCTGGAGCGAGAAAGACCCCGATCCCGGCCGCGACATTCATCGCAGCCCCTGGCACAATCCAGTTTATGGCGACAACGCGCCGCCTTCGCCGAGCACAATTCCTCTGGAAAGCTCCACCAGCCAGCCGCCGCGTGCCGATACGTCGCAGGAGTTGAAGGGCAATGTGCCTTCCGAACATGAACGCCGCTTCGTCCCTGACGAAGTGGTCTTCACGACATACGGGTCGGCGCAAACGGCGGAGGCTATCGCGCAAAGACATCGCCTCACACTCATTTCGTCGCGTTCCATCGGCCTGATCGGCGCGACGCTGCATCGCTATCGCATCACCGATCGCCGCGCCGTGCCCGATGTGATCCGAGATCTCGAAGCCGAACAGCTAATCACCTGGGTTCAGCCGAATTATATCTTCAAGCTCGAAGGCGCGGACGCAAACACGCCCAGCCTCGGCAGCGCGCAATATGCGATCACCAAGATGCATCTCAAGGAAGCACAGGCTGTGACGCAGGGCGACAGGACGCTTGTCGCCGTCATCGATTCGGGCATCGATGAAAGACATCCCGAAATCGCCGGTTCGGTCGTCGACCGTTTCGATGTGCTCGGCGGCGAGCCGATGGCCAATGCGCATGGGACCGCGATTGCCGGAATCATCGTCGCGCATGGCGCACTTCTCGGCGTCGCGCCGCACGCCAGTCTTCTCTCGGTGCGCGCCTTCGCCGGCTCGGGCGCCAGGCCGGGCGCGGATGGAACTTCGGTGCATGTCGTCGAGGCTTTGAACTGGGCCTATGAGCATCAGGCGCAGATCGTCAATATGAGTTTTGCCGGCGCCTATGATCCGTTGCTGGCGCGCGCCATCAGCACGGCGCATCAGAAAGGCATGATCCTGGTGGCGGCGGCCGGCAATGAAGGCCCGAAGGCCGAGGCTGCCTATCCGGCTTCCGATGCGAATGTCATCGCCGTCACGGCGACCGACCGCGACGACAAGCTCTTCGACGCCGCAAACCACGGTGCCTATATCTGCGTCGCCGCGCCGGGAACGGATATCATCGTGGCTGCCCCACCGAGCGCCTATCAATATAGCTCCGGCACGTCTTTGGCGGCGGCCCATATCAGCGGCCTCATCGCGCTGCTTCTCAGCGAGAAGCCCGATCTCAGCGCGGCGATGGTCCGCAAGATCTTGACCGAGACCACGCGCAATCTCGGCGCACCCGGTCCGAATGAGGAATTTGGCGCCGGCCTCAGCGACGCCGCCAGAGCCGTGAGCGCCGTGAAGGATCTGCGCGAGCGGCGCTTGGCCGGAAGGAGCGTGTAGAGCATTTTCAAGCGGAGCGGACACCGGTTCGCGTAAAGAAAATGCATCGAAACAAAGACCTGGAGCCCCGTTCCGATTCTATCGGAACGGAAAAGGCTCTCGCCGCGATCATCGCCGGAGGCGCCGCGATAACCCGACGTCCACCGCACGCGAGCCTTGTCAGGTCTGCCCCTTTTTGTTAGACGACACGCCTGCCAATTTGGCCGGGGGGTGTGCCCGGCCAATTGCGCTTTTGCGGCCATGGCGGAATTGGTAGACGCGCTAGCTTGAGGTGCTAGTGGGGAGACCCGTGGAGGTTCGAGTCCTCTTGGCCGCACCACCACAAAACTTTGCACTTGTTTTTACTTGATAATTCGCTTTGCATCCCTCACCTTTTTGCAAGGTGAGGGACTAGATATCGAAGAAATGTGCTGGTTTGCCGCTCCGCGGCGGCGTGCCGTAGCCAGTCCCGATTGAACAAGCGCGTCTATTTCCGCGCCATCTGGCCGCCGCACGCAGGCGAGCAGCCGCCAGACCCCCTCGGGTCTTAGCCAAACGGGCCGCCGCGAGCTCAAGCATTTCAGTCGGCGGTCACGCTGTCGTCGTGGACCCGAATATTGCTAATTTTACACCAATCTACCGTATATTGCTCCGTCTCGACATCCTTGTAGATGATCCGGAACGGCACGTTGCAATCGCCCTCACTTGAATTCCAGTCCATTGTCTGCGTTTCGCCAGGCGGGATGTTCACACCACTCCATGTGCTCCACTTACCGTCCTCATAGGTTTGAAAGCCGGTGATCGCGTATTGCGATTCGTTGTGCATCAAGAACTTGTAAGAGCCGGCCAGCGCGGGGGTGACAATTAGGGCGCCGAGCAGAGCGAGGGACGCCAAAACGCGACAGAGCATTTAAACCTCCATGTGAGCAAGCCGCCGCTCTCACGGCGGAAGCTTACCCGGTTAGACGATTGGACCGCCTGGAGCAATATGGATTCCCCTTGATTTCTGCGACCGCGCCAAACCTCACTCCGCACCCGAGATCGGCCGGGGCATGGCGGGTGGCTGATTAGTCTCGTCCGGCACATCGGTCCGGGTAAAATCCCGGACATTTCCCTTGTTCGGCAAAGCGAGTTTCGGCTGAACCTGGCGGATGATCGCTTCGGTTTGCGATGTCCAGCCGTCCGGCGCCGTGCGCAGGGCCGGGCGGTCCGTGCCCGGCACGAGATGGACGATTTTGAAGCCGCGCCGTTTGAGCTCGGCGAGGAGCTCGGGCAGCATCAGTGCCGTCGAGCGGCGTGTGTCGTGCAACAAGAGGATGCCGCTTCTTGCCGCCTCGAGCCGCTCTAGAACAAGGCCGAGTTCGGCCTTCGGCGTCATCGGCAACCAATCCGAGCCCCAAAGATCCGCCCCGAACACGGCTATGTTGCGCTTGGCGAGCCAAGCGTCGAGCTCCGGCGTGTCGGCAAAGCCCGGAAAGCGGAAGAACGGCACCTTCGGCTCCGCCACGGCGCGGCCGTAAGCCGCTTTGTCGTCGGCTTCGAAGCCCTTGTCGACGTCACGCCGCGCGGCGGTCTCGCTCAAACTCCGCAAGGTCGCGGCCGGGTGGGAAAATGTGTGATGGCCGAGCGTGTGCCCGTCCGCCAATTCGCGCCGCACGAGGTTTGGTGCCGCCTGCGAATTGCGGCCGATCAGGAAAAACGTCGCCTTCACGCATTGCCGCGCCAAAGCGTCGAGGATCGCCGGTGTCGTTGCAGGCGAGGGGCCGTCATCAAAGGTCAAGACAACCTCGCGGTCGGCAAGGTCCAAGGTTTGCGGATAGGTTTTGAGCCCCACCGCCAGGCCGCCCTTCGTGTCCAGCTCGATCGTGCGCGCGGTGCCGAGCGCACCAGAGGGGCAGGTTGAAGGCTTTGCTGCTGCGCGTCCGTCTGCGCAGCCGAACGCCAGGCCGAGAAGAAAAAAGCTGAGTAGCACCGCAGCCGATCCAATATGTCTCATATCTCGTTTGCCTTCATTGCGCTGCGTCCTTATGAACCGGGACAATGGCAGGATCGAGCCGGGATTCGTGCATGGCCGAACATGAACAAGAACGAACGCCTGCCGCTGGCAACGAAGATCAGCACAGCGAGTCCGTCGTACCGGCGATGGATGCCGAAGGGACGATCACGGCCGCCTTCGTCGAAGCCGTCGCCGCGGCGGTCGAAAGCGGCGACGCCCCACGTGTCCGCGAATTGGCCGGCGACCTGCACGAGGCCGATCTCGGGGCGCTGATCGAGGCCTTGAGCCCGGACGCACGCCCGAAGCTGATCGAACTCATGGGGGCCGACTTCGACTTCGCGGCGCTGACCGAGATCGATGTCAACATTCGTGACGACATCTTCGAAGAATTGCCGACGAGCACGGTCGCCGAAGGCATGCGCGAGCTCGAAGCCGATGATGCGGTCGTGCTGCTCGAAGATCTCGACAAGGACGAACGGCAAGAGATCCTCGAGGCCCTGCCGCCGGTCGACCGGGTCGCCCTGCAACGCTCGCTCGAATATCCAGATGGCTCCGCCGGCCGCCTCATGCAGACGACGCTCGTCACGGCGCCGGCGTTCTGGACGGCGGGGCAGATGATCGACCGTCTGCGCGAAACCCCTGAAGATCAACTGCCCGACTCCTTCTTCGAGGTCTTCGTCGTCGATCCGACGCATCGTCTCCTCGGGACCGTCTTCCTCGATGTCCTGTTGCGGGCAAAGGGAAGCCGCGGACTCGAGGAACTCATGGACCCCGAGCGGCGGCGCGTTCTCGTGAGCGAGGATCGCGGCGAGGCCGCGCGCCTGTTCCAGCGCTACAATCTCGTCTCGCTGCCGGTCGTCGACGAAGCCGAGAGGCTCGTCGGCGTCATCACGATCGACGACATCGTCGACGTCATAAGCGAAGAAGCCGATGAAGAAGTGAAGGCTCTGGGCGGCGTCTCCGGCACCGAGACCCTGTCCGATAATGTGTGGTGGATAACGAAGAGCCGGTTTCTGTGGCTGTTCGTCAACCTGGTCACCGCGTTCATCGCCTCTTCGGTTCTCGG
>JBKQHN010000115.1:0-2915 GCA_052148755.1 Beijerinckiaceae bacterium | reverse complement strand
GCGCCGCCGTTTGGCGGCAGGCCGGCCAGCGGCCTTTCGGCTCGACATGGAAGCAGCTTTGGCCGAAGCTGGGCGCAAGATCGGCTGGCGCGAATATGGCAGCAACGTGCGAGGGCGCGATGTCGTGGTCGAGCCTGTCTCGTGGGGTGATGTCGTCCTCGCACGCAAAGATATCCCGGCGAGCTATCACATCGCCGTGGTCGTCGATGATGCCATGCAAGGCGTGACCGATGCGGTCCGCGGCGAAGACTTGTTCATGGCGACGAGCCTGCATCGACTCCTGCAGGTCCTGCTCGATCTTCCCGCCCCTTGCTACCACCACCATGAGCTCTTGCGCGATTCCGCCGGGCGCAAATTATCGAAAAGCCTGCGGGCCAAGTCTTTGCGGACTCTGCGCCACGAAGGGCTTTCGCCGGCGCGAGTGAAGCGTCAATTCGGTCTGCTGGAACGCAATTTCGGCTTCGTGCCGTAGATGGCTCCAGGGCGGGTCCGCGCACTTCATGTTCCGGAATATCTGTTCTTTGAATAGCTTCAGCCCATCCGCTCCAGCATGGATGCCATGGATTGGTGCAACAGATTGATCGCTTTCAAGGGGCGGACCAAGACTTTGAACTCGGTGATCTTGCCGGCCTTGTTCCAGGTGATGATATCGACCCCGTCGATCGAAATATTTTCGATCGCCGTTTCGAATTCGAGCACTGCGGAAGTCTCGCCAAACCATTCGTTGCGATATCGGAACGCATCGTTGTTCAACACCTGCATAGCCGCAGCAAGATATTTGCGCGTGATGATTTTGCCAATCTGCGGCTTATGAACGACCGGCGAATAGAATATCACATCATCTGCCAAAAGATCGTCCAATGCGCTGATGGCGCGGCTCGCCACGAGAGCATGCCAGTTCGCAATCACTGCCGGCCTCTGCATGATGTCCCCTTGTCGCAAGGCGCGGCGAATAGAAGCCGCGGCGGCGTAAAAGGCCTCTTGGCCTGTCCTTGTTCAATAAGTTCGGCAGAACGAACCAGAACGGCGTCTCGTCGGCGACGAAAAACGCCGTCCTGTGCGCGGCCGGAGAACTTGCCCGAAGTCTAAATCATTTCCGTGCCGACCTGAACAACCTTGTTTACTGGCGTGACATCGGCGTCGAGGTATTGACGATCTGAACGCGGCGATTGACCCCATCCAGAGGATGTACCGGGTCGATGAGCTGCACGCTGCCGAATCCTTTGGCCGTCAGTTTGCTCATCTGTATGTTATAGCGGGTGACGAGATAATCGCGCACGGCATTCGCGCGGCGTTCCGACAATACCTTGTTATAGGCAGCGCTGCCTTTGGCATCGGTATGGCCGCCGATCAGGAAAGTATAGCTGGCAAGGCGCGGATTAGTGAGCGCCTTTCCGAGATTGTCGAGGGTGATGCGCGCGTCGTTTTGAAGAATCGCCGAGTTATATTCGAAGGCGACATTGAGATCGACCGCGTTCTCGGTCGGCTTCGTCATGCCGCCGGTCGGATCGAGCGAGCGCGTCTTGCCCTTCGGGCAGGCCGGATCAAGCTTGCATATGATCGATTCGGGCGTTGGTTCTTGCGCCAAAGCCGCCACCGGCGAGGCGAGGATCGCCAGCGCCGGAATGAGAAATGATATCCGCATGGCTTCTTCCCCTTTTTGCTTCCTGTCGCCAGAACGTGCCATTCTATGGCGCTTGCTGGCCTGCGTTCAACAGGCTGACGCGAAGCTGTACCCTCATCGGCCTCGCCATAGCCCGTCGCTTGTGACGGCGTCGCTTGGCAACGCCCTATGATTCCGCACCTTGTAACATCAATTTCAGCTCAAGGGTTCTCGTTCCGTGATGAATGTCACGCTCCGGCTGGCGATCCGGAGCGGATCGCCAGCACCAGCTGGATGTTCGTGTGCGGCTGCGAGCCACCTGTAAGCGCAATCGTCTCGGGGTCGAGATGGACCGGCGCGGTTGCCGGAACCGATGGCTTCATGCGTCCAGGAAAGGGATGCTTACGACACAGTGGGATTAGCGCGGTGCAAGAGCCGCATTTATTTTTGTTGCAAGCTCTGCCCGGGTAAACGGCTTGCTGATGATCGCCACATCCGGCTCCGTCACGCTCGTCTCGATGATCGAGTCCTCCGCATATCCGGTCATGTAAAGGACGCGGAGCTCAGGCCGTATGCGACGGGCCTCATCGGCGAGTTCGCGTCCATCCATCCCCGGAAGACCGATATCGGTGAAAAGCAGCCTGATGCTCGTGCCCTGCCGCAACAAGTCCAGAGCTATCTTGGGATTGGCGGTATCGTAAACGACATAGCCGAGTTCTTGCAGGATCTCGACGGAATAGGCCCGCACGTCCGCATCGTTCTCGACCAGCAGGATGTGCGCACCGCTGCGCTCGCCAGTCCCGGACTCGGGCGTTTGCGAGGCAGGTGCAACGGAGTTGTCGACATCGGCGCGCGGCAGATACATCGAGACCCGCGTCCCCTTGCCAGGCTCGCTCTGGATTTCGACATGGCCCCCTGTTTGTTTGATGAAACCATAGACTTGGCTCAACCCGAGGCCCGTCCCATGCCCGGCTGGCTTGGTCGAAAAAAACGGCTCGAATACGCGCTTGAGGATCTCTGTATCCATGCCTTTGCCGCTGTCGCTAACTGAAAGGAGAACGCAGTCGCCCTCACGAATCTCGGGATCCTTGTCTGTTCGCATGTCTGTGCGGTGATGATTGGCGGCTTCGATCCGCAATTGGCCGCGCCCGTCCATCGCATCGCGTGCGTTGATCGCTATGTTCAGAATGGCATTCTCGAGTTGGTTCTGATCCACTAAAGCCGGCCAAATGTCCGGCGCCACATGCGTGGCGATTTGGATGTTCTCGCCCAAAGTATGATGCAAGATTTCACCGACCGAGGAGAGCAAGCT
>JBKQHN010000114.1:0-13430 GCA_052148755.1 Beijerinckiaceae bacterium | reverse complement strand
CGCAATGGCCGCGCCTGCATGATCTTTGGGCGACCGTGCTCGGGACAGTGGCCATGGCGGCTGCGCTTCTGCCTCTGCGGGAAGCCGATCCCGGGCTCGTCACTCTCATCGAGCAGGTTGTCGCCGGCGTGATCATCTATGGCTTTTGCGTCTTCGCCTTCGATACCGCGGGTCTTCGGCGCCTGCTGATTGCCCGGCTCGGGCCGCTTGCCACACGTTTCGGGACTCCGTGAGCGACGCGCATATTTGGGATTGAACGGCACTATTGCATTCGTCGGCCGCAGTAAAGACGGGCGGATCATCGATTTCATGCTGTCGTCGCGCCGGACCGCGAAATCGGCGCGGCGATCCTTCGCAAAGGCGCTGCGGCTGCGGGACGACCGTCCACCCGCCACGATCAACACCTACCAGAACGAGGCTCACGGCAAGGCCATCCGTTGACTTGAGCGCACTGGCGAATTGGACGAGAGCGTGCTGCACCGGCAGGTCGAATATCTCAACAACCGATTTGGCACTGTAAGGAAATAAGTACTCTATTTGCAGCAGCTACAAGCTCCCTCATGGTGAGGGCGCCCGCAGGGCGCGTCTCGAACCACGAGGGAGCGCTCTTTGGCGAAAGGCACGGAAAGTGAAGCGCATGACGCACTCGTCCTTCGAGACACGAGCTTCGCTCGTTCCTCAGGATGAGGGCTTCGGGACCGTTGATGCTTTTGGTCAAATGATTCACTTATTTCCTAACAGGGACTTAGTTGAAAAGTAAAACATCGGCGAGGTCTGTTCGCCTCGTCTCAGCCTCACAGCGCGACGAGGCTTTGTTGGCGGTCGTCATAGGTGAAGAGCTCGGCATAACGGCCCCAGTCGATGATGACACGCAACGTCTTCTCGGCGTCGCTGCGGCTCAGATGATCTTCGAGCTCGGCCTCGAAGCGCAGATTCGGCGCGCTGTGTCCGGCGCGCTCGTCGAGAATGCGTTTGATATGGCCGGCGAGCGGGACGAAATTCAACAGATGTTCCTTGAAGATCCGTTTGCGCTCCTCGGTGTCGGCCTCGGCAAAGGCGCGGCCTGCGGCCGTCAAAGCGACCGTATCTGCCTTCAGTTCGGCGAATTCGAGAATATGCAGCGCCTCCGCCGTGGGAAAGAGTTCATCGAGCTGCAGATTGAGCATCTGGCGGAGCTTGGCGAGCTCCGCTTTGCCCTCGCAGGGCGGCCGCGCCAAGGCCTCGACGAGGCCGGAGATCCGATTGATCGAAGCGCTCGGCAAAGGGTGAATAATGCCGCCGTGCATGGCCTTATGGGCGCTGATGGCGGCGAGCGAGCGCGATGTCAAAGTGGCGTAGATCTCGTCGACGATATCGCGGAATTCAGTGTCGAGGCGATTGCGCGGTTGCGGTAAGGCGACGGAAATCTCGGCGGCGATTCGTCCCGGATTGGTGGACAGGACGAGGATGCGGTCGCAGAGAAGCACAGCCTCCTCGATGTTGTGGGTGACGATCAGGATCGCTTTCGTCGGCAGCCGATGGCTCGTCCATAAATCGAGCAAATCCGTCCGCAGCGTCTCGGCCGTCAGCACGTCGAGGGCGGAAAAGGGCTCGTCCATCAACAGGACATTCGGATCGATGACGAGCGCGCGGGCAAAGCCGACGCGCTGGCGCATGCCGCCGGAGAGCTCGCGCGGATAGGCGGCTTGAAAGCCGTCGAGGCCGATGAGATCGATGGCCGCCAGCGCCCGGCGCTGCGTCTCCTTTCGATCGATCCCCAGCGCATCGAGGCTCGCTTCGACATTTTCGAGCACGGTGAGCCAGGGGAACAGAGCGAAAGTCTGAAAGACGACGGCGATGCCTTCCGCCGGCCCTTCGAGTTTCCGGCCGTGATAGGTAACCTCACCCGCGCTCGGCGCGATGAGTCCGGCGGCAATCCGCAATAAGGTCGATTTGCCCGAGCCGGAGCGGCCGAGCAGGCCGAGAATTTCGCCTTCGCGCAGCGAAACATCGATGTCGGCGAGCACCGCCAAGGGTTCGCCGGAAGGCTTGGCGAAATCCTTTCTGACATTATGGAGATCGAGTACGGGAACTGCTGCGGCTTTATCCATCATGGCCTCTCAATCAAGCCGCGTGCGGCGTTCGCCGTAGGCATAAAGCGGCCGCCAGATGAGCCGGTTCATCGTGACAACCATGGTGGACATGACTGCAATGCCGAGCGCGATGCGCGGAAAATCCCCGGCCAAAGTCATATGTGCAATATAGGAGCCGAGCCCACCGGCATCGAGCTTCGTATCGCCCCAGCTCACGACTTCGGCCACTATGCTCGCATTCCAGGCGCCGCCCGCCGCCGTGATCGCTCCGGTGACATAATAGGGAAATATGCCGGGCAGCATCACATCGCGCCACCAGCGCCAACCGCGGATGCGGAAAGTCGCCGCGGCTTCCTTGAAATCGCTCGGATAGGCCGTGGTGCCGGCAATCACATTGAAGAGAATGTACCATTGCGTGCCGAGGATCATCAGCGGTGGCAGCCAGATCGCCGGGTCGGCAGAGAAATGGACGATGAGGACGACAGCCACAGGGAAGAGGAGATTGGCCGGGAAGGCGGCAAGAAATTGCGCCACCGGCTGGACTTTTTCCGCCAGCTTCGGCCGCAGCCCCACCTGCACACCGATCGGCACCCAGATCAAAGTGGCGAGAATGACGAGAACTACGACCCGAAATAGCGTCAAGACTCCATTGCTGACGACAATTTGGACATCATGCCAAGTCAAAGTCGGCGCCGCGAAATGCAGGAGCTGCAAAGCGACATAAATTGTGGCGGCAGCGATGCATGCGAACCAAACCAAATCCCCGGCGCGCTGCGGCAGAAGCGGATGGCTCGGGCGCGGAACCCACGCAAAGGGCGTGAAACGTTGCCGCACGAAGAAATCCAATCCGAAGCCTATCGGCGCAGCGAGGCGGCGCATGAACGCGGCGCGTCGAAACAGATCGAGCACCAGGCTTTTCGGAACGATCTGCGCTGCCGTCTGCTCGGCGCGAAATTTGTCGGCCCAGGCGACAAGCGGTCGAAACAGCAATTGATCATAGAGGAGAATGGCGATCGTCATGGCGACGATGGCATAGAGGACCGCATGAAGGTCGCGCTGGGCGATGGCCATGGCGACATAGGAGCCGACGCCCGGCAGGGTATAGCTGATATCGCCGACGGAAATCGCCTCCGAAGCCACGACGAAGAACCAACCGCCCGACATGGACATCATCATGTTCCAGATGAGGCCCGGCATGGCGAACGGCACTTCGAGCCGCCAGAATCTCTGCCAGGTGGAAAAGCGAAAGGCCCGGCTCGCCTCGTCAATATCGAGCGGAACGGTGCGGAGCGTCTGATAGAAGCTGAAGGCCATGTTCCAGGCCTGGCTCGTGAAAATGGCGAAGATTGCGGCAAATTCCGGCCCGAGGACGGAGCCCGGAAACAGCGAGACGAAGAACACAACCGTGAACGAAAGATAGCCGAGAACCGGCACGGATTGCAGGACGTCGAGAAGCGGAATGAGCACCATTTCGGCGCGCCGGCTCTTCGCCGCCAAAGTCGCATAAGTAAACGTGAAGAGAAGCGAGGCGAAAAGCGCAATGAACATGCGCAAAGTCGTGCGCAGGGTATAGGCGGGCAGAGCCCAGGGCGACAGCGATATGTTCTGCGGCATTGCGGAGGCGACAGGCGCCATCATCTGGCGCAATCCGTGGCCGAGAAGAACAAGGAGAGTGAACACGACGAGGGCTGCGACGAGATCGCGCCAAGACAGCTTGCGCCGGGCGAAAACGCCGTATTTGTAAAGATCCACTCTTTGGTTCACGTCAACCCCTCTGCGTGCCCCGTCTAAAATCTCGCAATCTCGTTCCGAAGGCGTTGAGATGTGTCAAGCCATATGGCGTGGGGGATGCAAATGCACCAGTTCGTCAGGGACGGCCGTTACAGCGTGCGTAAAAGGAGGATATGTAATTGAATTATATATATGAGCCGATCCAGATTGCGTGCAATCGGGTATGCCCGACGCGTTTCAACCGCGATCCACGCAGCGAGAAAAATCGGTTCCACATCAGCAGCTTTGAACATGTCCTTGTCGGAAAAGTCCATCGACTTTTCCGCGACATTGCCCCGGGACTAGTCGCACCGCGATGGACGCTGTCGTATCGATCATACCGCGGTGCGCGCCTCCGCCGCAACAGAGAGCAAAAGGTCGGTCGAGGCAAACGGTGAACGACTTTAGCGAAAGGATCTTCTAGAAGACCAAACCAATAAACTCGATCAGTTCGTCGACGTTGCGCACGAGGGCGGGCTGCATGTCCTTTACCATCTCGTCGGGAACGTGATCGAGCCATTCGAGGCTCGTAACCGCTGCGCAGGTCTCGTCGCCGGGCCAAAAGATCAGAGAGCCGGTCTCCTCGGCAAACTCCAGTACGCGTTCAAGCACGATTCTGCCCGAGAAATGGGCGAGCGTCGCCCCGGTCATTTCGTCGGCTTCGGCGCCGTAAATTTCGACGCGTCCGTCGGCGTATCGAACCTCACTTAATGGCGTTGTGGGATCGATTGCATCGCGATTGAAGATCCGTTCCGCAATCCCCCGGTGATAGGGGGATGGCTGCTTGTCTCTAAAACATTCGATGAAAAGCTCGAAACCCACGTCTGCCCCCAACGCTGTCAATTGTTACAAACTATTATCACTTATAACACGATTTCGCTGCGAGGCCGAGTGACAGGCGTTCCCTGATGTGAAGCGACCTCGAACCCGGATCAAAGAGTTAACGTTGCTCGGACATGTCTTTCGGCCATAGCCATGCCGCACCGCGCACCCCGCTCGAATCCCCATGCACGGCCCGGTAAATCTTCGTATCGATCGCATCGGAGAAGACATATCTCTCGATGTTCGCACCGAGATCGCCATAAAGCGTCTCGATGTTCGAGAGCCCGCCACCAAAGATAATTGCATCGGGATCGACGATGTTGATCATCGATGCAAGAGCCCGCGCCAGCCGATCCTTATAAACAGCCAAACATTCCAGTGCCTTCAAATCGCCCGCGTCCGCTGCAAGCGATATTTCCTCCGCGGATAAGTCCTGTCCGGCGAGTATTTCATAGTCGCGCGACAAGCCGGAACCTGACAGGAACGTCTCAACGCAGCCCGTCTTGCCGCAATAGCATTGCGGTCCAGGCCATTCGGTGTGTCTTGGCCAAGGAAGTGGGTTATGGCCCCACTCGCCTGTGAGTCTGTTTCGCCCGCGTATAATGGCTTTATCGACGACAAGCCCGCCACCGACTCCGGTGCCGAGAATGATGCCGAAGACGAGTTTTTCGTGTCGGCCCGCTCCGTCAATGGCCTCTGACAGGGCGAAGCAGTTGGCATCATTTTCGAGGCGCACCGGGCGGTTCAAGATGCGCGAAAGATCCTTGTCGAGCGCCTTGCCATTCAAGACCGTGCTATTGGCGTTTTTGATCAGTCCCGTTCGTGGCGAAAGTGCGCCAGGGCAGCCAATTCCGACGCTGCCTTTCCAGGACAGGTCGCTCTCGATCGTTTTGACGAGTTCATCGACTGCGTTGAGCGTTCCTGCGTAATCTCCCACAGGCGTCGCCACCCTGCGGCGCGTCAACGTGGCGCCGCCGTCGTCCAGAGCGATCGCCTCGATTTTCGTTCCCCCCAGATCAACCCCGAGGCGCAAAGCTACCTCCTATGTGGGCGGGCACGGCAAAATTTGGCTGCGAAAGGATGCCATAGCGATGATGCCCCAGCTAAGAGCACGAGCTAATGCTTTGAATAAGAGCGGATTCGTCCGAGACAGGCTACCGCTCATCCTGTATAATCTCATCGGGAATATGATCAAGTAATTCGAGATTTGTGACCGCCGCACGGCCGGTCTTTTTGACGGGGACTCTCCGATGACGAAGAAGATTGATCTTAAGAAATTGAAAGATAAATCCCTGAACGATTTAGACGCGTCACGCAGCAGGTTGGACACTGCCATCCGAGCGAAGTTTGACTACCTGCTAATCCGGTGGATGTCCGCCATGACTGCGGTAGAATTTCACGCCATCTGGGAGCGCTACGTTGAAAAAAAGGCTGATTGCGGCACTGAACCATAGTGCCGAGCATTTCATCGCAGAGCAAGAAATAAGAGGGGTGACGCACATTCCGTTCGGTCTCGCATCCTACATTGTTCGTGGCGGCGGAAAGTTCTTTGACTTTCGTTCAACAGCTGACTTGCTGCGCAAGGGCGACGCCTGGCTTGGGAGAGATTCGAACCCGTTTAGGGTACTAACGGCAAATGATAGAATGTACATCGATGTGTTGTCGGCGGTGCGGAACTACATCGTTCACGATAGTGACACCTCCTTTGCATCCTACCGATCTCATTTGCAAAAAGCGTACAACATCAAAGCTGCGCCAGCTCCCAATGAATTCCTAAACACAATTGACATTCGAGCGTTAAGCCCTTGGCGTAAACACAGGAGAATAGACGGACTTGCGAAGGTGTTAGCTGGCGCTATTCAGCAAACGTCGCTGGTATGATTGATAGATTTGAACAAAGGCAGTGGGTTCCCAACCGCCTTGCTGCGGACCCTGATATTCGCTGACGCGCGTCAGAAATTGGAGCGGCCGGCCTCCTAATCAAAACTTGTAGTTTTTTGGTTTCGTGGTTCGACAAAGCAAAACCCGCATGCCGGTATTTGCAAAAAGGCCTCAGCGACCATCGCGCACATGCACGATCATCGGCATGCCGCCTTTCGGACGCAAAGTAATACGTTGTTGCAGCTCGACTTCGTGGCCTGCCACGAGTTCGAACCTGAGACTGCGGACAATATGCGCCAGAAGGATCGGCGCTTCCTCGAGAGCAAAGCCCATGCCGATACAAACGCGCGGGCCGGCGCCGAAGGGAATATAGGCGAAGCGATCGATTTCGTTGCGTTTCGTTCCCAAAAAACGGTTGGGATCGAAAAAATCCGGGTCCTTCCACAAAGTCCGGTGGCGATGAATGAGAAAAGGCGAAATGTTGATGATCGCGCCCGGACTGATCGGCTGGCCGGCGAGGACGTCGGCATTGATAGCGGCGCGGCTCAACATGGCTGCCGGCGGATAGAGCCGCAGCGCTTCTTCGAATACGGCTTTCGTCTCCGGCAATCTTTCGGCGAGCGTCTCGACCGGCCCGGCAGCAAATTCCCGATCGACCTCGGTTTCGACGCGCGCCCGCCATTCGGGCGAAAGCGACAGGAGATAAAGACACCAGGTCATAGCATTGGCGGTCGTCTCGTGGCCGGCGCCGATGAAGGTGACGATATTCGCCTTTATGTCTTCCAAACTCATGCCAAGGCCGGTTTCCGGGTCCTCGGCCGAAAGCAATAAAGTGAGAATGTCTTGCGGAGCGGGCTCGCCCGCAGCGAGGAGCCGGCGCCGCGCAGCAATGAGTTCTTCGACCGCTTTGCCGAAGAAAGCCAAGGTCGAACGGCCCCGGCGCCGCCCGAGGCGAGGCAAGAACTTCGGCAGACCCAAGACATCGAGAGGATCGATGCGTCCGATGGTGTTGACATAGCGGGTGACCGCGGCCTGGAATTCGCCCGGTTCGCGGCCGAGGCCTTGGGAAAAAAGCGTATGTTCGAGGACTTCGAGCGTCACCCGCGCCATTTCATGCAGGAGATCGATCTTCGCGCCCTCGCCCTTGGCGCAAAGCCGCGCGACGCCCGCCACGGCAACTTCGGCCATGGCCGGTGCAAATGCCGTGATCTGGCGCGGGGAAAAGAGAGGGGCGAGCAGGCGGCGCTGCGCACGCCAGCCCTCCCCCTCCACCGTCAGGAGGCCATTGCCGAGGCCGGGGCGTAACAGCCGCAATTGCAGATCGTCTTTGCGATAATTGGCGACATTGTCGAGCAAGACGCGCCGCACGGCAGCCGGATCACTGACGACCGCTCTTTCGCCCATAAAATTCCGCCGCACCAGGATCGGCTGCTCGTAATGGACATCGGCCCAAATCTCGATCGGATTTCGGCGCAAAACCGCGAGCTGGGCGAAAAAACCAAGCGGCGCCTTGCGCGGCGGCGGCGACGGTGGCCTGAGGAGCGGATGAGAAAGAACGATGTCGGACATGGGGGTTGGCTCGCGCAAGTGCTTTACAGGATCGCTGTCGTTTGCTGCCGAACAGGAAAGAGATAGCACGCTCTCACCGCCGTCGTCAGCATGGCGGTCTGCAAGGGCGCCGATGCGTACCAACTCACGCGGGAAGAGCCTTAATGGCATCGAAAGTTTGCGCCATCTCCTCCAGACTCACGTCGCTGATCGTGGCGGGCGCGAAGACGTCGGCGCCGGCCAGCCAAGAGTTTTCGCACCCGGGTTCACGCAGCGCGATAGAAAGGGCATGGTTCAGTTCGTAAGTCGCCCAGGCAAAGCCGCCATCCCGCAAGGCCGATTGCATGGCATTTTGCACGAGGCTTCGTGCCGTCATATGTGCCGCCGAGATCGGCACGTCCGTTGCGAGACCGGCCAACGCCTCGATGCAGGCGCGTTCGCTGAACGAGGCGTGCCCGCGGCAGGCGAGAGGCCGCAAGGCATAGATCGCGCAGAGGCCGTTTTCGACGAATGGACAGCGCGCGCCGAGCCGCATCCGCTGCGCCTCGTCGAGTCCTTGCGTTGCCAGGCACGCGTCGGCAATCCTTTTGACGAGACCAGGGTCTGCAGCTTCCGCCGGCGAGCGAAGATGGCGTGCAATCCGCAACACTTCGGGTGCGGTCGCGCTCACGCGGATCGTGCAGCAGCTCGCGCAGCCGCCACGGCACGCCAGGCCTGCCACGTCCGACTCAAGAGTTTCGGCGAGCATGTCGAAACTCTCAAAAGCTTGTTCGACCATCGCGTCGACAAGGTGAGGTCGCAGACCAGGCGCCAGCGTGAGGTCGCAAAACCCGCGATGCAAAGCCCGAAACAATGTCAGAGTTTCGTCGTTTTGCCCGTTCGGCATGGCTCGAGTCTTTCTATGCGTGCCCACTGAACGGCCTGGTTCGATCCGACATGGGGCACGAAGTTGGCATAACATGATCTCGGTAAATGCCGGCGAGAACCGGCAACACAACATCAGCGGTCGGGCGGCAGGTATCTTCGAGGCTCGTGCTCTATGACCGGCGCACCGCGGCGCGATGGCGATTGCGAAAGCCATCGGCCGGCGCCGGTGAAAAACGAAATCCAATATATGATCAAAAGCACAGGAACCCCGATGTCGTAGAGGATATCGAGACCTGGAACAGGCTCGATCGGGATGGCGACGGCCCCCGCCACCACGGTAGCGCCGACGCGATAGCTCAGGGCTGTGAGCACCCGCTTCAAAGGATTGTCGTCAGGCATCCTGGAGACGATCACGATGAGCGCGATGAAGAGCGCACTCATGACCGCGACGAAGATGAGCAGATCGCGGATGATTTCTGCGATTGCGGACAGGATTTGCATGGCGTCGGTCTCCGGATCACAATTCAAAAAAGGTTGGATAACTGCTTCGCGTGCTCGGAAGGGCAGCCCGCGCCCATCGACCGCCTGCGCAAGAAAATTCCGTCTGCGATTCCCCTGATCACCAGTAAAGATTTAGTTGACGTGCATGCAAGCGGCTCACTAGCGTGTGACTCGTGAAAAAGCTTGTCAATGGGGCTCCGGGAAATGCTCAGGCTACAAGGCCAAACGGCGGTCGTGACAGGAGCCGCCAGTGGAATTGGCAAGGCGATCGCCCTATCGCTCGCGCGCAGAGGTTGCCATCTCGCTCTCGCCGATATTGACGAAGCGGGCCTGGCGCGAACGGCCGCAGAAATCGCCGCGCAAGGCCTGCGCGTCAGCCGCTATCGGCTCGACGTATCCGACCCCAAAGCTATCGTTGCGCTTCCCGAACAGGTGATGGCGGACCACGCCGGCGTCGATCTTCTCGTCAACAATGCCGGCGTCGCGCTCGGCGGCACGTTCGAGCAGGTCGCGGCAGCCGACTTCGAATGGCTGTTTGCAATCAATTTCTGGGGCGTCGTGCGCATGACGCGGGCGTTTCTGCCGCTGCTTCACAAGAGCCAAGAGGCACGCCTCGTCAACATCTCGAGCCTGTTCGGCCTGATCGCCCCGCCCGGACAGACCGCCTATGCCGCAAGCAAGTTCGCCGTTCGCGGCTTTTCCGAATCCTTGCGGCACGAATTGGCGGGAACTCGCATCGGCGTCACGGTCGTGCATCCGGGCGGCGTCGCCACTTCGATCGCCAAGAATGCGCGCATCCCGCAAAACCTATCCGTCGACGAGGCCGAGAGGCGGCAGCGGTGGGCCGCGACCTTCCTGAAGATGCCGCCGGAGGTCGCAGGCGAGACCATCGTTTCCGGTGTCGAACGCCGCAGAGCGCGTATATTGGTCGGTTCCGACGCCAAGACAGCCTCAATCATCGAGAGACTTATGCCTGTCTCTTACTGGAACCTGCTTGGGCGGAGGATGAATAAATGAACTGCCTCAAGGATCTTGTCGAAGCGCTGGCCGCGGAGCCGGCGGTTGAGGAGCACCAATGACATCCTTCCTCTGGCTCATCAGCGCCGGCATAGTCTTTCTCTGCCTACCGCTCGGTGGGCTGGCTCTCTTCACCGGATGGACCGCGCGGAGAGTCGAAAGAGCGCTGCCGCCGCAAGGTCGTTTCATCGAGGTCGACGGTACACGCATCCATTATCTCGACGTAGGGTCCGGGCCCGCGATCGTCTTCGTTCATGGGCTTGCCGGCCAGATGCGCAATTTCACCCATTCCTTGCTCGGCAGACTGAAGAGCGAATACCGGGTCGTCATCCTGGATCGGCCCGGCTGCGGATATTCGACACGACCGCCCGGCACATCGGCGGCGATCGGCGCGCAGGCAACCACGATCGCCCGCTTTATAGAGGCGCTCGGGCTCGAACAGCCGCTCGTCGTCGGCCATTCTTTGGGCGGCGCGATCGCTCTTTTGCTGGCTTTGAACCATCCTGACCGCGTCGGTGGCCTGGCGCTTATCGCACCGGTGACCCACCCACCGGAAAAAGTGGCGCAGCCTTTCCGAGGGCTTGCGATCACGTCGCCGCTGCTGCGCCGGCTCGCGGCCTGGACATTGGCAACGCCCATCTCTATCGTGCGCGGAGATCTTGCCCTCGAAGCCCTCTTCGGTCCCGAGCCGGTCCCGGCCGACTTTGCGACAAAAGGCGGCGGATTGCTGAGCCTGCGGCCACACAGCTTTTGTGGCGCATCTTGCGACTTGGTGGCGGCCCCCAAAGACCTGCCCGACATGGCGCAGCGTTATGCGAGCCTTACAATCCCCGTAGGTGTGCTGTTTGGGACAGGCGATCGCATCCTCGACCCTGTGGCTCACGCCGAAGCGCTAGCTGCCAAACTGCCCGACCTCGATCTCGAGCTGATCGAAGGCGGCGGACATATGATACTTGTTGCTTCAGCTGATCGCTCTGCCGAATTCATTACGCGCATGGCGCAGCGTGTGGCGGCCGGGCCCAAGCCCGCGCCGATCGCTTAATGTCGAGATGGTCTCAACATGGCTAACGAACATTTCAACGTCATCATCATCGGCGGCGGGCTCTCCGGCATCGCCGCGGGCTATCACCTGCAGGCCAATTGCGCCGACAAGTCCTATGTCATTCTCGAAGGTCGCGACGCGATCGGCGGCACCTGGGATCTGTTCCGCTACCCCGGCATTCGCTCCGATTCGGACATGTATACGTTCGGTTATTCGTTCCGCCCCTGGCTGGCGAACGCCTCCATTGCCGATGGTGACTCGATCCGCACCTATATTCGCGAGACGGCGGAAGCCTATGGCATCGACCGCAAGATCCGCTTCCGGCATCGGGTGAAAAGCGCATCCTGGTCATCTGCCGACGCGACCTGGACGCTCGAGGCGGAACGCGGACCTGCAGATGAACCGGTTCGCTTCACCTGCAATTTTCTTTTCACCTGCACCGGTTATTACGACTATGCGGGCGGCTACACACCGGAGTTTGCCGGCACCGAGACGTTTCGCGGCCGCATCGTGCATCCGCAGAAATGGCCGCAGGACCTCGACTATGCGGGCAAGCGCGTCGTGGTGATCGGCAGCGGTGCAACTGCTGTCACGATCGTCCCCGTCATGGCCAAGACCGCCGCGCATGTGACGATGCTGCAGCGTTCTCCCACCTATATCGTTTCACGCCCGTCGGAAGATGCGCTTGCCAATTGGCTGCGCCGCCATTTGCCGCCCAAGCTCGCCTATGGCATTGCGCGCTGGCGCTATGTGCTGTTGGGGCTCTATTTCTATAATCTCTGCCGGCGCAAACCGGACGCGGTCAAGCACTGGATCGTCGGGCAGGTGCGCCAGCAACTCGGCGCCGGCTACGACGTCAAGACCAATTTCACGCCGCGTTACAATCCTTGGGATCAGCGCCTGTGCATTGTACCGGACGCCGACCTGTTCCACACCATCAAGGCAGGAAAAGCAGACATCGTGACGGATCAGATCGAAACTTTCATCGAAACAGGGATCCGATTGCAATCAGGTCGCGAACTGGCAGCCGACATCATCGTCACGGCGACCGGGCTCAAACTGCAACTGCTCGGCGGTATGCAAGTTGCCGTCGATGGAAAGCCGGTCAATTTTGCCGAAACGACGAACTACAAGGGCGTCATGTTCAGCGACGTTCCGAACCTGGCCTGCGCGTTCGGCTACACCAACGCGTCGTGGACGCTGAAATGCGATCTGACGTCGGCCTATATCAGCCGGTTGATCAACTATATGGCTAAACAAGGTTACGCTCGGTGCACGCCGCGTATGCACGATCCATCGATCGGCCAAGAGCCCCTGATCGACTTCACCTCCGGCTACATCCAGCGTTCGATCGGTCAATTCCCTCGTCAAGGTTCCAAGAAGCCGTGGAGGCTCTACCAGAACTATGTGCTGGACTTGCTCAGCCTGAGATTCGGATCGCTCGACGACGGCACACTGGAGTTTTCGCGGCGACACTAGCCCGGAATTCTGTCCGCAAAGCTTACCGCCTGTCACCGTGAACGAGATGATCCGAGTGGCCGGCAGCGAGCCTGTCGCGTTTCAAACCGCAGGCTTTTTTGCCCGATCCGTCGGGTCGGGTGGGAAGCGCGCGAGAGCATCGATGACCTCCTCGTCCGAGGTCTGGCGGAAATCCGAATAGTAGTAGCCGAGCGCGCCGAAGAACTCGTGGTCTTCGAGGCAGACGACGTCGTCGGCTTCTGCACGCATCGCGGCAAGAGACACGGTTGGCGCGACAGGCACGGCGAGAACGAGTTTTTCGGGCTGGCGCCGGCGCGTGGCACGCAACGCCGCGCGGGTGGTCGCGCCAGTGGCGATGCCGTCATCGACAACTATGGTGACGCGCCCGGCGACGTCGACCCGGGCGCGGATCGGAAGAGCGTGGTGGAGGG
>JBKQHN010000113.1:0-15664 GCA_052148755.1 Beijerinckiaceae bacterium | reverse complement strand
CCGTTTTGCACGCGCTCCACGATATCGGCCTTGGTCGGCCCATAGAGCCACACCTTGGTCGTCAAGTTCGGCGCGCCGAGGTCCAGATTGCCCTTGCCACCGTCGCCGTGGCAGACCGCACAATTGTCGGCGAAGATCTGCTTGCCCTTGGCAATATCGGTGCCCGGAGCAGGTGCGTTGCCCGACAATGTGCGTACGTAATCCGCGACCGTCGAGATGTCGTCTTTCGAGAGCGTATTGTCGCGCCCGAAGGCCGGCATCATCGTGTTGTGCGTCTCCGGATCGGCCGTGAAACGCGAGCCATGCCGGATCGTCGCATAGATCGCCTCGAGCGTGCCGCCCCAAATCCACCGGTCGGCATTGAGATTCGGGTAGCCGCGCGAGCCTTGGCCGCCGGCGCCATGGCAACTGGAGCAATTTTGCGCGAAGGCGGCAGACCCTTCGGCGCGCGCAAAACTCAGCAATTCCGGCGTCTTTTCGATCTCTTGCAGCGATGCCTTGGCGATCTTCGCGTTCATCGGCGTACGCAGCGCCTGCAGCTCTTGCAAGTCTTCGACGACCACGGCTCTGGAGTGCCAGCCGAGGAGGCCTTGCGTATAGTTACCGAGGAGCGGCCAAGCCGGAAACGCAATCCAATAAAGCACCGACCAGATGATCGTGAGCAGGAAAGTCCACACCCACCAGCGCGGCAGTGGGGTGTTGAGCTCTTTGATTCCATCCCACGAATGCCCGGTTGTGGCCGTGCCCGTAAGCGCATCCGTCGTTTCATGCGGGTCTTGCGGCGTGACGTTCGACATGGATCAATCCTCTTTGAGCGGGATGCGTGCGGCCGCATCGAACTTCTCGCGGTTCGAAGGGCGCAATGCATAGACGAGGGCGATGGCGAAGATCACCGCGAAATAAACGAAGCCCCAGGAAGCAATGTATGATTGCAGAGTCTCATAGGTCGACATGGCATGCCTCAACGAATATTGGCTTTGTCGTCGTAGATCTTGAAATCCACCTGAGTTCCGAGCCTCTGCATATAGGCGATCAGAGCGTCGGCTTCAGTCAGATCGCCTTTTTCGGTGCCGGGGTCGCGGACGAACGCGTTCGGATAGCGCTTCTGCAAAGCCGCGGCGTTGGGATCATCCACTGTGCCTTGCGCCTTAAGATCGGCCGCGGCGTTGTCGATCATTTCCTGCGTATAGGGCACGCCTTCTATCGCCAGAACCCTCATATGTTCGGCAATATGGCTTGCCTCGAGCGATGCCCTTTCGAGGAAGCCATAGGCCGGCATGATCGAAGCGGGCACGACGGCGCGCGGATTGCGCAGATGGTCGCGGTGCCACTCGTCGGAATATTTACCGCCGATGCGGGCGAGGTCGGGACCATTGCGCTTCGAACCCCATTGGAAGGGGTGGTCATACATGCTCTCGGCGGCGAGCGAATAATGGCCATAGCGCTCGACTTCATCGCGCAAGGGCCGGATCATTTGCGAATGGCAAAGATAGCAGCCTTCGCGCACGTAGATGTTGAAGCCGGCGAGTTCGAGCGGCGAATAAGGCCGCACGCCTTCGACCTTTTCGATCGTGCTCTTGAGGTAGAAGAGCGGCAGGATTTCGACGAGCCCGCCGATCGAGACGGCCAGCAGGATGCCTAAGAGGAGAAGAATGGAGTTCTTCTCGAGGACTTGATGGAGCGAGGTACGGTGGACGGTCGTGGCCATGGAGAGACCTCACTCGGCAGGAGAGAGAGCGGGATTGATCACCGGACGCCCTTCGGGAACATCCGCCGCATCGGGCGACGCGATCGTCCGCACGAGATTGTAAGCCATGATCAGCGCGCCGATCAGGAAGAGGCCGCCGCCGATCGCGCGGATGACGTACATCGGATGCATGGCGTCGGTCGTCTCGACGAAGGAATATTCAAGGAAGCCGAGCGATGTATAGGCACGCCACATCAGACCTTGCATGATGCCCGCGACCCACATCGCCGAGATGTAGACGACGATGCCGATCGTCGAGATCCAGAAATGCCAGTTCACCAGCTTCAGCGAATAGAGACCTTTGCGGTTCCAAAGCCAGGGTACGAGGCAATAGAGGGAGCCGAACGACACGAAGCCGACCCAGCCGAGGCTGCCCGAATGGACGTGGCCGATGCCCCAATCGGTATAATGGCTGAGGGCGTTCACCGATTTGACAGACATCAGCGGACCCTCGAAAGTCGACATGCCGTAGAAAGCGACGGAAACGACCAGGAGGCGCAGAACCGGGTCTGTCCGCAGCCTGTCCCAGGCGCCCGACAGCGTCATGAGGCCGTTGATCATGCCGCCCCAAGAGGGCATCCACAGCATCACTGAAAAGGTCATGCCGAGCGTCTGCGCCCAATCGGGCAGAGCCGTATAGTGGAGGTGGTGCGGGCCAGCCCAGATATACAGGAAGATCAGGGACCAGAAATGCACGACACTGAGCCGATAGGAATAGATCGGCCGCTCCGCCCGCTTCGGGATGAAATAATACATGATGCCGAGGAAGCCGGCGGTCAGGAAGAAGCCGACCGCATTATGCCCATACCACCATTGGATCATCGCATCCTGCACACCCGACCAAAGGATGTAGGATTTGGACGAGTAGATGGAGACCGGGATTGCGGCATTGTTGCCGAGCACCAAAACCGCGATCGTCAGGATCATGGCGAGGAAGAACCAGTTCGCGACATAGATATGCGGCTCTTTCCGCTTCATGATCGTCGCCACGAAGACGAGGAAATAGGTAACCCAGACGGCGACGAGGAAAATATCGGCATACCACTCCGGTTCGGCATATTCCTTTGAATGAGTGATGCCGAGGAGATAGCCGGTGCCGGCGATCACGATGAAAAAATTCCAGCCGAGGACGACGAACCAGGGCGCAAGATCGCCGGCGAGCCGCGCCCGCGAGGTTCTCTGCACGATATAGAGCGATGTCGCCAAAAGCACATTGCCGCCGAAGGCGAAAATCACCGCCGAAGTGTGCAGCGGCCGCAAGCGGCCGAAGCTGATCCAGGGCAGATCGAAGTTCAGGATCGGGTAGGCGAGTTGGAGGGCCACTATGAGGCCGACAAGAAAGCCCGCGATCCCCCAGAAAACCGCGGCCATCGAGGCGAATTTCACCGGACCCAAATTATAATTCGGTTTGCCGTCGATTTCCTGCGGCGTCGGCTCGGCCGGCCGGCTGAAATAGCGATTGATGATCGCGAAGATCGCTGCAGCGCTCGCCAAGGCGAAGAGATAAGCGTGGAACGCATAGGCAGGCTCGTAAGCCCTGGTGGCGATCAGGAGCGACACCAAAGTCAGCAGCAAGAAGACTACAGCGAGAAGTATCTCGTTGAGTTTCAGGGTTTTTGGTCGTGGAAGTGCCTGCGGCATTGGACAGCCCCGTTGCGGCGATTCGTGTTGAAATCGACCTGTGGAGATCGAACCACATTTCAGGTGGGCTGGACTGTCGAGCCTTGATCTAGATCAAGGTTTGGCAAATCGGATTCTGGATCACGATGATTTTGGATAGAATCATTCTAAAATCTGAACATGATCGATTCTAGTAATTTAGACCGGGATGCGCAGATAAATTCAGGCAATCTGCGTTGACTTGATTGCGCCGGAAAAGCCGCGCAGCGTGCCACTTTTCCGCATCCAGCTCTCGGCTCGCGCGGATCGCTCCGACCGAGCGGGTCCCGGAAAAGCGGCAGGATTTGTCGGTATTTGGCTGTCGGGCATATCCAATGTCGACGCGCAACCTGTCGGATTCGACGCCCCCGTCAATCCTGCCGCCCAAATTTCATGCAAAGGGTCGGCCAAAGACCGCCGGCGAACTCATAAAGGACATGCCGCAATTTGTTGATGCAAAAAAATCTTGGCAATAGCTCGGATCGCAGTCCCAACGCATCGGGTAGGCTCGCTCAGCAAAATCAAACGAATTCGCGCCAAGCGCCGCGACTCCAGGGGCTTGCGCCCGCACCCAGTCAAGATATCGCAGTTGGAGGCTGCACGGTTCTCCGTGGGGATAGTTGACCATGCCTCGCGTCCCGCCTAAAGCGATGGCGCGAAACCACGGGAGTTCCAGTCTTGTCTTTCCTTCGTCCAATTTCTACCGGTCTTGCCGGCGTGTTCCTGTTCACTGCGGCGGCTTTCGGACAAGCTAAACCACCCGCCCAGCCGCCGGCTCCGGTCAGTTCGCAGCCCGAAACGACCACGGCGAGCTATGGCGCATGGACTTTGCGCTGCCAGCTGCGTCATGAGGCGACGGTGGATTCGCGGATTTGCGAGGTCGATCAAGGCATTGTCCCGCAAGGACAGCAAAATCCGATTGCCCAGATTGGCATCGGCCGGCCGTCGCCGAAGGAAGAACTGCACATCACCGCGATAGTGCCAAACAACGTGACTTTTCCAAGCGTGCCGAAAATCACGAACGGCGACAAGGATCCCGGAGTAGAGCTCGCCTGGAAGCGCTGCGTTCCGGTCGGCTGCATGGCAGTTAACGTCTTGAAAGACGAGACCCTCAAGGCTTGGCGCGCAGAAACGGCGGAAAATACCGGCCATCTCGTTTTCACCGACGCGGCCGGCCGCATGCTCGACGTTCAATTTACATTCCGCGGCCTGGCGCAGGCCATGGACGCTTTCGCCAAAGAAAAGTGACGGCGACCCGCGTCAAGCAGATGGCCCATAAAGATCGCGATAGGTGTCGCGTAAGGCGTTCTTTTGCACTTTCCCCATTGCGTTGCGCGGCAGTTCGGAAACGAACAGCACGCGCTTCGGCAGTTTAAACTTGGCGAGTCGCACTTCGAGCGTGTGAATGAGCGACTTCTCATCGAGGGCCGCGCCCCGCGCGGCCACCACGACCGCGGTGACGGCTTCGCCAAAGTCCTTATGCGGCAGGCCGATCACCGCGGACTCGACAACGCCCGCGAGCGCGTCGATCTCGCTTTCCACTTCCTTCGGATAGACGTTGAAGCCGCCGCTGATGACGAGATCCTTGCCGCGTCCGACGATGTGGACATAGCCCGCGCCGTCGATCATGCCGAGATCGCCGGTTATGAAGAAGCCGTCGGCGCGGAACTCCGCCGCGGTCTTTTCCGGCATGCGCCAATAGCCCTTGAAGACATTCGGGCCTTTCACCTCGATCATGCCGATCTCATCGCGCGCACGTTCGCTGCCGGTTTCAGGATCGGCGATGCGAACGCTCACCCCCGGCAAAGGCAGACCGACGGTCCCCGCGACGCGGGCGCCGTCATAGGGGTTCGACGTCGTCATATTGGTCTCGGTCATGCCATAGCGTTCGAGAATCATATGGCCCGTCTTTGCCGCCCAGGCGCGATGAGTCTCGGCGAGCAGCGGCGCCGAGCCGGAAACGAACAGCCGCATCGTGCGCGTCGTCTGCGGACCGAGGTCTTTGTGCTCGAGGAGACGCACGTAGAATGTCGGCACGCCCATCAGGGCGCTGGCGCGGGGCATCAGGCCGATGATTGTGTCCGCATCGAATTTGGCTAGGAAAATCAAGCGGGCACCGGCGAAAAACACGGTGTTGGTAGCAACGAAGAGCCCATGCGTATGGTAAATTGGAAGAGCATGGATCAAGACATCGTCGCCGGAAAACCGCCAATAATCCCGCAAAGTGAGGGCATTCGATACGAGATTGTCATGCGTCAGCATGGCGCCTTTCGAGCGCCCGGTCGTGCCTGACGTATAGAGAATAGCGGCGAGGTCGTCGCCAGAGCGCATGAGCGTTTCGAAGGAGGCGGGAAGTGTCTGCGCGGCCTCCATGAGCGAGCCTTGGCCCGCCGCATCGAGCGTTTCGACCCGTGCCCCGATCGCCGCGGCGATTGCCGCCACTCCCTCGCGTTCGGCCGGGTCACAAACGACGAGCGCCGGTTCGGCATCCTTGAGGAAATAATCGAGTTCGGCGAGTGTATAGGCGCTGTTGAGCGGCAAATAGACGGCGCCTGCACGCATGGCGGCATAAGACAGCATCAGCGCCGGAATGGATTTTTCGACATGCGCTGCGACACGGTCGCCGGGTCTCACGCCGCGTGCGACGAGAAGATTGGCGAGACGGCCGGTGAGGGCGAAGAGATCCGCGTAGGTTTGTTTTTCGCCGTCGACCGTCTCGATGGCCAAGCGCTGAGGATCGCCGGCTGCGGCGGCAAGGCGGGCGAACAGATTGGCGTTCATGCAAGGCTCATATCAGTGCGCAGCCATCATCAATGTTCATAGACGGCTGATAATTTGGCAAGATTCAGGTGTTTGCCGTGGATGGGCGTTGTGGCCAGTTCGAGATTGTTTCGGTTGCGCCTGCAAAAAGACGCCTAAACGCGTTCGCCGCCGCAAGCGGTTCCTACCAACGTCGGCGCCATCTGCCTCTGCCACGGACGAGCCCGATGATCAACAACAGGACTATCGCGCCGATTGTGGCGTTGATGATCGCCCCAATAATGCCCGCGCCTAAATGGATGTGGAGTTGAGGAAGCAGCCAATCGCCGATGAAGGCGCCTATGATCCCAATGATGAGGTCGCCGATGAGTCCAAAGCCGGTGCCTTGTATGATTTGGCCGGCCAGCTATCCGGCAATGAGGCCGACAACGAGTATGACCAGGAGACTTTCACCCGACATGTGCATCTTTGTATCCTCCAGATTCAATTGAGAGATGGGCAACTCACCACGAAATTCATGATACGCAGGTCTCGTCAACGAAGACGGCCGAGCTTGGAATTGTCACATTGGACGCCGGTCCGTGTCCAGTGTGAGAATTTCGGGCTAGCCCGACGAGCGGCCGAGTGTCCTGTTACTTGAGCTTTGAGACCGAAGGAAGCGCGAATTGCACTATAGATCAGGTTCATGATTTTGGATTGATTCAATCCAAAATCATGAACCTGATCGATTCCAATAAAATAGTGCGGGATAGGCAGATAAGTTTACGCAATCTGCGTAAACTTGATGGCGCCGGAAAAGCCGCGCAGCGTCCCACTTTTCCTCATCCCGCTCTAGCCCTGCATTTACGTTGCCGCACGCCACCCCTGGTGGAGGTCCGCCGGTCGCTTGGACTTCTGCGGACGGAGCTTTGAACTCGTCTCGAGGGAAACTTGTGAGCAATATTGCCCAGTAAATGCTAGGATTGAAAATCACTAAGCATGTCGGATGGAGCGACCGATCAAGCAAGGAGCCGCAACAATGAATCCCATCACCTTATTCCTTACCATCGTCTGCGCCGCCATAGGCGTGGGATTGGTCGCAGTCGGGTACCTCTATTGGGGTATCCCATTTATGCTCGCCGCGATCATCATTGCCGCCGCGCTGAAAATGGCGAACACTTGGGAAAAGTTCGTTATCCTGCGAGCGGGAAAGCTGTTGGGGGTCAAAGGACCCGGCCTGTTCCTCATAATTCCGGTCATCGACAACGTCGTGGCCATCATCGACGAACGCATTCAGACTACGGCCTTTAGTGCGGAAGAAGCACTGACGAAAGATACCGTCCCGGTAAATGTCGACGCGATTATTTTCTGGTTCGTCCATGACGCGCAAAAGGCGGCTTTGAACATCACGAACTACCGCGAAGCTATCGATCGAGTGGCGCAGACATCGCTTCGCGAAACGATCGGCTCATCGATGTTGTCGGCGCTTCTATCGGAACGCGAAGCTGCCGATGAGCTTCTGCGCGGCGAAATCGGCCGAAAGACTTCCGACTGGGGTATCTCGGTGAAATCAGTCGAGATCCGCGACGTCGCTATCCCGGTTGCGTTGCAGGACGCCATGTCTCGGCAAGCCCAGGCTGAGCGGGAAAAACAGGCGCGCGTGATTCTTGGATCGGCTGAGGCTGCGATCGCAGGAAAGTTTGTCGAGGCAGCCATGACCTATGCGGATCATCCGGCGGCCTTGCAGTTGCGCGCCATGAATATCATCTATGAGACGACTAAGGAGCGCGGCGCTACGATCCTGATGCCGACGTCTTTGGTCGACAGCATGAACCCCGTGGTGGCCCTCGCGGTGGCCGGGCAGGACGTAGCACAGCAAAAGGCGACCGAGCTTCGTCCACCTAATAAAAGCTCCCAGTAACGTAAACTTTTGGCAAATCTCGGGACCGGAATGCCGGCGCTCGAATGAACGTCGGATGGATGGCGCATTCTCGCACCGGCAGGGTCCGTTGCAATTCGACAAAGGGAAGGCACATGAATGAATGAAGGAGAGCCGAAGGTTGCGAGTATTCCCGACGCGCGTGCGTGGGCACGGATACTGGCCCGCTATCGCCAGCCGAGCCATGCGCGCAGTGTTCTCGAGCTGGTGATCACAGCGGTGCCGTTTGGCCTCATTTGGATTGCGATGTGGGTCGCGCTTGCGAATGGCCATTGGCTTTGCCTTCTGCTCGCGATACCGGCCGCCGGCTTCCTGGTACGACTCTTCATGATCCAGCACGATTGCGGCCATGACTCGTTCTTCCGCCATCGTCTCGCGAACGACTGGGTCGGACGGGTCATTGGCGTGTTGACACTGACGCCCTACGACTTCTGGCGCCACACCCACGCTTTTCACCATGCCAGCTCCGGCAATCTCGATCATCGCGGAATCGGCGACATCGAGACGCTGACCGTGGGCGAATTTCTGATACTCCCCCGGTGGCGCCAGCTGCTCTATCGCCTCTACCGGCATCCGATCGTGATGTTTGGCTTAGGTCCGGCGTATTTGTTCATTGTGCAGTACCGCCTGCCGATTGGAATGAAGTCCCGTGGCTGGCAGTCCTGGTTGAGCACGATGGCGACGAATTTTGCGATTGCGGCTCTGGTCGCGGCGCTGGTCTGGCTGGTCGGCGTCCGTCCATTCCTGCTTGTGCAGCTGCCGATCACGCTTCTCGCCGCTTCGATTGGCGTCTGGCTGTTCTATGTCCAGCACCAATTCGAGAGCACCTACTGGGCCCGCGATGACGGCTGGAACTTTCACGAGGCAGCGCTGCACGGCAGCTCGCATTATGACTTGCCAGTCATTTTGCGCTGGTTCACCGCCAATATAGGGATGCACCACGTCCACCATCTATGTAGCCGGATCCCATATTACCGCCTGCCACAAGTGCTGCGGGATCACCCGCAGCTCGCTGCTATCGGGCGGCTGACGCTGTTTCAGAGCCTCCGGTGCGTACGCATGGTTCTCTGGGACGAGATAGGAGGGCGGCTCGTCGCTTTCCCGCGCGATGCATATCGTCAGGCCGCCGAGTTGGAGCGCTCGCTTCCGCCTTCGGCGCAAATTAATTGATTCGACGCATCAAGGTTGAAATTGAAAACGTGGCTCTGTGCGGAGGCGGGCAATGTCTGTTATCATCCGCCATCATGACAGCAACGGGGTTTGCATTTTTTAAGACCGCGATCGGGACATGCGGGATCGTCTGGACAGCCCAGGGCGTGTGCGCCGTACAATTGACCGAAGCGAATGAAGCTCTGACCCGCGCGCGGCTTGTCGCCCATTGTCCGGGAGCTGAAGAACGCTCGCCGCCGCCCGAGGCCGCGCATGCGCGGGACGGCATTGTCGCGCTGCTTGATGGCGCACCGGCAGATTTGTCCGGCATCCGCCTCGATATGGATGCCGTTCCGGCGTTCCACCGCCAAGTCTACACGGTTGCCCGCACTATAGAGCCCGGCTCGACTCTGACCTATGGCGAGGTGGCGCAGCGCCTCGGCATGCCCGGTGCGGCGCGGGCGGTGGGGCAGGCGCTCGGCAAGAACCCGTTTCCGATCATCGTGCCCTGCCACCGGGTTCTTGCGAAAGGCGGCAAGAGCGGAGGCTTTTCGGCGCATGGCGGCGTTGCGACGAAATTGCGTCTGCTGGCGATCGAGGGGGCGAAGCCATCGGCCTTGCCGGGGCTTTTCGACTGAGGCAAAGTCTCCCGTGCAGGGCGCAGGCAAAGCCCTCCTGCTAAGGTTCCGCTCGTCAGCCGAGATATATTTTATCGATAGATGGGTTCGGCTCGACCGATAACAGCAAGCGGCGGAATGCCGACCCCGCCTTCCGGGTGATTTGCGCGGGAGCGCAAAGGTGGTAACCGATCCTTTCTTAAAAAAAGCTGAGGTCTGCGCCCGTGAAAGAAGTGATCGAACGGCTCGAAGAAAGCCGCGACGAAGCCCGCCTCGGCGGTGGCGAAAAGCGTATCGAAGCCCAGCATGGACGCGGCAAGCTGACTGCGCGCGAGCGCATCGATCTGCTTCTCGATCAGGGCTCCTTTGAAGAATTCGACATGTTCGTCGAACATCGCTGCACAGATTTCGGCATGGACAAGCAGAAAGTGCCGGGCGACGGCGTGGTCACCGGCTGGGGTACGGTCAATGGCCGGGCCGTCTTCGTCTTCGCCAAGGATTTTACTGTCTTTGGCGGCTCGCTTTCGGAGACCCATGCGCAGAAGATCACCAAATTGCAGGACATGGCGTTGCGCAATCGGGCGCCGATCATCGGGCTTTTCGATGCCGGCGGCGCGCGCATCCAGGAAGGTGTTGCAGCGCTCGGCGGCTACGGCGAGGTCTTTCAGCGCAATGTGATCGCCTCGGGCGTCATTCCGCAGATTTCCGTGATCATGGGGCCTTGCGCCGGCGGCGACGTCTATTCGCCGGCCATGACCGACTTCATCTTCATGGTGAAGGACACGAGCTATATGTTCGTGACCGGCCCGGATGTGGTGAAGACGGTGACGAACGAGACTGTCACCGCGGAAGAATTGGGCGGCGCCTCCGTCCATACGGTGAAAAGTTCGATCGCCGATCGCGCCTATGAGAACGACGTCGAAGCGCTCCTGCAGATGCGCCGGCTGATCGATTTCCTGCCGTCATCGAATGCCGATGATGTGCCCGAATGGCCGAGTTTCGACGACAGCGAGCGCTACGACATGTCGCTCGACACGCTGGTGCCGGACAATCCCAACAAGCCCTATGACATCAAGGAGCTGATCGTCAAAACCGCGGATGAGGGCGATTTCTTCGAGATTCAAGAGGCGCATGCGCGCAATATCGTGACCGGCTTCGGCCGCATCGACGGGCGCACCGTCGGTTTCATCGCCAATCAGCCGATGTTCCTGGCCGGCGTTCTCGATAGCGATGCCTCGCGCAAGGCGGCGCGTTTCGTGCGCTTCTGCGATTGTTTCAATATTCCGATCATTACGTTCGTCGATGTGCCGGGATTTCTGCCGGGCACGGCGCAAGAATATGGCGGCCTGATCAAACATGGCGCCAAGCTTCTTTTCGCCTATGCCGAAGCGACGGTCCCGAAAGTCACGCTCATCACGCGCAAAGCCTTCGGCGGGGCCTATGATGTCATGGCCTCGAAACACTTGCGTGGCGACATGAATTTTGCCTGGCCATCAGCGCAGATCGCGGTCATGGGCGCCAAAGGCGCCGTCGAAATCATCTTCCGCCAGGATATGAACGATCCGCAAAAGATCGCCGAGAAGACGAAGGAATATGAGGATCGGTTCCTATCGCCTTTCGTCGCGGCGCAGCGCGGCTATATCGACGACGTCATCATGCCGCATGCGACGCGCCAACGGATCGCCCGCGCGCTCGCCATGCTACGCCACAAGCAATTGGAAAACCCCTGGAAGAAACACAGCAATATTCCGCTGTGAGGGGGGAGGGACCCGAAGGCTTGGCCAGATTGCAGAAGGTGCTGTCCTCAATTCAAAGCCCATAATCGCTTTTCAATGTTCGCAGATCCTCAAGGAATTGCTCGCGCATCTTTGTCGTGTAGATGCGCATGACCTTTCCTTGATTCTGACGCTGCACGATCTTCTTGAGATCAGCAAGGCGGGCTTTCCAAGTCATGCCGTCGGTGACGAACAGAAGCGCAGTGTCGTGGCGTTTGCCGCTGATGATGGCGTCCAGGTCGCCGATGATATCGCTCATTTTTGAACCGGTCGCGCCGTAGCCCTTAACCTCGATTATGATGCGGGGCCTATTTCTGTCTGGAATAGCAACGTCGCATTTTGCGGTCTTATTGTCGGCGCCGGTGAAGGTGCAACGCGTCTCGTAGCCGTCGTCACCGAAGACTTCCTTGACGATCGCCTCAGCAAAATCTTCGAGGCCTCTGCCGCGCTTTTGTCCTTGGATAGCGGATCCCCGGCCCGAACGGAGACGCTCAACCAGGATGTCGCTCCAAATGGGTTCATAGTTGATCGTACTGGTCATGGCATCTGGCAGGCCAAGCCGCTCGAGCGCATCAAGGAAGGCCTCCTGCTCAGCCCGGTAGCGCTTGACACCGATGCCATTGCCGAGCTCGCGGCGTAACTCGCTTTCCATCGTGTCTTTCGACAAAGCGAGGAAAAGGCGGCAGCAGAGGATACCCTCTTCAAAGTCAGCCTCCAGCAATTCGGCGATATCTTCGCGGCCGTAAGTCTCTTTGCGGGGGACGGCGGACAATTTGGCTATGGTGTTTGCCGCAATGTCGTCCATCCAATCGACCGCGAGCGGGCTAAGGCTCGCCACAACGTCGTCGAGACACTGATCGATCACCTGCATCAGCGACCGACAATCAGATATTCGGTAACAGCCGCACGCTCGACGGCATCATGGGTCCCGAAATGGTAGCGGTGGGGCTTTTCGAAGAAACGCACGGATCTTTTATGCTTCCGCAGGAGATCTTCGAGCTGATCGAGGTCCGGGTAGCCGTTGGAACTATAGGATAGGACGATGGTGCTCTTGGTAAATCGGGCAAACATCCGATCGAAGGCCTCATGGGCAGAGTGCCGGTAGCTGAACGGGGTGTAGCGCTTGGCTATCTTTTTGACCTTGGTCGAGGCATCGATTGGAAGTCCCTGCCAATAGCACGAAAGCCCTTCGAGGAAATGATAGCGCTTTATGTAGCAATTATCATCGGCACGCGGCACATAGGGCGGATCCAAATAGACAAGATCAGCTTTTCTACGTGGCAGTTCAAATATATCCGATCTCATCGCACTGTTTTTGCGCCGATTATCGAACACCGCCGTGTTGAAAACTTCGATCTGTTCGAGGAAATGTTCTTCCAGAGAGAGCTTTAGATCGCGCCGACCGTCATCATAGCGAGACAGATCGCCGGATAACGTAAAGACACCTCGGGGCTGGCGCTTGAGGCAGGACCGGAACAGGGCGGAAAAAGCGAGGGCCTGTTCATGCGGGTTTTCCAACTGGCGTATATTGCCCGAAATACGGTCCAGGAACTGGAGATCTTCGCGTGTGAAAAAGACGCCGTGGAACGTGCGCTCAATAAAATCATGAGCGCACGGCGTCCTATCGATCAGGCGTTTGATGGCTTTTCCGTCAAGCCGACAATGATTGTTTTCAATGGTTGCTTTGGCGATGATACTTGAAAAATTGAGAAAATCAGAAGCCGCGACACGACGGCCCATGGCCTTCATGAGGTAGCCGACGCATCCCGTCCCAGAGAAGGGATCGAGTGCGCTCTCGAAATCCAAAGTATCTAGAACCTCATGGATCCAAGGCAAGAGCCGCTTCTTCGAACCCATATAGCGCAACTCGGGATAGCGGGCGGCTTCAATTGGCAGTCCCGGTTTCTGAGCAACAGCCCTCTTCGTTCGGAGCGGAACGATGTTGGACACGTCCAAGGTTTCGGCGGCAGACATCCTCTTCATGTGGACACGATAACTGAATCGGGACCCCATCGGGAAGGGGGAATCGTGGCCCCTACATCTCTTTATGACAAATTGGTCGCGGGAGGCTTGTGATCATACCCTGGAGCCCATCCGTGCAACCAGAAAAGTCGACTGACTCTCACGCAAAAAAATCTTCAATCGCCTTTGCGACTTCTACAGGCCTGGTAATGGTCGGGACATGCCCCGCGTCTTCAATGACGACCAGTTTGCTGTTGGGAATTTTTGCCGCTAGGTTTTCGGCGGCGGCAAGGGGGCAGATGACGTCCCGCCTTCCATGGATGATGAGTGTCGGGAGCGATATCGTCGAGAGCCGGGGCTCCACATCCACGATCTCGAGGCATTCCATCAGTTGGATGGCATGGGGACCGTTTGACCGGTGAGTGATTTGCTTGGCCCAACGGCGTTCTGCGTCACAGTTCTCCTCGGGAATGCAGGCATTGACGAACAATTCCATGGTGCCGGGGAAATCGGTCCTGCAGCCTTCCATAAAGCGCGCAGCGCCGACCGTTCTGCCTCCATAATAACGGCCATCGACGATGACCAAGCCTTTGAATCGGGACGGATCACGCAAAGCAGCTTCCAATGCGATACATGCGCCGGACGATTCCGCCGCCAAAACGCACCGGTCGACCGACAGCGTGTCGAGAACCTTGAAAAGATCCTGCACGAGAAGTTCGAATGTGATCGCTTGCGCATGATTGACAGTGGCGCCGGTGCCGCGGTGGTCGTAGGTGATCGTGCGCCAAGAGCGGCTGAGGATTTCGAACGGCTGCGACCAGAGTTCGCCGCTCCCCACCCAGCCACCATGCGCAACCAGGTTATTGGGGCCTTTGCCGAAGGAACTCACGAATAATTCGGCATCGTCTAGTTTCAGGAACATGATTTCCTCGGCTTTTAAGAGGTGAAACTGCGAACGCGGTCGGAGCGAGCATGCGCGGTTTATCTCTTTGAAGCTAGCCACTTTCGCTGCGCGTCGTCGCGCAGTCGAGCGGTGCTGTCGGCGGTCGTCTCAGGCGACGCGCGTTTCGGTCCCGCCAGCCTGAACACAGCCGACCAGGTCCCATTTGACTCCCCCTAGGAATGTTATGTAATAACATATCATGTTGTTGGGGCCGAGCGTATCGGGGGGCCAAATGCGTCTGTCACACGTGCGTCTGTCAATTTCCCGCGCGTCGCTTCTTGCGATTCTCTCTTTTGCAGGTCTCTCGGCCTCGCAAATTTCTGCGCGGGCACAGGAAACTCTGCCGCCGGTCGAAGTGACGGCACCGGCCGCGAGCACACAGCCGCTCGCAGCGAGCCCCGCTGTCCTGCAGCAGACCGAGGCGCTCGATCAGGTGAGGCAGGACATTTATGCCCCCGTCGGCGCCAATAGCTATCAAATCGATCGGAAGGCGATCGACACACTGCCGCAAGGGGACAATACCTCGCTCGACAAGGTTTTGTTGCAGGCACCCGGCGTCTCGCAGGATTCGGCGGCGAGCGGCGACCTGCACATCCGCAACGAACATGCCAATGTGCAATACCGCATCAACGGTATTTTTCTGCCGGACGGCGTCTCCGGCTTTAGTCAGTTCCTCGATACCTCCTTCATCGGCTCAATGGCGCTCCTCAACGGTGCCCTGCCGGCGCAATATGGCTTGCACACGGCGAGCGTCGTCGACATTACGACGCGCAGCGGCACTTACGAGCCGGGTGGCAGTCTCAGCATGTATGGTGGCAGCCACGCAACGATGATGCCGAGCCTGACCTACGGCGGCACGATCGGGCAGACCCAATTCTTCTTCAGCGGTCGCTTTCTCTCGGATAATGTCGGAATTGAAAACCCGACATCGAGTTATGACGCGATCCACGACCAGACGCTGCAAGGCAAATTCTTCGGCTATGTGTCGACGCTGCTGCAAAACGACGTGCGCCTGAGTTTCATCACCGGGACGTCGATCAACAGCTTCCAGATTCCCAATTCGCCGAACCAGCCGCCGCAATTCACCGCCTTCGGTGTCAGCAATTTCAATTCTTCGCTCGTCAACGAAAACCA
>JBKQHN010000112.1:0-17852 GCA_052148755.1 Beijerinckiaceae bacterium | reverse complement strand
AGGGCTCGGTCTTCGAATCGAAAGTCGTCGGCGGTACGGTGCCGAAGGAATATATTCCCGGCGTCGAGAAAGGCTTCAACAGCGTGCTGGGCTCGGGGGTTCTTGCGGGCTTCCCTGTCGTCGACGTCAAGGCGACCCTGGTCGACGGTGCTTATCACGACGTCGATTCTTCGGTGCTCGCCTTCGAAATCTGCGGCCGTGCTGCCTTTCGGAAGGCGCTGAGGGAAGGCGGATCGGTTCTGCTCGAGCCGATCATGAAGGTCGAGGTGACGACGCCTGAGGATTACACCGGCTCCGTGATGGGCGACCTTTTGGCCCGGCGCGGTCAGGTGCAGGGCCAGGACATGCGCGGCAACGCGGTGGTGATCAACGCCATGGTGCCGCTCGCCAATATGTTTGGCTATGTCAACACGTTGCGGTCCTTCAGCCAGGGCCGCGCCAACTACTCGATGCAATTTGATCACTACGAACAGGTCCCTGCGGGTGAAGCCGCCAAGGTGCAAGCGAAATTCGCCTGAGCGATCTTGCTTGAACGTTGATTGGAAGGGTTTGAAGGAGCCGAGCTATGGCCAAAGAAAAGTTCGCACGTACAAAGCCACACTGCAACATCGGGACGATCGGCCACGTCGATCACGGCAAGACGTCGCTGACGGCGGCGATCACGAAGGTTCTTGCCGAGACTGGCGGGGCGACGTTCACGGCCTATGATCAGATCGACAAGGCGCCGGAAGAGAAGGCGCGCGGGATCACGATTTCGACGGCGCATGTGGAATATGAGACAGCGAAACGGCATTATGCGCATGTCGATTGCCCCGGCCACGCGGATTATGTGAAAAACATGATCACCGGTGCGGCGCAGATGGACGGGGCGATCCTCGTTGTTTCCGCGGCGGACGGTCCGATGCCTCAGACGCGCGAACATATTCTGCTCGCCCGTCAGGTCGGCGTTCCGGCGCTCGTTGTTTTCATGAACAAGGTCGACATGGTGGACGACCCCGAGCTTTTGGAGCTTGTCGAGCTCGAAGTTCGCGAGCTTCTTTCGAAATATGATTTCCCCGGTGACGACATACCGATCACGCAAGGATCGGCTCTGTATGCGCTCGAGAATCGCAATCCGGAGATCGGGCATGATGCGGTTTTGAGACTGATGAAGACGGTCGACGACTATATTCCGCAGCCGGAACGGCCGATCGACCAGCCGTTTTTGATGCCGGTTGAAGACGTGTTTTCGATTTCCGGCCGCGGCACGGTCGTGACCGGGCGAGTGGAGCGTGGCATCGTCAAGGTGGGCGATGAAGTCGAGATTGTCGGCTTGCGCCCGACGATCAAAACGACGGTGACGGGCGTCGAAATGTTCCGCAAGCTTTTGGACCAAGGTCAGGCGGGCGACAATATCGGGGCCTTGCTGCGCGGCACGAAGCGCGAAGAAGTGGAGCGCGGTCAGGTTTTGTGCAAGCCGGGTTCGGTGAAGCCGCACACGAAGTTCAGGGCCGAGGCCTATATCCTGACCAAGGACGAGGGCGGCCGGCATACGCCGTTTTTCACCAATTACAGGCCGCAGTTCTATTTCCGGACGACGGATGTGACCGGCGTTGTGACGCTTCCGGAAGGAACGGAAATGGTGATGCCGGGGGACAATGTGACGATGGACGTCGAGCTCATTGTTCCGATTGCGATGGAAGAGAAGCTGCGCTTTGCAATCCGCGAAGGCGGCCGCACGGTTGGAGCTGGAGTTGTTGCTTCGATCACTGAGTGAGAAGCCGCACGGAACACGCCGCAGGCGTGTTCCGCCTTTTGGAAGAATCTAGTCGGGCTGGCGCGGACATCTTGGGTCGAGGCCGATCGACGGGGAAATGATCATGAACGGCCAAAATATCCGCATTCGCCTGAAGGCATTTGACCATCGCATTCTCGACTCTTCGACCAAAGAGATCGTGTCGACGGCGAAGCGGACCGGTGCGCATGTGCGCGGTCCGATTCCGCTGCCGACCAAAATCGAAAAATTCACGGTCAATCGCTCGCCGCACGTCGACAAGAAGTCGCGCGAGCAATTCGAGATCAGGACGCACAAGCGCGTGCTCGACATCGTCGATCCGACGCCGCAGACCGTCGACGCTTTGATGAAGCTCGACCTTGCCGCGGGCGTCGATGTCGAGATCAAACTCTGATTTGAGGACAAAGGGCCTGCTGCGCTGAGACGGCGGCTCTTGAAGGAATAAAACCATGCGATCAGGTGTCATCGCACAAAAGCTGGGCATGACTCGCGTCTTTACGGAGGCGGGCGAACATGTGCCGGTTACGGTTCTGAAGCTCGACGGGTGCCAAGTCGTCGCGCACAGGACCAAAGAAAAGAACGGCTATACGGCGGTGCAACTCGGGATCGGCCAGGCGAAGGTCAAGAATGTCTCGAAGGCGGAGCGCGGGCGCTTCGCCGTCGCCAAAGTGGAGCCGAAGTTGAAGCTCGCCGAGTTTTGCGTCGGCGATGATGGGCTTTTGCCGGTCGGTGCTGAAATCACGGCGGATCATTTCGTCGTCGGCCAGTTCGTCGACGTCACCGGGACGAGCGCCGGCAAGGGCTTTGCGGGTCCTATGAAACGCTGGAACTTCGGCGGCTTGCGGGCAACGCATGGCGTCTCGGTTTCGCATCGCTCGCATGGTTCGACCGGCGGCCGGCAGGATCCCGGCAAGACGTTCAAGAACAAGAAAATGGCAGGCCATATGGGTGTCGATCGAGTGACGACGCTCAATCTGCGGGTCATCCAGCTTGATGTCGCGCGCGGCCTCATTCTCGTTGAAGGCGCCGTGCCCGGCACGCGGGGCGGCTGGATCTATGTTCGTGACGCGGTGAAGAAGGTGCTCCCGAAAGATGCGCCTTTGCCCGGCAAATATCGCTTGAGCGCGGAACCCAATGAGGCCGTGCGCAAGGCGGTGCCCGCCGAGGCAATGACGGAAGGATGAGCGCCACATGAAGATCGACGTGACATCCCTCGAAGGGTCGCAAGCCGGCTCGATCGAATTGAACGATGAGATTTTCGGTCTCGAACCGCGCCATGACATTCTCGCGCGCATGGTGCGCTACCAGCTCGCCAAGCGGCAGGCCGGTACGCACAAGACCAAGGGCCGGGCCGAAATAGCCCGCACCGGCAAGAAGATGTATAAGCAGAAGGGCACCGGCAATGCCCGCCACGGGTCTGCGCGCGTACCGCAGTTCCGCGGCGGCGGCCGCGCTTTCGGCCCGGTCGTCCGATCGCACGCGCATGACCTGCCAAAAAAGGTGCGCGTGCTGGCGCTCAAACACGCTCTGTCGGCGAAAGCAAAGGAAGGCGAGATCGTCGTCTTTACCGAGGCTCAGTTGGCCGAGCCCAAGACTGCGTTGCTGAAGCAGAATCTGGCGCGCTTGGGATTGACCAATGCGCTGATCATCGACGGTGCCAAGCTGCAGGCCAATTTCAGTCTTGCAGCCTGCAACATTCCCGGAATCGACGTGCTGCCCGTGCAAGGCATCAATGTCTACGACATTTTGCGGCGCGAAAAGCTCGTGCTCACCAAAGCCGCGGTCGACGCGCTGGAGGCCCGATTCAAATGAGTTCGCCGAAAGTCTTCGCCGATGCGCGACATTATGATCTGATCATCGCGCCGATCATAACCGAGAAGGGGACGTTCCTTTCGGAACACAATCAAGTTCTCTTCAAGGTCCGCAAGGACGCGACGAAGCCGCAGATCAAAGCGGCTGTGGAGCGGCTGTTCGACGTGAAAGTCGAGGCCGTGAACACGCTCGTGCGCAAGGGCAAGAAAAAAGTCTTCAAAGGCACACGTGGCGTCCAATCCGACGTGAAAAAAGCGATCGTTACCCTCGCCGAGGGTCATACGATCGATGTGACGACCGGGCTTTGAGCGAGGAACGGCGGGAAGCAAAATGGCACTGAAGACATTCAAGCCGATCACCCCGAGCCTTCGTCAGCTGGTGATCGTCGACCGCAAGGATCTCTACAAGGGCAAGCCGGTCAAGCAATTGACCGAAGGCAAGTCATCGACCGGCGGACGCAACAATCATGGCCGCATCACCGTGCGTTTTCGTGGCGGCGGCCACAAGCAGTCCTATCGCGTTGTCGACTTCAAGCGTCGCAAGCTCGGCGTGCCGGCCAAGGTCGAGCGGATCGAATATGATCCGAACCGCACCTGTTTCATTGCTCTGATCCGCTATGGCGATGACGAATTGTCCTACATCATTGCGCCGCAGCGTCTTTCTGTCGGCGACGAAGTTGTTTCGGGCCAGCAGGTCGACGTGAAGCCGGGCAATGCAATGGCTTTGGCAAATATGCCGATCGGTACGATTGTCCACAATGTTGAAATGAAGATCGGCAAGGGCGGCGCCATGGTGCGTGCGGCCGGCACCTTTGCGCAGGTCGTCGGCCGCGATCAGGGCTATGTCATCATCAGGCTCAACTCCGGCGAGCAGCGGCTGATCCATGGCCAATGTTTTGCGACCGTGGGGGCCGTTTCCAATCCCGATCATATGAATACTTCGATCGGCAAGGCCGGACGCCGGCGCTGGATGGGGCGAATGCCGCATAATCGCGGCGTCACCATGAACCCCGTCGATCATCCGCATGGCGGCGGCGAAGGCAAGACGTCGGGCGGCCGTCATCCGGTCACGCCCTGGGGAAAGCCGACCAAGGGCAAGAGGACGCGGACCAACAAGTCAACAGGCAAATTCATTGTGACATCGCGTCACAAAAGCAAGAAGAAGGGCTGAGCCATGGCGCGCTCGATCTGGAAAGGTCCGTTCGTCGACGGCTATCTGCTCAAGAAGGCGGATGCCGCACGTTCGTCCGGCCGCAGCGAAATCATCAAGATCTGGAGCCGCCGCTCCACCGTCCTGCCGCAGTTTGTCGGCCTGACCTTCGGCGTCCACAACGGGCACAAACATATTCCCGTCATGGTCAGCGAAGACATGATAGGCCATAAGTTCGGTGAATTTGCGCCGACCCGGACGTTCCACGGTCATGCGGCCGACAAGAAGGCCAAGCGGGGCTGAGGGGGCTCGACATGTCCAAAGAAAAAACCATCCGAGCATTAGGCGACAACGAAGCGAAAGCGGTCTGCCGCATGTTGCGCGTCAGCCCGCAGAAGTTGAATCTCGTCGCGCAATTGATCCGCGGCAAAAAAGTCGACAAGGCACTCGCCGACCTCGAGTTCTCGCGCAAGCGCATCTCTGTCGAAGTCAAGAAGACGCTGGAAAGCGCGATTGCCAATGCGGAAAATAATCACGGTCTCGACGTCGACGACCTTGTCGTGGCCGAAGCTTTCGTCGGCAAGGCTCTGGTGATGAAACGGTTCAGCCCACGTGCACGCGGCCGCGCCGGACGCATCGAAAAGTTCTTTTCGAACTTGACGATCATCGTGCGCGAAGTCGCAGCCCAAACGGCGGAAGCCTGAGGAACGCAAAATGGGACAGAAAGTCAATCCGATCGGCCTTCGCCTCGGCATCAATCGGACCTGGGATTCGCGTTGGTTCGCCAATAAAGCCGAATACGGCAAGTTGCTGCATGAAGACATGCACATCCGCGAAGTTCTCATGAAGTCGCTGAAGCAGGCGGCTGTGTCGAAGATCATTATCGAGCGGCCGCACAAGAAGTGCCGGGTGACGATCTATTCGGCGCGCCCGGGTGTCGTCATCGGCAAGAAGGGCGCGGACATCGACAAGATCCGCAAACTCGTGGGCAAGCTCACCGAGTCCGAAGTGGTCATCAATATCGTCGAGATACGCAAACCGGAAGTCGACGCGAGCCTCGTTGCGGAGTCGATTGCCCAGCAGCTCGAGCGGCGCGTCGCCTTCCGGCGCGCGATGAAACGGGCGGTGCAATCAGCGATGCGGCTCGGCGCCGAAGGTATCCGCATCAATTGCTCGGGTCGTCTCGGCGGCGCCGAAATCGCCCGGCTCGAGTGGTATCGCGAGGGCCGCGTGCCTCTGCACACGTTGCGTGCGGATGTCGACTACGGCGTCGCAACCGCACATACGGCCTACGGCACATGCGGAATCAAGGTTTGGATCTTCAAAGGCGAGATCCTCGAACATGATCCGATGGCGCAGGACAAGAAGATGGCGGAGCAAGATCATCAGCCGAGCGGCGGCGAGCGGCGCCGGCGCGATCATCGTGACGCTGCTTGACAGGCTTCGTTGAAATTCAAGAGTTTGACCCATGTTGCAACCCAAGCGAACGAAGTTCCGTAAAGCCTTCAAAGGCCGCATCCATGGCGCGGCGAAAGCCGGCTTTGACCTGAACTTCGGTCAGTTCGGCCTGAAGGCGATGGAACCGGAGCGTATCACCGCCCGCCAGATCGAAGCGGCGCGGCGTGCCTTGACCCGCCATATGCGCCGCGCCGGCCGCGTTTGGATCCGCATCTTCCCGGATGTGCCGGTGTCGAAAAAGCCGGTCGAAGTCCGCATGGGTAAAGGCAAGGGCGCACCGGAATTTTGGACGTGCCGCGTAGCGCCGGGCCGCATCATGTTCGAGATCGACGGCGTGCCGCTCGATACGGCGCGCGAGGCATTGCGCCTCGCTGCCGCGAAACTGCCGATCAAGACGCGCTTTATTCAGCGAATCGTCGAATAAGAGGGGCGCAAAGATGAAAGCGAAGCAGCGTTTGTCGGATTTGCAGGTCATGTCTGACGATCAGATCGAGCAGGAGATTTTGAACCTCAAGAAAGAGCAGTTCAATCTGCGCTTTCAACGGGCAACCGGGCAATTGCAGGATACGACCCGCGTTCGGGTCGTGCGGCGCGACATTGCACGGGCGAAAACCATCGCCGCGCAACGCCGCACTGCCGGCAAGAAGGATTAGACAGAAATGCCGAAACGGATCCTGCAAGGCGTCGTCGTCAGCGACAAGCAGAACAAGACCGTCGTCGTGAAAGTCGAGCGCCGTTTCACGCATCCGCTTTTCAAGAAGACGGTGCGCCGCTCGAAGAATTATCATGCGCATGACGAAACCAATCGCTGCAAGGTTGGCGATACGGTCTCTATCGAAGAGACCCGGCCGATCTCGCGACTGAAGCGCTGGGCGGTTGTCGAAACCGCGGCAGCAACCGCAGCGCTGAACGGGTGAATTCATCCGATTCGGACGGACTCTCAACGCCGCGACCATGCCATGGAAGCTGGGTCTGCGGAACGAGGGATAGGGGAAGCGGCACGCCTGTATATGCGTACAGAATTGCCGTTGTTGAACATGTTGGAGGCGTGAGCCTCCTTCAGGCGTAGTCCGGCCGCGTTGAGACGAAGCCGGAAACCGGTCTGATAGAAGGGCGCAAAGCCATGATACAGATGCAAACCAACCTCGACGTCGCCGACAATTCCGGCGCGCGTCGCGTCATGTGCATCAAAGTCCTCGGTGGTTCGAAGCGGAAATATGCCGGCGTCGGGGACGTTATCGTTGTCTCGATCAAGGAAGCCATTCCGCGCGGCCGTGTTAAAAAGGGCGACGTGATGAAGGCTGTCGTGGTGCGCACGGCCAAGGACATCAAGCGCGCCGACGGATCGGTCATCCGCTTCGATTCGAATGCGGCCGTCTTGATCAACAATCAGGCCGAACCGATCGGCACGCGTATCTTCGGGCCGGTGCCGCGCGAGTTGCGCGCGAAGAACCACATGAAGATCATTTCGCTCGCGCCGGAGGTTCTGTGATGGCCGCCAAAATCAAGAAGGGCGACAAGGTCGTCGTTCTCGTCGGCCGAGACAAGGGCCGCTCGGGTGAAGTCCTGCAGGTTCTCCCCAAGCTCGACCGAGCCTTGGTGCGCGGTGTCAACATGGTGAAGCGGCATCAAAAGCAGACGATGAAGCAGGAAGCCGGCATCATCTCGAAGGAAGCGACGATCCATTTGTCCAATCTCGCCGTCGCCGATCCGAAAGACGGCAAGCCGACGCGCGTCGGCTTCAAGATCCTCGACGATGGCCGCAAGGTTCGCATCGCCAAACGCTCGGGAGAAATGATCGATGGCTGACGATAAGAAGGGCGGGGCCAAAAGCGGCGCTAAGTCGGGCGCTACGAAAGCCGCGGCCAAACCCGCAGCGGCCGGCGCCAAAGCCAAGAAACCTGAACAGAAGGAAGGCCGCGGCGCGGCGGCGGCCAAAGCGGCCGCTTCGGCCGAGGCCCTGGTGTTGCCGAAGGATTATACGCCACGGCTCAAGAAGCATTATGTCGAGGTCGTCGTGCCGAGCATGATCGAGCAGTTCGGCTACAAGAACCGGCACGAAGTGCCGGTGATCGAGAAGATCGTGCTCAATATGGGCGTCGGAGACGCGGTGAACGACAGCAAGAAGGCGACGCTTGCGGCGGCCGATCTTGCACAAATCGCCGGGCAGAAGCCAATCATCACGCGGGCCCGCCAGGCGATCGCCACGTTCAAAGTGCGCGAGAATATGCCAATCGGCGCAAAAGTGACTTTGCGCAAGACGCGCATGTACGAATTCCTCGATCGGCTTGTGACGATTGCCTTGCCGCGGGTGCGAGATTTTCGCGGGTTGAACCCGAAGAGCTTCGATGGTGGTGGCAATTTCGCGATGGGGATCAAGGAACACATCGTGTTCCCGGAGGTCGACTACGACAAGGTCGAGAGCATTCTCGGCATGGACGTCATCGTGTGCACGACGGCTAAGACTGACGATGAAGCGCGCGCTTTGTTGCGGGCGTTCAACTTCCCGTTCCGGCAGTGAGACAGGTGCGTCTCAAACGCGGAAACCAGAGGTAAGCTTTATGGCGAAGAAGAGTTCAATCGAGAAAAACAAGCATCGTATCAAGCTCGTGAAGCAATTTGCGGCGCGGCGGAAGCGTCTCAAGGCCATTGCGGCTGACAACGCATTGAACATGGAGGAGCGCTTCGCGGCGCGCCTGCGGCTTTCCGAACTGCCGCGCAATTCGTCGCCGGGCCGGATTCGCAATCGTTGCGAAGTTACGGGTCGCCCGCGCGCCTTCATCGGCAAGATGAAAATGTCGCGCATCGCCGTTCGGGAATTGGGCTCGCGCGGCCTCATTCCCGGCCTCGTGAAGTCGAGCTGGTGAGGAGGGGCGGACCATGGCAGTGAACGATCCTTTGGGAGATATGCTGACCCGCATCCGCAATGCGCAGATGCGGCGCAAGGGCAAAGTGCAGACGCCCGGCTCCAGACTGCGCGCGCATGTTCTCGACGTCTTGCAGTCGGAAGGCTATATTCGCGGTTATTCGACGACCGAATACGGCAATGGCCGCACCGAGTTCGAGATCGAACTCAAGTATTATGACGGACACCCGGTCATCCGCGAGATCCAGCGCGTTTCCAAGCCGGGCCGCCGCGTTTACGCCGGCGTCACCGACATGCCGCAAGTCGCCAATGGTCTCGGCATTACGATCGTCTCGACGCCGAAAGGCGTCATGGCCGATCACTCGGCGCGCGAGGCGAATGTCGGCGGCGAAGTCCTTTGCAAGGTCTTCTGACCGGAAGAATGGGGAAGTAATCCATGTCGCGAGTCGGAAAGAAGCCTGTCGCCATACCCACCGGCGTGACGGCGAAGATCGAAGGTCAGGCAATTTCGATCAAGGGTGCGAAGGGCGAGTTGCGCTTCGTCGCGCCGAATGATGTCAACGTGAGTTTCGCCGACAATCGAATCAAGGTGGAACCGCGCGACGAGACAAAGCAGGCGCGCGCCATGTGGGGTATGACCCGTGCAATGGTCAATAATCTCGTCGCCGGCGTCTCGAAGGGTTTCGAGAAGAAGCTCGAAATCACCGGCGTCGGCTACAAGGCGGCGGTTGCCGGCAAGAATCTGCAATTGTCGCTCGGCTATAGCCACGACGTGCAATTTCCGATTCCGGCAGGTATTGCGATCGTGACGCCGAAGCCGACGGAAGTCACGATCACCGGCATCGACAAGCGCCTAGTCGGCCAGGTCGCCGCCGAGATCCGTGCTTTGCGGCCGCCCGAGCCCTACAAGGGCAAGGGCGTCAAATATGCCGGCGAATTCATTTTCCGCAAGGAAGGCAAGAAGAAATGATCGCGGCGCGAGCCATAGGATCATGAGGAGCATGCGATGGTGAAGTCAAACGAAGCGGGGGCCCGCCGCAGGGCGCGCGTGAGACGCGCGGTCAAGGCGCGCGCCTATGGCAAGCCGCGTCTTTCCGTTCACCGCTCTTCGAAACAGATCTATTGCCAGATCATCGATGATGCGGAAGGACGCACGCTCGTCTCGGCCTCCTCACTCGAGAAGGCAAATCGCGAGAGCTTGAAGACCGGTGCGACCGTCGAGGCGGCGCGGGTCATCGGCCAGCAGCTTGCGGAGCGTGCGGTTGCGGCCGGGATCAAAGAGGTTGTGTTTGATCGTGGTGCTTACATGTACCACGGCCGCGTCAAGGCGCTGGCCGAAGGGGCCCGCGAAGGCGGTCTCGCGTTTTGAGCCGGCGCGCGAATATGCGCGTGAGAGTTTTCTGCTGGAATCGAATTCGAAGCGAGCGGCCGGCTCAAAGGTCGACCGCGCAAGTGACGGAAAGATAAAATGGCACGTGAACATGAAGGCGGTCGCGGACGGGACCGCGACCGTGACGACCGCGACAGCGAATTTGTGGATCGACTGGTCCACATCAATCGCGTCGCCAAAGTCGTGAAAGGTGGCCGCCGCTTCGGCTTCGCTGCGCTCGTCGTCGTCGGCGATCAAAAAGGCAGGGTCGGATTTGGTCATGGCAAGGCCCGCGAAGTGCCGGAGGCCATCCGCAAGGCGACAGAGTCGGCAAAGCGCTCGCTGATCCGGGTGCCGTTGCGTGAAGGGCGTACGCTCCATCATGACGTCAACGGCCGCCATGGCGCTGGCCGTGTCGTGCTCCGCGCCGCGCCTCCGGGTACCGGCATCATCGCCGGCGGACCCATGCGCGCCGTCTTCGAGACCCTCGGCATGCACGATGTCGTGGCAAAATCGCAAGGCTCGTCGAATCCCTACAATATGGTTCGGGCGACTTTCGACGCCTTGCAAAAGGAAGATGCGCCGCGGGCGGTCGCAGCTCGGCGCAGCCTCAAGGTCTCGGTCCTGCAAGCCCGCCGCCAAGGCGGCGAGACCGAAACCGCAGCGGAAGCGTGAGGTGCAGCATGAGCCAGTCTCAAACCAAGATCACGCTGGAACAGATCAAGAGTCCGATTGGCCGGCCGGCCGAGCAACGTGCGACGCTGGTCGGTTTGCGCTTGAACAAGATCGGACGGCGCTCGTCACTCGCGGACACACCTGCGATCCGCGGCATGATCGCCAAAGTGGCGCATCTCGTTCGCATCGTCGAAGGGGAGTAAACGGCGATGAAACTCAACGATATTTCGGATAACGTCGGCTCCTCAAAGAGCCGTATGCGGATCGGACGCGGCATCGGCTCGGGCAAGGGAAAGACCGGCGGGCGGGGCGTGAAGGGCCAAAAGGCGCGCACCGGCGTTGCGATCAAAGGCTTCGAAGGCGGGCAGATGCCCCTGCATCGGCGCTTGCCCAAGCGTGGCTTCGTGCCGCCTTTCGCAATCGATTACAATGAAGTCAACCTCGGGCGCATTCAGGCGGCGGTCGACGCCGGCAAATTGTCGCGCGAAGCGCCCATCACAGTCGAGACGCTCGTCGAAGCTGGGCTGTGCGCCAGGCCGCGTGACGGAGTCAAGATTCTCGGCATGGGCGATCTCACCGCAAAACTCGCGTTTCAGGTGGCTGCGGCTTCAAAGAGTGCCGTAGCGGCAATCGAAAAGGCTGGCGGGTCAATCACTTTGCTCGCCGCTTCGAGAACCGGCGCCGAGACTGCCTGAGTTCCCGGCAAGCATGTCGAAGGCATGATGGAGTTTGGCAATCCTTGGGTGCAGGCCCATAGTCCTTTCGATCGGATGGACTCATCCGATTGGCATGCTCTAGTGGTCCCATGCTGATGCTTGCCACCCAAGCATAAGGGCGGGTCAGCGCAGCAGTTTAGACTGTCGTTCGAATGCGCCTGCAGCGGGCGGCAACGATAGATTGAAATCTGATGCCGCCGTCGCAAGGAGTGCGGCATGCGTGATTTTGCGGCGCAGCAGCTCGCGTTAGGTGGAAAGGCTCAAAAATACGGGCAGCCTACCCATATTGGCTGAAGCGTCCGACGAGAGGTGTCGCGTCGCGACCCGAAGAGATTGTTTGCACCGCGCTGCAAAATGCACGATCAATCGCGTTCGTGGCAAGGTTGAACATTCCTCGAGCATATCCGGCACGTCTTCTGCCGTTTGGAGCTACTTATGGCATCTGCTGCTGAACAGCTCGCCGCCAATGTGAACTGGGCCGCTTTCGGCAAGGCCGAAGAGCTGAAAAAGCGCATCTGGTTTACGCTTGGCGCCTTGGTCATCTATCGGCTCGGCACCTACATCCCTCTGCCGGGGATCGATCCGGCCGCATTCGAGGCGAATTTCACCGGCAACCGGCAAGGCGTCCTCGAGCTGTTCAATATGTTCGCTGGCGGCGCCGTGCAGCGCATGGCGATCTTCGCCTTGAGCATCATGCCTTACATTTCCGCCTCGATCATCATTCAGCTTTTGACGACGGTTTTTCCGACGCTCGAAGCGCTGAAGAAGGAGGGCGAGTCGGGCCGCAAGGTCATCAATCAATATACGCGCTATCTGACGGTCGTCATTGCCGCCTTCCAGGCCTATGCCATCGCCATCGGGTTGCAGAGCCAGCCCGGGGTGGTGACCGAACCGGGGATTCTTTTCACCGTCTCGGCGGTCTTGAGCTTGATGGGCGGGACGATGTTCCTGATGTGGCTCGGCGAGCAGATTACCTCGCGCGGCATCGGCAATGGTTCGTCCCTGATCATTTTTGCAGGCATCGTCGCGGCCTTTCCTTCGGCGGTCGTCAACACGCTCGAGCTCGGCCGGCAGGGCGCGCTGTCGACACCGATCATCATTATCGTGATGATCATGGCGATCGCGGTGATCGGCTTCATCGTTTTTTTCGAGCGGGCGCAACGGCGGCTCGTCATCACTTATCCGAAGCGCCAACAGGGCAACCGGGTCTATGAAGGGCAAACGTCGTTTCTGCCGTTGAAGCTCAATACGTCCGGCGTCATTCCGCCGATCTTTGCGTCATCGCTTCTGCTTTTGCCGACGACTATCGCCAATTTTTCGAGCCAGCAGGGCGGCACCGGCTTCTTGGCGACGATCTCGACCTATCTCGGCCACGGTCGTCCGCTGTATATGGTTACATATGTCGCTCTCATCGTGTTTTTTGCATTTTTCTACACGGCCATCGTTTTCAACCCGACGGAAACCGCCGATAATCTGAAAAAACATGGTGGCTTCATTCCGGGTATCCGACCAGGCGAGCGCACCGCCCAGTATATCGACAAAATCTTGATGCGAATCACCGTCATCGGCGCCGCCTACCTCGCCGTGATCTGCCTATTACCCGAAATGCTGATATCCTACACCGGCGTACCGTTCTATTTTGGCGGAACATCGCTGCTCATCGTCGTCAGCGTCACCATGGACACGGTCGCCCAAATCCACGGTCACCTTCAGGCGCATCAATATGAAGGCTTGGTCAAAAAAGCTAAATTGCGGGGGAAACGAAGATGAGGCTCATTTTGCTTGGACCGCCTGGAGCGGGCAAGGGAACGCAAGCGGCTCGCCTCGCTCGGAATCTCCGTATTCCGCAACTATCCACAGGAGACATGTTGCGCGCAGCCGCTAATGCCGCGACGCCCGTCGGGCTCAAGGCGAAATCGATAATGGATGCCGGAGCTCTCGTGCCGGACGACATCGTCGTCGGCATCGTGGCCGACCGAATTGAAGAGCCCGATGCGGTGAACGGCTTCATCCTCGACGGGTTTCCGCGCACCGTCGCTCAGGCCGAGGCGCTCGATGCCATGCTCCATGCCAAACATATGGATCTCGATGCCGTGGTCGAGCTGAAGGTCGACGAATCCGCACTTCTGGCGCGAATCGAGACAAGGGCTAAGGAAACGGTCGCGGCCGGCGGCATCGTGCGTGCCGACGACAATCCCCAGGCTTTCAAGAAGAGACTGGAAGCCTACCGCGTCCAAACGGCACCGGTTTCTGCCTATTATGCCCAAAAGGGTGAATTGAAGTGCGTCGACGGCATGGCGGCGATCGAAGACGTGGCGGCCGCGATCGATGAAGTTCTCGCGGTGTTTGCGAAAGCGGAACGCTGAAAACATTGACATCTGTCAAAAAACTGTTGACGGATGTCTCCGCTCACCCTACAAACGCCAATTCCCGCCTGAGATGAGCGAAGCCGGACGACCCAGAATGGTGTCCGGTTTTTGGTCGTTTTGGGCACCCCGCAAGGGCCGGACTCCACCGGACGCGGGGAAATCGCCGCCCCCGACGAGGGGAGGCCTTCATGGAGATACTACGTGGCTCGTATCGCAGGCGTCAATATTCCAACGAACAAGCGCGTCGTTATCGCGCTTCAATATATCCACGGGATCGGGGCCACAAAAGCACAAGAAATTTGCGAGAAAGTGCAAATTCCGGCGCAGCGGCGCGTCTTCGAACTGTCTGACGCCGAGGTGCTGCAGATCCGCGAGGCGATTGATCGCGACTATATCGTCGAAGGCGATCTGCGCCGCGAAGTGGCAATGAATATCAAGCGTTTGATGGATCTTGGCTGCTACCGCGGCCTGCGCCATCGCCGCCAGCTTCCAGTGCGCGGCCAGCGTACGCATACGAATGCGCGGACTCGCAAAGGAAAGGCCAAGCCGATCGCCGGCAAGAAGAAATAAAATAAGCCATGCCGGAATGTGGCGGCCGTCTCCAAAGCTTTGCTGCATTTCATGCGCAAATGCGAGTCGGCGGCAATCCCAGATCACGGCTTCTCTGACCTGCTGGTCGTTGCAGGACATTTCGAAATTCGGCAACGTACCGGTCTAGCCCCAGCGCCTGGCATTACGGGCGTGTTTGAAGGAAAAAGCAATGGCAAAAGAAGCAACACGCGTACGTCGCCGTGAGCGAAAAAACATCGTCTCCGGAGTCGCACACGTGAACTCCACCTTCAACAATACCATGATCACCATTTCTGACGCACAAGGCAATACGATTTCGTGGTCTTCCGCGGGAACAATGGGGTTCAAAGGGTCACGCAAATCCACGCCTTACGCCGCGCAAATGGCGGCGGAAGATGCAGCGCGCAAAGCGGCTGAACACGGCATGCGCACGCTGGAAGTCGAAGTTTCGGGACCGGGGTCGGGACGCGAGTCGGCGCTGCGGGCACTGCAGGCGGCAGGCTTTACGGTGACCTCAATCCGCGACGTGACCCCCATTCCGCACAATGGTTGCCGGCCTCGCAAGCGCCGCCGCGTTTGAGCGGGATTTTTGCTTCCTTTCGAATGCGCGCCTTATCCGGCCGCGCCGACAGGACTTGAGGCGGTGCGAGTGCCTCACAATAGGGTGCAAACGTGATTCAGAAAAATTGGCAGGAACTCATCAAGCCGAACAAGCTCGAAGTGACGTCGGGCGATGATGCGAAGCGATTTGCCTCGATCGTCGCCGAGCCTCTCGAGCGGGGCTTCGGTTTGACCCTCGGCAATTCGCTCCGGCGCGTTCTCTTGTCGTCGTTGCAAGGGGCTGCGATCACTTCGGTGCATATCGATGGCGTGCTGCACGAATTCTCGTCGATTCCGGGCGTACGCGAGGATGTGACCGATATCGTCCTCAACATCAAGGATATCGCCATCAAAATGCTGGGCGATGGCCCCAAGCGCATGGTGTTGAAAAAGCAGGGGCCGGGCAAAGTAACCGCCGGCGATATCAGCACTGTCGGCGATGTTCAGATCCTCAACCCGGGCCTCGCGATTTGCACGCTCGACGAAGGGGCGGAAATTCGCATGGAATTCACGGTGAATACCGGCAAGGGCTATGTCGTTGCCGAACGCAACCGTGGGGAGGATGCGCCGATCGGGTTGATCCCGGTCGACTCGCTCTATTCGCCCGTCAGAAAAGTGAGCTACCGCGTCGAAAATACCCGCGAAGGGCAGATTCTCGACTATGACAAGCTGACGATGCAGATCGAGACCAACGGGGCGCTGACGCCGGAAGATGCGGTCGCTTATTCCGCCCGTATTTTGCAGGATCAGCTCAACGTCTTTGTCAATTTCGAGGAGCCGCGGCGCGAAGAAGTGGTGCCGTCCATCCCCGAACTCGCATTCAATCCGGCTTTGCTCAAGAAAGTCGACGAACTCGAACTGTCAGTGCGATCGGCGAACTGCTTGAAGAACGATAACATCATCTACATCGGCGATCTCATCCAGAAGACCGAAGCGGAGATGTTGCGGACGCCGAACTTCGGTCGCAAGTCCTTGAACGAGATCAAAGAGGTCCTCGCCCAAATGGGTCTGCACCTCGGCATGGAAGTGACCGGGTGGCCGCCCGAGAACATCGACGAGCTCGCCAAACGCTTCGAGGAACATTACTGAGGTTTGCGTTGCGTCTCCCGTAAAGGACGTCGCTTGCGACGGGCTAAGCGGGAGATGGAAATTTGAATATGACGGCCGTACCTTGGCACGGCGGCCGCAAAAGGAGAGAGCCATGTATCATGGTCGCGCCAAGCGCCGTTTCAATCGAACGCACGAACATCGCAAGGCGATGTTCGCCAATATGTCGCAAGCTTTGATCAAGCACGAGCAGATCGTCACGACCTTGCCCAAGGCCAAGGATCTGCGCCCGGTCGTCGAAAAGCTCGTGACGCTCGGCAAGCGCGGCGATCTCCACGCACGGCGCCAGGCCATTGCGCAGATCAAGGATGTCGTTCTCGTCAAGAAATTGTTCGACGTCTTGGGCCCGCGCTACAAGGACCGCAACGGCGGCTATACGCGCGTGCTCAAGGCCGGCTTCCGTTATGGCGATAATGCCGCCATGGCGGTCATCGAATTCGTTGATCGCGACGAAGACGCCAAGGGCAAGGATTCGGGTCCTAAACCCGAGGTGCAAGGCGAAGCCGCGGCTTAGGTGACACGCAAGAATGACGCATCGGTCGCGCGTGATGGCCGGGCTTGTCCTGGCCATCCAGTCGCCTAAGTTCCCGCGCCTCCGCGAGTTCACGAATGGGGACGGCATGAACCGAAAGACAATTCTCTTCTTGTTGCGGTTCTGCGTGGTGATCCTCACCGGGTCCGCCTTCGCGCCGTCGAGCTGGGGCGAACCTCCCCGCGAGGCGCCGGCAAGCCGCACCGAGGTCATTTATTCTTTCGCGCCAGTCGTGAAGAAAGCCCAGCCCGCCGTTGTCAATGTTTTCGCGTCGCGGACCGACCGGCGGCCGCGCAATCCTTTATTCGACGATCCTATTTTCCGGCATTTCTTCGGGGAGCAGGGCAATGGTCGCCCCGGCGGCCCGACGGCGCAATCGCTCGGCTCCGGCGTGCTCGTCGATTCCGCAGGGCTCGTCGTCACCAATTTCCACGTCATCGAAGGCATGACCAACGTCAAAGTCGTCCTGTCCGATCGGCGTGAATTCGAGGCCGAAATCGTGCTGCGCGATCAACGCACCGATCTCGCGGTCCTGCGTTTGAAGGGCGCCGAGAATTTTCCCTTCATGGAACTCGGCGACTCGGATTCGCTGCAGGTCGGCGACCTCGTGCTGGCGATCGGCAATCCGTTCGGCGTCGGGCAGACGGTGACCATGGGGATTGTCAGCGCGCTCGGGCGCAATCACCTCGGCATCAATACGTTCGAGAATTTTATCCAGACCGACGCGGCTATCAATCCGGGTAATTCGGGCGGTGCGCTAGTAGACGTGAACGGCAATCTGCTCGGCATCAACACGGCAATCTATTCGCGCAGCGGCGGATCGCTTGGGATCGGGTTTGCGATTCCCGTATCGAC
>JBKQHN010000111.1:0-22162 GCA_052148755.1 Beijerinckiaceae bacterium | reverse complement strand
TTCGACATCCGGCAATCGGCTGATGCCATGACGCTGCAGGCAGCGATGCAAAGATGACCGTGTCAGATGCGGGAGTGTCGGCTGCAGCGCATAGAGGCAATCGTCGAGCGGCAGCAGCGTGTGCTTGCGAAAGGCGACGATGATCGCTTCATCTTCAATCGACAGCACCGTGGAGGCCGGCTCTTTCGGACCGGTCGGCAGATCGGTGACTGTCTCGCGCTTCTTCCATTTGGCGACGGTCTTTTGATTGATCCCGTAGTGCTTGGCGAGCGCCCTCAGGCTCGCTTGACTATTTTGTATCGCTCGACGGACCGCCTCTGTCGTCGTGGCGCAGCCGTGTAAAACCTGTCCCATAGCGCATCCTTTGATTCGTTGGATAAGAATGCACCATCAAAGCCTGGGATCAAACAATCGTCCTTACAAAAAACTCTGCGGATCGACGTCGACTTGCACGCGCACGCCGCCGCGCTCCGGCGGCGCCGTGCCGAGCATGGCGCGCAGGAAACCTTGCAGATCGGCAGTGCGCGGTGCCCGGACGAGGAGCCGGAAGCGGTGACGACCGCGAATCACTGCAATCGGCGCTTCGGCCGGACCGAGGAGCGAGATTTCATCGCCCTGGGGGAGGCCGCCGAGGGCGGCGAGTTTCCATTTCACGTTGGCCGGCAGGGAATTCGCCGCCTTGATCAAGGCGCGGGCATGCGTCTCGGCCGAAGCGCGATCCTTGCCGGACACGATTAAAGCGGCGAGCCGGCCGAACGGCGGCAGGCCGGCGCGCCGCCTCTGTTCGGTTTCTTCGCGGTAGAAACGCTCCGCATCGCCCGCGACGAGCGCGCGGATCACCGGATGGTCGGGCTGCCAGGTCTGGATGAAGGCCTGCCCGTCGCGGCCAAAGCGGCCGGCGCGTCCGCTCACCTGCTGCAGCATTTGGAAGGTGCGCTCCGCCGCACGCGGATCGCCGGTCGAAAGCCCGACATCGGCGTCAATGACACCGACGAGCGACAGAAGCGGAAAATTATGCCCCTTGGCGACGAGCTGCGTGCCGATGATGATGTCGCAAGCGCCGTTCGCGACTTCGTCGAGTTCGCGCCGCAGCCGCTCGGTCCCGCCCGGAAAATCCGACGACAGGATCAGGCAGCGTGCGTCGGGCCAGGTTGCGGCAACTTCTTCCGCCAGTCTTTCGACTCCGGGACCACAGGCGGTCAATTGGTCGGGCGTTTCGCATTCGGGGCAGATGTCGGGACGCCGCTCGACATGGCCGCAATGATGGCATACCAGGGCGCGGCGAAACCTATGTTCGACGAGCCAGGCCGTGCAATTTGGACATTGGAAACGATGGCCGCAGGCGCGGCATAAAGTCAGCGGCGCATAGCCGCGCCGGTTCAAGAACAAAAGCCCTTGTTCGCCGCGCGACAGACATTGGCCGAGCGCGGCGGAAAGCCGCGGCGAAATCCATTTGCCACGCGGCGCGCCCTCGCGGCGCAGATCGATCGCCGTGAGGGTTGGCAGCTTTTGGCCGCCGTAGCGCGCCGCCAAAGTCAGATGCGCATAGCGCCCCTGTTCGGCATTGACGCGCGATTCGATCGACGGAGTCGCCGAGGCGAGCACAACGGCGGCGTTTTCGATTCGGCCGCGCACCACGGCCATATCGCGCGCGTGGTAGGAGACACCATCGTCCTGCTTATAGGCGCTGTCATGTTCTTCATCGACGATGATCGTCGAAAGATCGCTGAAGGGTAAGAACAAGGCCGAGCGTGCGCCGGCGACGACCTTGACTTCGCCGGTTGCAACGCCCTCCCAAATTCGGGCGCGCTTGCGCGCTGCGACAGACGAATGCCATTCGGCGGGCCGGGCTCCGAACCGGCCAGCGAAACGGTCGAGGAACTGCGCCGTCAAAGCGATCTCGGGCATCAGGATCAAAGCTTGCCGCCCGGCCCGCAAGGCGCTGGCGATTGCTTCGAAATAGACTTCCGTCTTGCCCGAGCCGGTCACGCCTTCAAGCAGACTGACGCTGAAGCTGTGGCTTTCGACGGCGGCCGCCAGCGCTGCGGCCGCCGCGGCCTGGTCTTTTTCGAAGAGTACGTGCGCGAAGTCCGGATCGCACGGCAAAGCGACGGGGTCTTCGGCAAGCGTCAAGGTCTCCAGAGTGCCTTCGTCGATGAGGGAATCGATGACGCCGGGCGAACAGCCCGCCGCTTCCGCCAAAGCGGATTTGTGAAACGCAAGGCCACCTTCGGCGGCCGCGAGAACCCTCGCCCGCGCTGGCGTCATGCGCGGCGGCGGCGGGCCGGCGAGCCGGACGCCGACGCGCACACGCTCCGGCGTCGCATTGAAAGGCGCGCGCAGGCTCATGCGCAAGACCATGCCGCGTGGGCTCAGTGTCCAGCGCGCAACCCAATCGATGAACTGCCGCAAGTTGGCCGGCAAAGGCGGAAAACCGAAACGGGATTCGATCGCCTTGAGGTTCGAGCCTGCGGGGCTCTGGCGCAATTGCCAGACGACGCCCGGCGTCATCCGCGTGCCGAGCGGCACTTCGACCACATCGCCCAAGGCGAGGGCGAGGTTGCGCGGCACACGATAAGAATAAGCTTGGTCGACCGCGACGGGCACCAGGACTTCGGCGACAAGGTTCGGGTCGTTCGGTTTCGGGCTTTGGCTCATGCGCGGGCGTAGGTCTCAAACCGCGCGCCGAGTCCGATGGTAACAATTCGGACGAGAGGCTGCATCAAGGTCTCCTGAAAAGCGGAAACCACTCTTCTGACGCATGCTTAGAACATTTTCACGCGCGGCAAAATCGGCTGCCTCGAAATAGGCAAGCCCAAAGTGAAAACTTCGAGGCTTTGCGAACCTCAGCAGATATGGCGAGACCGCCCGACCGCTTTGTCGGAAGCGGAGAGGCGGCCTTTGTTTTCGATCGCTATCATTGTCTCGATACGGATCTCGAACCCTCCCGCCTGGCGATGCCGCGAGCGGTGCTGAAGCTGGAGCACGCCCGCGGCCCGATCAGCCGTTGCCATGTGCGAAGGCTTCAATTGCAGACGCGGACGCGGCGCACGCCAACATAATTGCCGTAGTCGTCGTAAACCTGCTGGCGCGCGATATAGCAGCCATAACCATATTGCGGCGTCGAGGCGATAGCTGCACCGAGGAAGAGACCGGCGCCAAGGCCGAAGCCGTGGCCGTGGCCAAATCCAAAGGGCTTAGCGTCGGCGGCCGTGCTGGCGGCGACAACTGCACCGAAAGTGGCGACCACGACGGCCGCAGCAAGGGTCTTGCGGATAATGCTCATGATACTCTCTCCTTTGTCTTAAATCCCGGTTTCCTGACCGGCGATGTTCGGACGATAGGAGAGATGTCGTGGCGCCGCTGTGCGGCGGCGCACCCGAAGGAAGACGGCGTCGCCAATTTTTTTGACTCGAGGCGGGCGGCAGATCCTTGACTTTGGTCACATAGATGTGAACGCCGCAGCTCGGCCTCGGATTATCACCTTTCGAAAGCTGAGCAAAATTTCGCCAGCGGTCGCACGCTCGCGTCCATGACTGCCGCTGTCACGCGATCGCGCCATGACAATGTTTGTATTTCTTGCCGGAGCCGCACGGGCAAGGCTCGTTGCGGCCAACTTTGCCCCAAGTCGACGGATCTCGCGCGACGCGGGGTGATCCTGCGGCTGCAGCACGGTGCGGCGATGCCTGTCCCTCGAAGCTTGGCGCAGCGGCTGCCGCAGCCAGCATCGGCGCGGGCCCGGCGGCTTGCGTCAGAGTGTCGAAGGCCGTGGATTGCAGAGGCGGCGCCTCGGCCGGCTCGAAAGCGACTTCAACACGGGACAATTGTGCTGTCGTCGATTCGCGCAGCCGCGTGATCAATTCACTGAAAAGCTCGAAGGCCTCGGACTTATATTCGTTGAGAGGATCGCGTTGCGCCATTCCGCGCCAACCGACGACTTGGCGCAGATGATCGAGCGTGACGAGATGTTCGCGCCACAAATGGTCGAGCGCCTGCAGGACGATCTGCTTTTCAATATAGCGCGTGAGCTCGGCGCCGTTTCTTTCGACGCGCGCCGCATAGGCCTCGTCCGCCGCCTTCTGCAGGCGTTCGCGCATCTCCTCGCCGCTGATGCCTTCTTCCTTCGCCCAATCGGCGAGAGGGGGCGTGATGTTGAGGAAACTGCGCACGGACTCGTTCAGGCCTTCGATATCCCAGGCCTCAGGGTAGGCATCGTGCGGAACATGTTTGGTGATCACATCTTCGACGACGCCTTGGCGCATGTCGAAGATCATCTCTTCGAGCGAGTCTTGCGCCATCATCTCGCGTCTTTGCTCGAAGACGACCTTGCGCTGGTCGTTCATCACGTTGTCATATTTAAGGATGTTCTTGCGCATGTCGAAGTTGCGGGCTTCGACCTTTTGCTGCGCTTTTTCGAGCGCCTTGTTGATCCAGGGATGGACGATCGCCTCACCGTCCTGGAGACCGAGTTTCACCAGCATCGAATCCATCCGATCCGAACCGAAGATCCGCATCAGATCGTCTCTCAGAGAGAGAAAGAATTTCGATCGCCCCGGGTCGCCTTGACGGCCGGCGCGGCCACGCAATTGGTTGTCGATACGCCGGCTTTCGTGGCGCTCGGTCCCGACGATGTAGAGTCCTCCCGCTTCGAGGGCCTGCGTTCGCAAGCGCGCGACCTCGGCGCGGATCTCGGCCTCCTTGGCATCGCGGTCCGACCCCTCCGGCAGTTCGGCGCATTCCTGGGCGACGCGCATTTCGACATTGCCGCCGAGCTGAATGTCAGTGCCGCGTCCGGCCATATTGGTTGCGACCGTGATGGCGCCCGGCACGCCGGCCTCGGCGACAATATAGGCTTCCTGCTCGTGAAAGCGCGCGTTGAGGACCGCAAAAAGCTTTGAGGGCTTGCCGACGCGTGCCGCAGCGTAAAGTTTCTGGAGGGCCTTCGGCTCGGTGAAGTCGATCTGCCGATAGCCCTTTTTGATGAGGTAGTCGGCGAGCTGCTCGGATTTCTCGATCGAGGTCGTGCCGACGAGAAGCGGCTGCATCTTGGCGTTCGCTTCGAGGATCTCGCGCGCGATCGCGTGCAGCTTCTCCTCTGCGGTGCGATAGACTTCGTCGTCCTCGTCGATCCGCAGGACCGGCATATTGGTCGGGATTTCGACAACTTCGAGCTTGTAGATTTCGGCGAATTCGTCGGCTTCCGTCGCCGCCGTCCCGGTCATTCCAGCGAGCTTGCGGTAAAGCCGGAAGTAATTTTGGAAGGTGATCGACGCTAGCGTCACGTTTTCCGGCTGAACCTGGACATGTTCCTTGGCTTCCAGTGCCTGGTGCAGTCCTTCAGAATAGCGCCGTCCCGGCATCATGCGGCCGGTAAACTCGTCGATGATCACGACTTCGCCGTTGCGGACGATGTAATCCTTGTCGCGCTGGAACAATTTGTGGGCGCGCAAGCCCTGGTTCACATGGTGGACGACGGTGACATTGGCGGCGTCGTAGAGGGAGCCTTCCTCGAGCAAGCCGGCTTCCTCCAGCATTTCCTCCATATGCTCGTTGCCGACCTCGGTGAGACTGGTCGAACGCTGCTTTTCGTCGAGGTCGAAATCTCCGTCGCTCAAACGCGGGATCAGTTTATCGATCGCGTTGTAGAGATCCGACCTGTCGTCGGACGGCCCCGAAATGATGAGCGGTGTGCGCGCCTCGTCGATCAGAATGGAATCGACCTCGTCGACGATCGCGAAAGAATGTCCGCGCTGCACCATTTGACCGAGATCATATTTCATGTTGTCGCGCAGATAATCGAAGCCGAACTCGTTGTTCGTGCCATAAGTGATGTCGGCCGCATAGGCGGCGCGCCGCTCCTCGTCGTCCTTGCCGTGGACGATCGTGCCGACGCTGAGGCCGAGAAATCCATAGATACGGCCCATCCATTCGGCGTCGCGCTTGGCCAGATAGTCGTTGACGGTGATGATATGCACGCCGCGGCCGGCCAAGGCATTGAGATAGGTCGCCAAAGTGGCGACGAGCGTCTTGCCTTCGCCGGTCTTCATCTCGGCGATGGCGCCTTCGTGCAGAACCATGCCGCCGATGAGCTGGACGTCGAAGTGTCGCTGTCCGAGAGTGCGGCGGGCTGCCTCGCGCACTGTCGCAAAGGCCGGGACGAGAAGGTCGTCGAGCGTCTTGCCGGCAGCGAGTTCGGACCGGAAAATCTGGGTGCGTTCGCGTAAAGCCTCGTCGGAGAGCTTCTGCACTTCCGGTTCGAGCGCATTGATGGCGGCAACTTTCGGCCTATAGGCCTTTAGGCGCCGGTCGTTGGCCGTGCCGAAAACTTTCTTGGCGAGCGTGCCGAGCATTCAAATAACCCTTCTCATGGCCGGATGCCGAAGAACCGCCCCTGTATTTCCTTACGTTTCGGATTGCAAAGCCTGTTGGTGACCTTGCCACGCCCCGGTTTGCGCTGAGCAATGCGCTTCTCGTAGGCGCTTTCGCGGCATGGGCCTGCGCTTCTGGCGCTGTTGGCGATCAAATCCATGCAAGAACGTAGGAGCGACGGCGTGCAGTGACGAGCTTTTCCGGAAGCAGGCGCGGCAACCTGTCGCCGCCCGCGAAAACCGCCTGCGTCCGACCGAGGGTGTCGCAATATGAATTTCGTCTCAGCTCGCCCGGTTGCGCGGCGCTCTCCAGAGTCCCAAAGTAAAGCCGATTGATCCGTCTCGGCAGCTCTCGGCCACCTGAACAGGACCTCTTCCATCCACGTGACACGGAATGGATAAGACTATCCACAACGGCCAGTTGACAGATAAGAGTCGGGTCGATCCTTGTCAATCGAGCGCGGGACTGCGCAGCCTCCCCCGGGACGGTTTGCTTGCGGCGCTTGATCCGGCGAGTTTCGCGCTTTACAAGACGAGCTCGAGCTGCGAGCACATTTAAGCCTGAATTGTCGCGCAGGACGCGAAAACAACCCGTTGCAAACACCCTGCACCTGGAGCTGACCACGCATGTCGACACTGCCCCCCCTGCGCGCGAGCGCCCTGGGCCTCATATTTCTCTTTTCCGTGGCTGTCCCGCTTAGCGTGGTTGCAAGTGGCGCTTCTGCGGCGGTGCTCGCCAAAGTAAACGGCAAAGAAATCACCGATGAAGACCTGAAAATTGCGGCCGAGGATCTCGGGACCAATCTGCCACCGCAGCTGCAAGGCAAAGCGCGCGAAGCCTATCTTCTCGACTATCTCATCGACGGCCAATTGATCGTCCAAAAGGCGCTGGCCGAAAAGCTCGACCAAGATCCGGAATTCCCAAGAAAGCTCGCCTATTTCCGTGAAAAGCTGCTGATGGAAAGCGTCCTCGGCAAGCTTTCTAAAGAGGCGGCGAGCGAAGAGGCCATGAAGAAGACTTACGACGAAGCGGCCAAGGCGCAAAAGCCCGAGACTGAGGTCCACGCCCGGCACATTCTCGTCGCAACCGAAGACGACGCGCAAGCTGCGCTGAAACGCATCAAGGCAGGGGAAGACTTTGCCAAGGTGGCAAAGGACGTTTCCAAGGATCCCGGCTCCGAAGGCGGCGATCTCGGCTGGTTCACAAAAGACCGCATGGTGCCGGAATTTGCCGAGGCTGCCTTCAAGCTCGAAATTGGTCAAGTGTCAGACCCGGTGAAGAGCCAGTTTGGCTGGCATATCATCAAGGTCGAAGGCAAACGGGAGAAGGCGTTTCCGTCATTCGACGAGGTGAAGGACCAGGTCGCTCGCTACGTCGTGCAAAAGGCGCAGAGCGATCTGATTGTGAAATTGCGCAAGGACGCTAAAATCGAGCGGCTGGTGCCTGAAGCTCCGGAAGCCGAGGCACCGAAGCCCGCGGCACCGAAAGCGAACGAGAAAAAGTAAAAGGTCAGCCCGAACAAAACCCGTCCGCGATCTCACCGCGGGCGGGTTTTTCGTTTTTCGAGGCTCCCGGCGCGTAAGCGGTTTGCGAGAAAATGTGAGGTCTCCGTGTTGGCGCCGGGGCCGGGCCGAAAACGCACCGTCTCGGCCGTCACAATTCGGCCCGTCGGGCTTTCGATGCGAATTGGCAAAACCGGCCGGCCTTCTTCATCCGTCAGTTCGACCGGCGGAACGCCGCCGCTCTGCCAAAAGTCGCCCCATTGCATCAAAGCGACGAGCGCCGGGAAAAGTGCGCGCCCCTTCAGAGTCAGTTCATAGAGCGGACGCGTCTCGGTCCCGGTCCTAGCCAGAATGCCGGCCCTCACGAGGGCTTCGAGCCGGCTCGCAAGAATATTGCGGGCTATGCCCGAGCTTTTTTGAAAGTCGCTGAACCGCGTGAGTCCGAAAAACGCATCGCGGACGATGAGCAAGGTCCACCAGTCCCCCACCGCATCAAGCGCCCGCGCAAGCGAACAATTAAGCCGCGACAGATCCGTTTTTGCCGGCATGGTTGCACTTTGAAACCGATATGATAGTTTTAATATGAAACTGAATGTGCCGATCCGCAAGGGGGACTTCGCTGATGAGCCCGATGCAAACGACTATGGCCGACGACGGCGGCGCGGGCGGGACGGGCAATGCAGCCCTGTTCTGGGGCGGTGCCGCGCTGGCACTTGGGTCGCTGGGCCTGACCGCCACCAGCGCCTTCTATGTCATGTCGCCTCAGGCGGTGGCTCTGCCGGTCCTTCCCGTGAATCTCGGCAATGCAATGGCCGGCGCAATCAGTGGCGCCTCGATGATGCATCTGGCCGGCACGTTTGGGACTATTTCGGATCTCGTTCTCGCAGCCGCAGCATTGGCGATCGGTTCGGCAGAGGCGGCGCGCGGGCGCCGCGGCACGGCCGTAATTGGGTGGATGGCGCTCGCCGTCAGCGCGATTATTTTCGTAAGTGTTGATACGCTTGTCGGTTTCGTTCTGAGCCCGCTCGCGGCCGAGCCGCAAGCCGCAAGCGCATTTCTCGGCTTCAAGCGTTTTTTTGATACACTGTTCGTTCTCGGCACTTTTGCATTCGGGGTGGGAGGCGCTTTGGTTCTCTTCCCTGTCGCGGGCAGGCGCATCATTTCGCGCAATATAGCTTTGCCCGGCCTCCTCATCGCTCTCGTTGGAGGCATCGGGAGCCTCGCCACTTTATTCGGCTTGGACCTTCATCTTTTCATGGGTCTCAGTCTTGCGGGCGGCGGCCTTATTTTTGCACTCGTGGGGATCATGCTCGCACGGTCCGTGCGGACGCATTAGACATTTGCCATTTGTTGTGCTCGGAAATTCATCGACGTGATCCGAGCAATCAGCTATGCACGGGCCGTTTCCACGCAAATGTCTGGTGCAATCCTCATGGCTGCTCCCGCCAAGTCCTCCGCGGTCTCGCCGCTGGCGCCGAAATCCTTTCCCGATATACCGCCGATCGACGGCGTCCGCTTTGCTACCGGTTCCGCAGGTATCAAGGTCAAAGGGCGCACGGACGTCATGCTGGCGCTGTTTGACAAGGGGACGAAGGTTGCCGGCGTCTTCACGCAGTCCAAATGCCCCTCGGCGCCGGTGGATTGGTGCCGCGCGCGGCTTGCAGGCGGCAAGGCGCAGGCGCTTGTGGTCAATTCGGGCAATGCCAATGCCTTCACCGGCAAAACCGGTGCAAAAGCCGCGAAATTGACGGCGGAACTAGCGGCAGGGGCAAGTGGCGTGCCGACCCGCGAGGTCTTTCTCGCTTCGACGGGCGTGATCGGCGAGCCGCTTGACGCGCAAAAATTCGACGGTCTTTTCGAAGCCCTCACCGCCGCTGCGGGCCCGAACGGTCTCTTCGAAGCCGCTAAAGCGATCATGACCACCGATACTTATCCGAAGGTCGCGACCGCCAAAGCCAGCCTCGACGGCGTCGAAGTGACGATTGCCGGCATGGCCAAAGGGGCCGGCATGATTGCGCCCGACATGGCGACAATGCTGTCTTTCCTATTCACCGACGCGCCGATCGGCGCCGAAGCTTTGCAGGCCCTGCTGTCGAAGGGCGTGGAAGCAAGTTTCAATGCGATCACCGTCGATGGTGATACGTCCACCTCCGACACATTGTTACTCTTCGCGACCGGCGCGGCGAAGGCGCGCGGCGCACCGAAAATCAGTGACCCGAGCGACCGACGTCTGAAATCATTCAAGAAAGCGCTCGACATCGTCTTGCTCGACCTCGCCCATCAGGTGGTCAAGGACGGCGAAGGGGCGCGAAAATTCGTGAAGATCACCGTCGAGGGGGCCGTTTCGAAGAAATCCGCGAAGAAGATCGCAATGTCGATTGCCAACTCGCCGCTCGTGAAGACGGCAATAGCCGGCGAAGATGCCAACTGGGGGCGTATCGTGGCTGCTGTCGGCAAAGCCGGTGAACCGGCTGACCGCGACCGACTCGCGATTTATTTCGGCGACATCCGTGTCGCTCATAAAGGGTTGCGCGACCCTGGTTACGATGAGGAAAAAACTTCGGCGCTGATGCGCGAAGGGGAAATCGACATCCGTGTCGATCTCGAGCTCGGCAACGGCCATGCAGTTGTCTGGACCTGCGATCTCACCAAGGACTATGTGGCGATCAATGGCGATTACCGAAGCTGAACGCGCAGCGCCGGCGCCGGCCGTCGGGAGCGGCCTTTTCCGAGCTCATCGGTCATCTTGCGAGGGGTCATGAAACTTCTCCTCGTCGTCGCGGCGGCGCTTCTCGATGTCGACGGTCGCGTGTTGATCGCCCAGAGACCGCAAGGCAAGGCTCTCGCAGGTCTCTGGGAATTTCCGGGTGGCAAGGTCGAGCCGGGAGAGCGGCCAGAAGCTGCCCTCATTCGCGAACTCGAGGAAGAGCTCGCCCTAAAGGTCGAAGAGGCCTGTCTTGCACCACTCACTTTCGCCAGCTACGCCTATGCGGATTTTCACCTCTTGATGCCGCTTTATGTGTGCCGGCGCTGGACCGGCCTTGTCACGTCACGTGAGGCTGCCGCGTTGAAATGGGTTCACCCCACAAGGTTGCGCGATTTTTCCATGCCGCCGGCCGATGCCCCATTGATCCCGGCCCTCATCGACCTCGTCGGTTGAAGAGACAGAGCGCAGTTGGAGAAATCCGAGTTTGAGCGAGATGAGGAAAACTGCGACGCTGCGCGCCTGTTCCGGTGCGATCAAGTTCAAGCAGATCGCGTAAACTCATCTGTCTGTCCCGCGCCAAATTATGAGCATCGATCACCTTCATGATTTTGACTCGGTTCAATCCGAAATCATCGTGCGCTAGGCCAAAAACTTAACGGGTTTGCCTGCCAAGTGTCGACCGCCGGTGCCGGCTGCCGCTCGCGCGTATAAGCGAGCGCATGCCCTGCTTTGGCGCGATGCACTGCCGCATAGCTGTACGGAGGCGAACCCGATATCGAGATTGCCGCGCCTTCGGTCTGGACCAAGTGGTAGAGTAACGCCGCATTCGCGGGCAAGAGTCGGATGCAGCCGTGTGAGGCTGGGCGGCCGAGCTCAGCTACCGAATAAGTGCCGTGGATCGCATAGCCGCCGGCAAAGAAAATAGAATAGGGCATCGGCGACATGTGATACTTATGCGAATAATGCATGCGCTGAAGCGAATAGGGACTAAACGTTCCTCGCGGCGTCACATAGCCCGAGCGTGCTGTCGACACAGCCCATGTGTAGGAGCCGTTTGCCGACTGGACGTTCATGGTCTGTGTCGTCAAGTCGATGTCGATGCGCACCGTCGCCTGCGCCGTCGAAAGCCCAAAGAACCCGCAAGTTAATCCAAGAAAACCAGCCATCTTAAGCATGGCATGCCCCACGTTTATGACCGCTCAGCCGCGGCGCGGTCGCAACAAGCATCCCATAGCGTGCCATTTTGGCAAACTGCAAAGTTTAGGTAAGGTTGATGACAAGTCTTCCTTTGGCTGCTGATCGATTGGCAAATCTGTTGTGGGGTCAACAGCCTTGAGCCATTGTCGGCAGTTTGGCCACGGCCGACGAGATTCCGCGATCTTGGCATTGCCGCAGCTGATTGTGAAGGGATTGCGAATCAGCTCGCGGTTGGCCAGATTGCGTAGCTTCGATGAACGGATCGGGGGAGCGCCGATGTCACGGGCAAGAACCTTGATTTGCGCCGCTTTCGCTTTGCTTTGCGCGACACCGGCTTTGGCGCAAGATAGGGGCACGCTCGATCCAAAGCCTTTGCCGCCGCTTACGCGTTTGGACGATCCCTCGCTCCCGGCGAAGGCATTGTTCGGACGCCAAAGCAAGCCAGCGCCGCTTGCAGCGCGGACGATCGGTTTCTACTCGCGGGGCTGCCTCGCCGGCGGCATCGCATTACCGGTCAACGGCCCCGACTGGCAGGTCATGCGCGTTTCGCGCAATCGCAACTGGGGCCATCCCGCGCTTATTGCCTTTCTCGAGGGGTTTGCCCTGAAAGTCCCGCATGTGAGCCATTGGCCGGGAATCTTGGTCGGCGACATGTCGCAGCCGCGCGGCGGCCCGATGCTCACCGGCCACGCCTCGCATCAAATCGGGCTTGATGCGGATGTCTGGCTGACGCCCATGCCGCGCCGCGAGCTGTCTGCTTCCGAACGCGAAGAAACATCGGCCGTCGAGGTGGTGCGCGCAGACCGGCTCGATGTCGATCCCAACGTCTGGACACAAGACCACGTTGCCGTGATCCAGGCCGCAGCGCAGGACCCCGCAGTCCAGCGTATTTTCGTCAATGCCGCGATCAAACGGGCGCTCTGCCGGGATGCGACGGGAGACCGCTCCTGGCTTGCCAAAGTGCGCCCCTATTGGGGCCACGACTATCATTTTCATATCCGGCTCGCCTGCCCCAGGGGCGAGACCGCTTGCGAGGGTCAGGATCCCGTCCCCGAAGGGCAAGGCTGCGATGCCGCGGCGCTGGCCTGGTGGTTCTCCGACGAGGCCTTGCATCCGGCGCCGAGCCCGGAACCGGCAAAGCCTAAGCCCGCTTTGACGCTCGCCAGCCTTCCGGCAGAGTGCCGGGCCGTGCTGACCGCGAAATGACGAACGGTCGACGGCGCCACATTGCTTCAGCTGGCTGCGCGCAATTCCGCCAAGATCGCATCGCCCATTTGCGCGGTCGAGACAAAGGCCGCTGCCTCGCCTTTGATATCGGCCGTCCGCAGGCCTTTATCGAGCACGCCGGCAATCGCGGCATCGATCCGGTCGGCGAGTTCGCCGAGGCCGAAGGAATAGCGCAGCGCCATGCCGAAAGATCCGATCATGGCGATCGGATTGGCGAGGCCTTGGCCGGCAATGTCGGGGGCCGAGCCATGGACCGGCTCATAAAGCGCGCGGCGCAAGCCCGTTTTGGCGTCGGTCTCGCCCAGCGAGGCGGAAGGCAGCATGCCGAGCGAGCCCGTCAGCATGGCTGCCACGTCCGATAACATGTCGCCGAACAGATTGTCCGTCACGATCACATCGAATTGTTTCGGCCGTCGTACGAGCTGCATGCCGAGCGCATCGGCGAGCTGATGTTCAAGTTCGACATCGGCATAATGGCGCTTATGCAGATCGATGATCACTTCGCGCCACAGCACGCCGGACTTCATCACATTGTGCTTTTCCGAAGACGTGACCTTGTTGCGCCGCCTGCGGGCGAGTTCGAAGGCGACGCGCCCGATGCGTTCGATCTCATAGGTATCGTAGACCTGCGTGTCGATGGCGCGTTTTTGACCATTGCCGAGATCGATGATCTGCTTCGGCTCACCGAAATAGACGCCACCCGTCAGTTCCCGCACGATCATGAGGTCGAGTCCGTCGACAAGTTCCCGCTTCAAGGACGACGAATCGGCCAGCGCCGGATAGCAAATAGCCGGCCGTAAATTGGCGAAAAGGCCGAAATCCTTGCGCAGCCGCAAGAGTCCCGCCTCCGGACGTACGTCGTAGGGAACATCAGCCCATTTGGGTCCGCCGACGGCACCGAATAGGATGGCGTCCGCAGCGCCCGCCCGCACCATATCGTCTTCGCTGATCGCCTTGCCATGCGCGTCGAAGGCTGCTCCGCCGACGAGGCCACGCTCGATTTCGAACCGGGCGGTTCCTTCTTGTGTGAAAAAAGCCGCGAGTTTTTCGACCTCGGCCATGACTTCCGGGCCGATGCCGTCGCCGGGCAGCACGAAAAGTCTAAAGCTGGCCATCCTGGCGTCCTCGAGTTTCGGGTTTGGAGTTTCGGGTTTGAAGTCTTCGGGTTCAAACCGAATTTGGCCCCGCTGGGGCGGCGGGCCAGCGCTGGCTCAGCCCTATCGGCGCGAAGAAATCCATGTCGCCGGTTTCATCCCCGAGGTCAAGTCCGATAGCCGTGCGGATGTCTTGGAAGGCGAGAGCATCGTGCGAAAAAGTGGGTACCGGCTTTTCCGCAACAAACGCGGTTTCAAAAACGGCAGGACAGCGAACCTGTCAATTCGCCATTTTTGAAAGGCGCGGCATTTTCGCCAATGCTTCGAACTTCGCAGCGGCCTGGAACAGCTTTCTTGCACTTCCATTAAGCCCGGTCCACAGCCACGGAAAGAGGCTTCATTCTCCGCATTCCATCGTGTTTGGCGGCTGCCTTGAACAAGGTGTCCATGGCGAGGCCGCTATCGCGGGCGTTTTCGGCAAGCCGCTCCGAAAGGTCGAGGGCCGCTCGCGACGCGTCCCGCGCCCGGCGGATGGTGTCCTCGATGGTCCGCAATGCCTCGGCCACGGTTGTGGCATTGCGGACGGCGCCTTGGATGCCCTCCGAAATGCTGCCGGTGGCGCCGGCCTGTTGATCGACAGAATGCGAGACCGCCTCCGCTATGTCGGCGGTGCCGGTGATCGCTTTTCTGCTCACTCCGATCTGTTCGACAGAGCGGCGCGTTGCTTCCTGGATCATCTCGATTTGCCCGGCGATTTCTTGGGTCGCTTGCGACGTCTGCTTGGCCAGCGATTTTACTTCCGCAGCGACGACAGCAAAACCCCTGCCTGCATCGCCGGCCCTGCTGGCCTCGATCGTGGCATTGAGAGCCAGCATGTTCGTCGAAGCAGCGATATCCGAGATGAGGCCGACGACCGATCCAATCTTGTCGACTGCCTCGCACAAAGAGAGCATCGTCGCGTTGGTCTGGCCGCTCTGCGCCACTGCATCATCGGCCATGCGCGAACTTGCGGTCGCCTGGTCGCGAATAGTGCTGATCGACGCAAAGAGCTCTTCCGTGGCATCGGCTACTCTCGCAACGTTGGAGGCGGTATCATCCGCGGCGCGCGCCGCGGTCTCAGCTTGATCGGCCCCGTAGCGAGCCAATTCGGTGAGCTCGCCCGCCGTTTCACCCAGCGACGCGACCGACGTTGTCGCCAGCCCGCGCCCCGCTTGAATCGTTTGGCTGAATTGGTGGATCGCTTCGCCGAGTTCGATTGCCTTGGTTTTCGAGTCGTGCGCCCTCACCTGATAGTGGCGGACGATGCTGCCCACCGTGTCCATTGCGAGCATTCGCGTCGCGAGTTCGATCATCTCCAGCACCGCCCGTTTCGACACAAAGCGACTGTGCTTGAGCTCCTCGACAAGACATTCGATGACCGACTGGGAAATGGTCGCGCGGCCGCGCATATCGTAGCCGAGCACGATCTCGAACGCGGCCCGCTCCTTCGCCTCGACCAGGTGCTTCTCGGACAAAGGGGCGGTGAACAAACTTTCAGTATGCCGAAACACTAAGTCCCGGTAGGCCTGCCGATCTCTCATGAGCGCCGCTCTAAGAGCCGGCACGTGCTTTATCATGTCGTCGATGTGACGATCGATGGCCTCAGACAGATGTGGCGCGAGGTATTTCCAAATGCGTCGCCTTTGCCGCAAGCCCTCGGGCTCTTGCGGAATCCGGAAGATTTCCAGTCCTGCGACAACGTCTGCGGGCAGTGCCATAGTTATAGTTCGCCGTTCAGCCTGTCTTCACCGTAGATCTTGAACACGCAAGCCTTGAGCTTTGATTAAGGTTGCCAATTATCAACCGCCAAAAATCCTCCGCCGAGTTTCCCAACGTAAACCCGCCGACCCAGGATTTTTTGTCCTTATCGGTCCCCGCGGCGGCCTTGCGTGGCTGTAGCCAGGTCCATGAAAGCACCTTCTGCTCCGGTGGCGGCAAAAGCACAGGACGGCCAGTCCATCAATTCGTCATTTTGGAAAGGTGCGGCATTTTTTTTATTGCTTCGTGCTTTGCTGCAGCCTCGAACAGCACGTCCATGGCGACGCCGCTGCTATATGCACTTTCCGCGAGCCGTCCCGACAAATCGAGCGCTGCCCGCGAAGCATCGCGCGTATGACGGACGCCATTTTCGATGACCCGCAATGCCTCGGCCACGGTTGTGGCGCTGCGGGCGGCGCCGTGGACGCCTTCGGATATACTGCCGGTGGCGCCCGCCTGCTGATCGACCAAGGATGCGACGGCCTCGGCAATATTGGCGATCTGATTGATGGCTTGCGTATTGAACCCAATCTGCTCGACGGAGCGGCGCGTCGCCTCCTGGATCATGGCGATCTGCTTGCCGATCTCCTGTGTCGCCTCGGATGATTGCTTAGCGAGCGACTTGACTTCCGCGGCGACGACCGCAAAGCCCCTGCCGGCGTCGCCGGCCCTGCTGGCCTCGATCGTGGCATTGAGAGCCAGCATATTGGTGGAGGCTGCTATATCCGAGATGAGGCCGACGACCGAGCCGATCCTGTCGACCGCTTGGGACAACGAGACCATCGTTCCGTTGGTCTGGCCGGCCTGCGCCACCGCATCATAGGCCATCTGCGCGCTAATTGTCGTCTGCTGCCGAATATTGCTGATCGAGGCAAAGAGCTCTTCCGTCGCATCTGCCATTAGCGCCACATTCGCAGCGGTGTCGTCGGCGGCCCGTGCGGCGGTCTCGGCCCGATCGGCCCCGCTTTGTGCCAACTCCGCAAGCTCGCCCGCGGTCTCGCGCAGCGACCCTACAGCCGAGGTCGTTACGCCACGCACATCTTGGATCGTCCGGCTGAATTCGCTGATTGCCCCGACGAGTTCGACCGCCCTCGTTTTGGCTTCGTGTGCTTTGGCCCGGAAGTGGAGGTTGATACCGATCGACGCGTCCATCGCGGCGACCCGCAGCGCGAGATCGGCCATCTCAAATGCGGCGCGCTTGGAAACCCAGCGGCTTCGCCGCAGACCCTCGTGGAGACCGGAGACGATCGCCTGGGCAACCGGACCGCGTATGCGCATGTCATGGCCGAGTTTGATCTCGAGGCTGACCCGCTCTTTCGAATCGGCCACCCAGGCTTCGTCGAAGGGACGCGTGAACATGCGTTCGGCGCTTCGAACCAGCAAATCATGATAAGGCTGCCGTTGTTCGGTGAGCACCCTTTCGTAGACCGGTGCGCCCTTTTTCACGTCGTCAATATGGCGATTGACGGCCTCGTCGAGGTGGGGGTGGAGATATTTCCAAATGCGGCGCCTTTGCCGCAAGCCCTCGGGGTCCTCCGGAATCCGGTAGATCGTTAAACCTGCGACAAAGTCTGGGGACAGCGCCATGCTTCGCTTTTCTGAGTCTTTTGGGTCGACGGAGCTTGAACACGGAATTCTTTAGCTTAGATTAAGGTTATTGGGTCATGGTCGGTAAAATCTCCTGCCGACTTTCCGAGCGTAAATCCGCCAACCCGTGAAATTCATGTTCGTTCTTATCGGTTCCTAAGGCGGAATTGCGAATCGCTGCCGCGGTTCATGCAAGCATCGTCTGCTCCGACGGCGGCAAGAGCCCAAAAATGGAAACCTTTCAATGCGCGGCTTTGGAAAGGCGCGGCATTTTTTCTATTCCTTCGTGCTTCGCCGCGGCCTGGAACAGGGCGTCCATGGCGACGCCGCTGCTATAGGCATTGTCCGCGAGGCGTCCCGACAATTCGAGCGCGGCCTTTGAAGCATCACGGGTCAGGAGAACCGTGTTTTCGATGATCCGCAAAGCCTCAGCAACGGTTGTCGCAGTGCGGGCAGCACCGTGGACACCCTCGGCGATATTGCCCGTGACGCCCGCCTGCTGATCGACCGAGGATGCGACGGCTTCGGCAATATTGGCGATCCCGTTGATAGCCTGCGCACTCATGCCGATCTGCTCGACTGAGCGGCGGGTCGCCTCTTGCATCATGGCGGTCTGCTTGCCAATTTCCTGGGTCGCTAGCGATGTCTGCTTGGCGAGCGATTTAACTTCCGCTGCGACGACCGCAAAGCCCCTGCCTGCTTCGCCCGCCCTGCTGGCCTCGATCGTGGCGTTGAGAGCCAGCATATTCGTAGAGGACGCTATATCGGAGATGACGCCGACGACCGAGCCGATCTTGTCTACCGCCTCGGATAGCGAGAGAATCGTTCCGTTCGTCTCGCTGGTCTGCGCCACGGCGGCGTTGGCCATGCGCTCGCTCGCTGACGCCTGTTGACGAATATCGCTGATGGAGGCGAACAGCTCTTCCGTTGCATCAGCCATTCGCGCGACATTCGAAGCGGTTTCGTTGGCGGCCTGCGCGGCAGTCCCGGCCTGATCGGCTCCATTTTGCGCCAATGCTGCAAGCTTGTCCGCGGTTTCGCGCAGCGCTGTCACGGCAGAAGTCGTAACTGTGCGCACTTCCTGGATCGTGTTGCTGAATTCGCCGATCGCCGCAACCAGTTCGGCCGCCCTCGCTTTGGCTTCCTGTGCTTTGACCTGGTAGTGGAGATTGATGCCGATCGACGCGTCCATCGCAGCGACTCGCAGCGCGAGATCGGCCATGTCAAATGCGGCGCCTTTGGAAACCCAGCGGCTTCGCCGCAGGCCCTCGTGGAGAGCAGAGACGACCGTTTGGGCAGCAGGGCCGCGCATGCGCATACTGAAGCCGAGTTTGATCTCGTGGCTGACCCGCTCTTTTGTATCGGCCACCCAGGCCTCGTCGAAAGGGCGGGTAAACATGATTTCGGCGCTTCGAACGAGCAAGTCATGATAGAGTTGCCGCCACTCGGTGAGCTTCTCTTCAACAAGCGGCGCGCCCTTTTTGACGTCGTCGATGTGGCGAGCGATGGCCTCGTCGAGGTGGGGGCGGAGATATTTCCAAATGCGACGCCTTTGCCGCAAGCCCTCGAGGCCTTCCGGAATCCGGTAGATAGTGAAACCTGCGACAAATTCCGGAGGCAGCGCCATCGTTCGCTTTTCTGGGTGTTTTTAACGAACAGAACTTGAACACGGAATTCTTTAGCTTTGATTAAGGATATCCGATATTGGCCGACAAAAACCTTCAGCTGAGCTTCCGCGCGGAATGTTCCGTTGCGTTGAGCGTTTCGCAATTCCTGCCGGCTGGGTGGCCGCACTCGGCGGTCGGATCGAGATTTGCGTCGTCAACGCTCTTGTCGCAAAAATCTTGAAACATTTAAGGCTCGAAAGGTGCCGCTTCGATGCCCGATAGAACGTCCACGCGACGGCGACACGTTCTCAAGCAAATGTCCCTACTTGCCGGAGGTGAAGACATTCTCGGAACGTGAAGACGGCGTCGAAAAATATCCCAGGCCCGAGATCGAAGAAGCTTTCGCAGCATGCATTCACACGTGCGAAAGCATTCCCGCGCCGAGCGTCGGTGAATGAGCGACGCGGGCAGCAATTGCCTCCGCAGCTTTGCTCATTCGGTTTCTCAATAGACGTCTTCTCCCGTTTGCGGGGAGAGGACGTCTATCCATCAGCAGCACTCACCCCAGATCAGGAGACGCGGAACTACAACCCCATCAATCGCGCATCATGGTCGTGGGAAGCTGCGCGCATACAGGCGCACTTTTTTTTTCCCGCGCCGCTTTGGCGGATGAACGGTTCACGCCGCAGCCAACTGCCGCAGGACGTAATGCAAGATCCCGCCATTGTTGAAATATTCGAGCTCGTCCAAAGTTGCGATCCGGCACAGCAAGGGCACCGTCTTCAGCGAGCCGTCAGCGAATTTGATCTGTGCTTCCATCATTTGGCGCGGCTTCAAGCCTTCACTGAGTCCATGGATCGTGACCTCTTCATCGCCTTTCAGCCCGAGCGATTTCCAGCTGGTGCCGGTTTCGAAGGTCAAGGGCAGAACGCCCATGCCGACGAGATTGGAGCGGTGGATGCGCTCAAAGGATTCGGCGATGACGGCACGCACGCCGAGAAGACGGGTTCCCTTGGCCGCCCAGTCGCGCGAGGAGCCATTGCCATATTCGGCGCCGGCGAAGACGACGAGCGGCACCCTCTCGGCCTGATACTTCATGGCCGCGTCATAGATCGACATTTCCTCGCCGTCCGGCCAATGCCGCGTCAAGCCGCCTTCCGGCACTGATCCGTCTTGTTTTTGCAGAATGAAGTTCTTGATGCGGATATTGGCGAATGTGCCGCGCATCATGATTTCATGGTTGCCGCGCCTGGTGCCATATTGATTGAAATCGGCTTGCGAAACCTGGCGCTCGAGCAGGTATTTGCCGGCCGGCGAGGCGGCCTTGATCGAACCCGCCGGCGAAATATGATCGGTCGTGATCTTATCGCCGAAGAGCGCCAAAATACGGGCCCCGACGATATCCGTCACAGGCTCCGGCTCGATCTTGATGCCGTCGAAATAGGGCGGGTTCTGCACATAGGTCGAACCCATATCCCATCCGTAGGTTTCGCCGCCCGGCGCCTTCACCCTGCGCCAATTGATGTCGCCTTCGAACACATTAGCGTAACGCGACTTGAAGATCTTCTTCGTGACGAATTTCGAGACGAAGGCGTTGATCTCCTGTGCGGAGGGCCAGATTTCGCGCAGATAGACGGGATTGCCTTTCTTGTCATGGCCGAGCGGCTCAGTCGTCAAGTCCTTCGTCACCGTGCCGGCAATCGCGTGCGCAACGACGAGCGGTGGCGAGGCGAGATAATTGGCTTGGACATCGGGACTTACACGGCCCTCGAAATTGCGGTTGCCGGAGAGCACGGCGGCGGCCACGATGCCGTTATCATTGATCGCCTTGGAAATCTCCGCCGGGAGCGGCCCGGAATTGCCGATACAGGTCGTGCAGCCGAAGCCAACGAGATTGAAACCGAGCTTGTCGAGATCCTTTTGCAAGCCGGAATTGGCGAGATATTCGGCCACAACCTGGCTGCCGGGGGCAAGCGAGGTCTTCACCCAGGGTTTGACACTGAGGCCCTTGGCGAGGGCGTTGCGGGCGAGCAACCCGGCGCCGATGAGCACGGTCGGGTTCGAAGTGTTGGTGCACGAGGTAATGGCGGCGATCACGACGTCGCCGTGGCCGAGATCGTAATTCTTGCCTTCAACCGGAAAGCGCTTGTCGCCCTCGCCGGGCTTGCGATACTCGGTCCCGAGCGCCGCCTTGAACCCCGAGCCGACGGATTCGAGTGCAAGACGGCCTTCCGGCCGCTTCGGTCCTGCCATCGAGGGCACGACGTCGCCGAGCTCGAGTTCGAGGGTCTCGGTGAACACCGGATCGGGCGTTGCCCGGGTGCGGAAGAGCCCTTGCGCCTTGGCATATTTCTCGACGAGCGCGATGCGTTGCGACGGGCGCGCCGATGTCGAAAGATAAGCCAAAGTCTCGTCATCCACAGGGAAGAAGCCGCAGGTCGCGCCATATTCAGGCGCCATATTTGCAATCGTGGCGCGATCGGCGAGCGACAGCGAGGCGAGGCCGGGACCGAAAAACTCGACGAATTTGCCGACGACGCCTTTTTTGCGCAGCATTTGCGTGGCGGTAAGGACAAGATCGGTTGCGGTCACGCCTTCTTTGAGTTCACCGTCGAGGCGGAAGCCGATAACTTCCGGCAAAAGCATGGACAGGGGCTGCCCCAGCATGCAGGCCTCAGCCTCGATGCCGCCGACGCCCCACCCGAGCACCGAGAGGCCGTTGACCATGGTCTTGTGCGAATCGGTGCCGACAAGCGAATCAGGGTAGGCAACTTCGACGGTCTGGGCCTTGCCGCGGGCCGGCTTGAATTTTTCCTTACGGCTCCAGACGGTTTGCGCGAGATATTCGAGATTGACTGGGTGGCAGATGCCGGTGTCGGGCGGGACGACGCGGAAATTGTCGAAGGCGTCCTGGCCCCATTTCAGAAAGCGGTAGCGTTCGCCGTTGCGGCTATATTCGAGATCGACGTTTGTTTTGAAGGCCTTCGAATTGCCGAAAGCGTCCACGATGACAGAATGGTCGATGACCAGGTCGACCGGCACCAGCGGATTGATCTTTTGCGGATCGCCGCCGAG
>JBKQHN010000110.1:0-6517 GCA_052148755.1 Beijerinckiaceae bacterium | reverse complement strand
CGCGCTGCGTCTCTTCAAGACCCATGCCCGCCAGCGGCTCGTCGAGGATGATGAGATCGGCGCCGCTGGCGAGGAGCATGGCGATTTCGAGCTGTCGCTGCTCGCCGTTCGACAGTCGCGACGCGATGGCACCAGCCCGGTCGGCAAGGCCGACCACTGCGAGAGCATGCGCCATGGCGGCTTCGTCGCGCCGGCGATAGTTCGTGTCGATCAGGCGCAGCGGCGAGGGCGCGCGCGCCTGCGCCGCAAGAGAGCAATTCTCGGCCACCGTGAATGCGCCGAAAATATTCGTGCGCTGGAAGGACCGGCCGAGGCCGCGGCGCGCAATCCGGTGCGCCGGCCAGCCCGTGATGTCGAGATCGTCGATCTTGACGCGGCCGGCCGACGGCAGGATGGCGCCGGACAGGAGATTGATGAATGTCGTCTTGCCGGCGCCGTTCGGTCCGATGATCGCATGGACGAGGTTGGGTTCGAAGCGGATCGTGATGCCGCCCACGGCGACCAGGCCGCCGAACGAACGTGCCAGATCCACCGTCGACAGGGCTTTGGCGCGGCGCGGCGGGCGCGCGGCTTTGGCAGGAGCTGCCAGTTCTGGCGCGCGTTCGCGCTTGCGTGCGGCCCGGCGCAAAAATCCTGCGAGCCCGTCGGGCATGAGCAGCACGGCGAGGATCAGCGTCGCCCCGGTGCCGAGGCGCCAGTGATTGGCGAGGAAGGGACCGACGAGGCTTCCCGTCTTCAACAGCTCCTCGAGCGAAGCATAGGCGATCGCGCCCAGGATCGGGCCGTAGAGCGTGCCGCCGCCGCCGAGGACGACCATCATGATGGCGAGGCCGGACTGGTGCCAGCTCATCAGTTCGGGCGTGACGAAACCGTCGATGCAGGCGAATAGCGCGCCGGCATAGCCTGCAACCGCGCCGGAAATGACGAAGGCTGCGAGTTTGAAGCGATAAGCGTCGAAGCCCATCGCGGCCATGCGTGTCTCGTTGACGCGTATGCCTTGCAGCGCGCGGCCGAAGGGCGAGCGTACGAGCCAGTAGAGTTTGCAATAGAGGATCACCAGCGAGGCGAGGCAGATGTAATAAAATTGGGTGCGATCGGAAAAATCGAGCAGGCTTGCCCCGCCGATGCTGAGCACCGGTTTGACGTTGACATAGGCGCCATCCGAGCCCTTGGCGATATCTGTGTCGTGGAACAGCGAGAACACCATCTGTCCGGCGGCGAGCGTCACCATGATGAAATAAAAACCGCGGGTCAGCATGGCGAAAGCGCCGACGATGAGCGCGGCTACAGCCGCCAGGCCGGCGCCAGCGGTCAATGCGACAACAGCGTTGGCGGCCTCATAGTCCGGTGAGACGAAATACACCGCATAGGCGCCGACGCCGAAGAAGGCGGCGTGGCCGAAGCTGACGAGGCCGCTCACGCCGATGAGCAGGTCGAGGCTCAGCACGAAAGCGGCAAGGATGACGATGCGGGTGGCGAATTTGACGGCATAGGCGCCGCCGAAGAAGGGCAAGGCGAGGAAGAGAGCGACGAGCAGCGCAAAGAAGATCGCGACGGAGAGAGGCGGGCGCTTCAGCAAGTCAGGCGCGTCCGAACAGGCCGGCCGGCCGCATCACGAGCACGAGCGCCATCAGCGCATAGATGATCACGCTTGAGAATTGCGGGACGAGCACTTTGCCGAAAGCGTCGGCGAGGCCGATGAGCAGCGAACCGACGAAGGCACCGCGGATCGAGCCTATGCCGCCGATCACGACGACGACGAATGACGTGATCAACACACGGTCGCCGATCCCCGGATAGGCGCTCTCCACCGGGGCGGCGAGAATGCCGGCGGCGGCGGCCAGCGCAACGCCCGCCGCGAAAACGAGCCGGAAGAGAACGCGCGAGTCGAAGCCGAGCGCTTCGACCATTTCGCGATTGGATTCGGCGGCGCGGATCAGCCGGCCGACGCGCGTCTTCTGGATGATGAATACCATCGCCAGTGCGAGCCCGAGGCAGATCGCCATCAGCGCGATGCGGTAGACGGGATAGCTCAACGCATCGGTGATCTTGACGCTTGCGGCGAGATAGGGCGGCGTCGGGATCGACAGGGGATTGTTGCCCCAAACCGACTGCTGGACTTCGTTGAAGACGAGGATCAGTGCGAAGGTGAGCAGCACCTGCTGGAGATGATCGCGCGCGTAGAGATGGCGGATGAACAGCCATTCGATCGCCATGCCGAACAGGAAAGCAAGCGGCAGGCCGAGCGCCAGCGCGACGAAGATGTCGCCGAACAGGCTGGTCAGCGTCAGCGCCGCATAGGCGCCGAGCATGTAGAACGAGCCGTGCGAGAGATTGATGATGCCGAGAACGCCGAAGACAAGCGTCAGTCCGCTCGCCGCGAGAAACACGACAAGCCCATATTGCAGGCCGTTGAGGATCTGAACGAAATAAAGGCTCATGAAATGCCGGACTGCGGTCGAGCAGGGGGTCTCTCCGTCGGACGGCGGCGCGCCGTCCGGGTCGTCTAGCGCGCACCCGATCAGGCGAGTTTGCAGCCGGTCGTCCGGTCGCCGAGCTCCTTTGCGATGACGCCGAGATATTGGTTCACGCCGCCCTTGAGTTCGCGCAGATAGAAGTTCTGGATCGGATTGTGCGAGGTGGATAATTTGAACGGACCGCGCGGACTGCCGAAGCTCGCCTTGGCCATGGCGGCGTAGAGCTCCTTGCGCTTCGACACGTCGCCGCCGACGGCCTCGAGGCCCACCGCGATGAGTTGGCCGGCATCCCAGCCGTGCACGGCATAGACGTCGGGCGCCACCTTGTAGGCGTCCTGAAACGCCGCGGTGAAGGCCTGGTTCTCCGGATTGTCGAGGCCCTGGGCATAGTGCAGCACGGTCTTGACGCCATCTCCCGCTTTGCCGGCCGCCTGCTCGACGCCGTCAGTGAGGAAGCCCGGGCCCCAAAGCGGTATGCCGAGTTGCGCCCCGGCGTAATCCTTGATGAACTTCAGCGCGCCGCCGCCGGCAAAGAAGACGTAGACGGCGTCGGGTTTGAGCGACGCGATTTCAGCGAGCGCCGATTGGAACTCGACGTCGGGGAAGGGCACGGTGATGTCCCTCAGCACTTCGCCGCCGCCAATGGTGAAGGCGCGCTTGAAGCCGCCGACCGATTCCTCGCCCGCCGCATATTTCCAGGTGACGGTCACGACTTTCTTGAGGCCGGCGGCGAGCATGGCCTGTCCGGTGGCGAAGCCCACCTGACCGTTGGAGAAGGAGCAGCGGAAGACGTTCTCGGCGCACATGGTCTGGGTGATCGCGTCGGCGCCGGCGTTGGGAACGATCGTCGGTATGCCTTCCTCGCGGGCGATCTTCACCATGGCCAGCGCCACGCCGGAATGGACCGTGCCGAATAGGATGTCGGCTTTCTCGCCCTGGATCAGCTTGGTGGTCAGCTCTGTCGCTTTCGGCGGCGCCGATTCATCGTCGACCTTCACGAATGTGATCTCGCGCCCGGCGAGCTTGCCGCCCTTCGACTTGACGTAGAGATCGAGGCCACGGTTGATGGCTTCGCCAAGCGGCGCATAAGTGCCCGAATAGGGCAAAAGCAGGCCGAACTTCAGCGGCCCGGATTGCGCCCAGGATGGACGCACGAAAGGCATGGAAACACCGGCGACGCCAAGGGCACCCGTGCGCAAAACATCCCGTCTCGTGATCGGCATATCACTCCCCTTTGGAAACTCGGACCACGCGACTGGTTGCAACGTCCCGCGACGGCCGGCAGCCGCCATTTTTGATTGGCATGCACTTTAATTCATACTTGCTCTCAGTCAAGCCGCAATAAGTGCAATTTCATGATGTGAGCGCACGCCGAATGGCGGCGCTTTCCGTCTGACCTGGCGCGCTGGCAGCAGCGTCGGCGCCTACGGCGATGAATTATAATGCGCGAGTGGTAGAGCCGTTTAACAGACCCTAGGGGACGCGGCGACCGAGCGCCAGGATTTTCTTGGCACTGCGCACCGCGTATCGGTTCAACCCGGACTGATCACGGATCATTAGATCACGATGATTTTGGATTTATTCGATCCAAAATCATGAACGTGATTGATTCTAACAAATTAGAGCGGGATATGCAGATAAGCTTGCGCAATCTGCGTAAACTTGATCGCGTCGGAAAAGCCGCGCAGCGTCCCACTTTTCCTCATCCCGCTCTAGCGAATTTTGCCAGGAAGTTGGCGCGCCCGATCCGGCCGAGGATCGTCACGCCGTCGCCGAGATTGATCCGCGCATGGTCAGCGGGCCGATGGCGTAGGAGCAAGCCCGGCACTCGGAATTTCTTGCGGGCCTTCCGTTAGCGCGTATTCCGATCGGGTGGAATCACCCGATCGATCAAGAACACGCGCCAATTCAAAAAGTCGGAGCATGTCCTTGTCGGAAAAGTGGACCCACTTTTCCGGGACATGCTCGATGGCGCGGAATGCAGCTGCGATGTGTGGCGCATCGCCGAGGAAAGTTGCGGGGCCGACGAGTCTTGCGGGCCGGCGGCTCGCATTCGATCCCGTTCATATGCTAGGCATGACCAATTGATCTTCATCTACGGGATCGAAAGCCGACGGAATAGCGAACATTGGCAAGCAAGGCGCATTTGGCCGAAGCGTTCCGCTGGTCGACCGCGGCGGAAGTCGAACTGGTCGAGGTCCTAGCCTCCGGACTCGGCATGGGCGGCCCGGTCCTCGTCGCCGCAGTTGCCGGCCAACTGCCGCTCGGTCTTGCAGCATCGCTTGGCGGCCTGGCCATGAGCGGGGTTGCCTTAGGTCAGAGCGCGAAAGCGCAAGTGCGAGGTTTGGCTTTAGCCTTCGCGCCCGTGGTGGCCGCCGCGACGGCGGCTTCTCTCGCCGCCGGCCAAGTGGAAGATCATGGCGCGATGAGCGATGTCATGATCGTCGTGTTGGCCGGCCTGGCAGCGATGATCGGCAACTTGAGCCGCGATTTGGCGATAGCCTCGGTGCGTTTCGTCCTCTTCCTGATCATCAGTGTCAGTGCGACACAAGCTGCACCGAACCGGCTCGGTTTCCTGTTCCTCATCACTCTTGGCGCGATTTGGGCATCCGCCGTGAGCCTCGGTCTCGGCACCTTGGTGCGCACACGCCGGCACCTCGATCCGGGCACGGATAGACTTGCGGAGCCGGCACCGACTTCGGCGCAAAGATTTCGGCGGTGGAAGCAGTCCCTCGCCCATCTCTCGGGCTGGCAATATACGCTGCGACTCGTACTCTGCCTCGCCATCGCGGGCTTATTGCGATGGCTATGGCCCGCCCATCATCTCTATTGGATTGCGCTCACCATCGCGCTTTTGACGCAGCGGCAATTGGAGGCCTTTCCCGTGAGGACGACGCAGCGCGCGATCGGCACCACGCTCGGGGTGGTCGGCGCCAGCCTCCTCCTCGCCTTCAGACCGCCGGCTTGGGACTTGGCGATCGGCATCGGTCTGCTCGCCGGCATCCGACCTTTATTGAAGGCGCGGAACTATCTCGCCTATTCGGCGGTGATGACGCCGCTCATCATTTTGATCATGGACGCGGGCGAGCCGATCGCGGCCGGCGTGCTCATCGATCGTCTGATCGCGACCCTCGTCGGTGCGGCGCTAACGATTGCAGCCAATCTCGTTTTTCATAGACTCCTCGACGAGACCGGATAGGGCGAGACGCACAGGGCCGCGCGGCCCAACTTACCTCACCATGAGGTGGCGTTGGCCGGCGCAGACCATGCCCAGAGTGAGAACTCCGGGCCAGCAATGTAACAAACCGCAGCAAAGAAAAGGGGCCGAGTGAAGTGCACTCGACCCCGCTCACCAGAGGCTAGTTGCCAAGCGTCCAGAGGCACGTTCTCACCAATGGCGGTGACCCCAGCCGTGACCCCAACCGCGGTACCAGCCACCGCCCCAGTACGGGCCGCCCCAATAGGGGCCCGGCACCCAATGGCAACCCCATGGACGGCAGAACCAACGAACGTCTTCAACGCCTTTCTGCACTTCCGAAGTTGTCACGAGAGCCTTGCCGATACCGCTCATCGGCGCCGCCGAAGCGGAGCCGATCAGGAGGCCGGTGCTTGCGAGTGCGAGGCTGGCCGCCAGGGCCAGTTTCACTTTCGTGTTCATTCCCTCTCTCCAATGCTATGTGAGCTACCCCCCACATCAACATCCGACATTTCGTCTGAAGGCGGCGTGAAGGGCACATTCATCCTAAGTTCACCCCGCCGGAAGGCTGTGCGGAGCCGCACCTTTGGCTGCGTAAGATGTTAAAATCATTGTTAGAGCGGGATGAGGAAAAGTGGGAACCGGTTTTCCGGCGCAGATAAGTTTACGCAGATTGCGTAAACTTATCTGCGTATCCCGCTCTAAATTATTAGAATCGATCACGATGATTTTGGATTGAATCAATCCAAAATCATCGTGATCTAGTGAAGGATCTGACTCAGAAACAGTTTCGTGCGCTCCTGCCGGGGTGCAGAAAAGAACGCGTCGGGGCGACCGATCTCAA
>JBKQHN010000109.1:0-21813 GCA_052148755.1 Beijerinckiaceae bacterium | reverse complement strand
AGCGGCCGCACCACCAGGTTTTCCGGAAGCGATCTGCGCTGCTGCAGCGCCAGAGCGGGAATCAAAGTCACCCCGTAGCCGGCCGCCGTCATCTGCAACAGCGTCTCGAGGCTCGCAGCCCGCATATCGGCCAAGACATTGCCCGCGAGGACATTGCCGGCGAGATCGGCGGCGCCGCAGAGATCGATGGCCTGATCGCGCAGGCAATGGCCATCGGTCAACAGCAAAAGCGACTGCCGATCTATGTCGCCGGTGTCGATCGTACTCTTTTTGCAAAGCGGATGGCCTGCCGGCAGCGCGAGCCAAAAAGCCTCGTCGAACAAGGGAATACTCAGCAAGGTCTGGGCTTGCGGATCGGAAGCGATGATTGCCGCATCGAGCTTGCCTGCGCTGACGCCTTCGATAAGACGGTCTGTCAGGTCTTCGTGCAGGATCAACGGAATCGATGGGAGATCGCGTGCCAGTCGGGGAAACACGAAAGGCATCAGATAGGGGCAGAGCGTTGGAATGACACCCAACTGCAGCGGCCCTGCGCAGGGGTCCTTGCTTGCTTTGGCGATCGCGAAAATCTCGTCGGCCGCTGCAAGGGCTTGCCGCGCCCGGACCAAAATTTCCGCCCCGGCAGCGGTCGGATGCACCGAACGGCCGTGTCTTTCGAAAATCGCCAGTCCGAGCTCGTCCTCGAGTTTAAGGATCTGGCCGCTGAGCGTCGGCTGGCTCACATGGCAGGCCTCGGCGGCCCGGCCGAAATGGCCGAAATCGGCCAATGCGACAATATAGCGAAGATCACGTAGGTTCATTGATAGGTCCTACCGATCTAAATAATCGTAATAATCGATTTGGTCAATCGAAAGCGGCGTCTTAGTTTGGCGTGGCGCGGCAAACCGCGCGCGACCTTTTGCGGCACTGGTTTGGCGAAAGAACAGCCACAGATTCCAATCCAGGTCCGACAGTCAAAAAGGAGGGACCGATGTCTTCAGAGAAATTGACGACGACCGCTGGCGATAGCAAGTGCCCGATGACGGGCGAGTCTCACAAGCGCAAGGCGGGTGGGTACATGTCGAATCAGGACTGGTGGCCCAATCAGCTGAACCTGAGGATTCTCAGCCAGAACTCTCCACTGTCCAATCCCATGGGCGAGACGTTCAACTATGCGGAGGAGTTCAAGAAGCTCGACCTCAAGGCCCTGAAGAAGGACCTCTACGCGCTGATGACGGACTCGCAGGAATGGTGGCCGGCCGACTTTGGCCATTACGGGCCGCTGTTCATCCGGATGGCGTGGCACAGCGCGGGCACGTACCGCGTCGGCGACGGTCGCGGCGGTGCCGGAGCCGGCCAGCAGCGCTTCGCGCCCCTCAACTCTTGGCCGGACAACGTGAACCTCGACAAGGCGCGCCGGCTGCTCTGGCCGATCAAGCGGAAATACGGCGACAAGATCTCATGGGCCGACCTGATGATTCTGACCGGCAACGTCGCCCTCGAGTCGATGGGCTTCAAGACGTTCGGCTTTGGCGGCGGGCGCGAGGATGTCTGGGAGCCCGAGGAAGAAATCTACTGGGGTCCAGAGGGCAAGTGGCTGGCCGACGAGCGCTACAGCGGCGACCGTGATCTTCAGAATCCTCTCGCCGCTGTGCAGATGGGTCTGATTTACGTCAATCCGGAAGGGCCGAACGGCAACCCTGATCCCCTCGCGGCAGCCAAGGATATTCGCGAAACGTTCGCGCGCATGGCGATGAACGACGAGGAGACCGTTGCACTCATCGCCGGCGGACACACGTTCGGCAAGACGCACGGCGCTGCCGATCCGAGCAAGTATGTCGGCCCCGAGCCCGAAAGCGCCTCCATCGAGGAGCAAGGGCTCGGCTGGAAAAATACCTATGGAAGCGGCAAAGGCGATGACACGATCGGCAGCGGCCTGGAAGTCATCTGGACCACGACGCCAACAAAGTGGAGCAACAACTTCTTCTGGAACCTGTTCGGCTATGAATGGGAACTGACCAAGAGCCCGGCCGGTGCGCATCAGTGGACGCCGAAGCATGGCGCAGGCGCCGGTACGGTGCCGGATGCGCACGACCCGTCAAAGCGTCACGCGCCATCAATGCTGACCACAGACCTCGCCTTGCGGTTCGACCCTGCTTACGAAAAGATTTCAAGGCGCTTCTACGAGAATCCGGATCAGTTCGCAGAGGCGTTTGCCCGGGCGTGGTTCAAGCTGACGCACCGCGACATGGGTCCCCGCGCGCGCTACCTCGGTCCCGAGGTTCCCGCAGAGGAGCTTTTGTGGCAGGACCCCGTCCCCGAAGTCGATTACAAGCTGATCGACGCGAAGGACATCGCTGCACTCAAGGGAAAGATCCTCGCATCGGGGCCGTCGATCTCCGAACTGGTCGCGACCGCTTGGGCCTCGGCGGCAACCTTCCGCGGCTCCGACAAGCGCGGTGGAGCGAACGGGGCGCGCGTCCGCCTCGCGCCGCAGAAGGATTGGGAAGTCAACCAGCCTGCCCAACTGGCGAAGGTGCTCAAAACCCTGCAGGGCATCGAGAATGAGTTCAACGCTTCACAGTCCGGCGGCAAGAAAGTCTCGCTTGCCGACCTGATCGTGCTCGGCGGTTGCGCAGCCGTCGAGCAAGCGGCGAAGAAGGCCGGGCACGAGGTGGAGGTTCCCTTCACGCCGGGCCGAACGGACGCGTCGCAGGAGCAAACCGATGTGGAGTCCTTTGCCGTCCTCGAACCGGCTGCGGACGGGTTCCGCAACTACCTCAGGACCAAATACGCCGTATCGGCGGAGGAGCTTCTGGTCGACAAGGCGCAATTGCTGACGCTGACCGCGCCTGAGATGACGGTTCTCGTTGGCGGTCTGCGCGTGCTCGGCGCAAATGCCGGGCAGTCCCAACAAGGTGTCTTCACCAAGCGGCCAGAGACGCTCACTAACGACTTCTTCGTAAACCTACTCGACATGAGCACCGAGTGGAAGGCGACCTCGGGAGCCGAAGACGTGTTCGAGGGCCGCGACCGCGCAACGGGCAAACCGAAGTGGACCGGCAGCCGTGTCGACCTCGTCTTCGGTTCGAACTCGCAGCTCCGCGCTGTCGCGGAAGTCTACGCGAGCGAAGACTCGCAAAAGAAGTTCGTGCGTGACTTTGTGGCGGCCTGGACCAAGGTGATGAACGCCGATCGCTTCGGTCTTGCCTGAGCTCAGCGGAGCGGCGTTTCAAAACAACTCGAAACGCCGCTCACAAGCCTTGCCCTCATCATCCGCTGGTCGCATCAGGATTCAAACCTGGCCAGACCATCTTCGTTTCACGTCCTTGCCAGCACCAAGCGTCCATTCACCTTGCCCGCGCGCAATCGGTCCAAAGCGAGATTGACGTCGTCCAAAGGGAGTTTTTCGACCGGCAAAGGTTTGATCCGGCCGGCCTTGGCGAGCGCGATCAATTCCTTCAATTCGTTGAGGCTGCCGACATAGGAGCCGCGCAGATCAAGCGCACGTATGATGAGTGCGGGCAGGGCAATCGCAAGCTCGCCGCCGAAGAGGCCGACGGCGACATAAGTGCCGGCCTTGCGCACAGCAGCAATGCCGAAATTCGCGGTCGTGGGTGCGCCGACAAAATCGACGACACCGCCAATTAGCCCCGGCAAGCGCCGCAAACTTTTTACGGCGTCAGGCGCGCTGGAATCGACGCTGACCTTGGCGCCGGCCTGTTCGGCGGCCGCCCTTTTGCCGGCATCTATGTCGGCGACGGCAATATTCTTGTAGCCCAAGGCCTGGGCAATATGGATCGCACTCAATCCGACGCCGCCGGCGCCGATCACGAGCAGGAATTCTTTCTCCTTGTCGAGGTCGACTTTTTTGATCGCCGAATAGGCCGTTAGGCCCGAACAGGCATAAGTCGCGGCCAATGTCGGATCGAGACCTTCGACGTCTATGAGGTAGCGTGGGTGCGGCACCAAGCACTGCTCGGCATAGCCACCCGCTCGGTTGATACCGATGGCGCAGGGGGTCGAACAGAGGTTCTCATCGCCGCGCAGGCAGGCGTCGCATGTGCCGCAGCCGAGCCAGGGATAGACGAGAAAGACTTTGCCGATCTGGTCGTCGCCGATTGGCGCCTCCGGTCCCTTCGCGATGAGCCGGCCGAGCACTTCATGGCCCATGACGAATGGCGGCGCGATGCCGCGTTCGGCAAGCATGAGCTTCTTGCCGCCGCCCATATTATAATAGCCATCTTGGAGATGCAGATCGCTATGGCAGACGCCGCAGCGTGTGACGGCGATCACTACTTCGGTGCCGCTCGGCTGAAGATCGCCGCTTTCGATCATTTGCACAGGTTCGCAACTCCTGACGACTGCGTAAGACCGCATGATGTGTTCCTCCAGACTGATCTCTCATTAGATACGCCGGCTCTCATTTTGCCAATAGGCCTCGCGCAGGTGCCTTTTGGCGATCTTGCCATTGTCGCCGCGCTGCAGGACTGTAACAATTTCCATTGTTCGCGGGATCTTGTCATTTACAAGAGCGTTTGCGCGAGCAGCACCGCGTGGGCCCGCGCCGAGACCGGCTGGATTTGGCCGATTGCGCCAGCCGCGCCGTCGTGATGACGAAAACAAAAGGCAGGAAAAACACATGATCATCGACGCCTGGGGCCAGCATCCCACATTGCGCTTCGCGCAAGAGAAAATGTTTGCTTCCTTGCAGCGCTGGACCAAGGCCGATGTCCCGACAAAGGAGCTCCCGGTCGCGGCAACGTTGCAGGCCTTGCATGCAGGCGGCGTCGGCAAAATGCTGATCAGCGCCTGGGTCGCGCCGCAAAAAGTAATGATTTCCAATGACGAAGTGGCCGATTTCGTTGCCGAAGCGCAAGGCCGCCTTATAGGCGTCGGCTGCGTCGACATCGCACGGCCGGTGAATGCCGTTCGCGAGATCAGGCGGGCTGTCGAGACACTTGGCTTCAAGGCCATTCGCGTTTTGCCGTGGCTATGGCAAATCCCGCCGACGGATCGGCTGTTTTATCCCGTTTATGCCACGTGCTGCGAATTGAACGTGCCGTTTTGCACGCAAATCGGCCATACGGGTCCGCTCATGCCCTCCGAGCCCGGCCGGCCGATCTATCTCGATCGCGTCGCGCTCGATTTTCCCGAACTCGTGATCGTCGCGGGCCATATCGGCTATCCGTGGACGGACGAAGCGATCGCGGTCGCAACCAAGCACGAGAATGTCTTCATCGATACATCGGCCTATACGGTGAAGCGTTATCCTGCCGTTCTCGTCGATTATCTGCGCGGTCACGGCAGGACCAAAGTTCTGTTCGGCAGCAATTATCCAATGATCATGCCGAAAAAGGCGCTCGAGGGTCTCGACGACCTAGGTCTCGACGGGCAGACGCAGGACCTGTTCCTGGCCGGGAATGCGGCGCGGATATTCAAGCTTGACGCGCAGCTGTAAAAGCCTCGCTCTGGGCGGATTGGACTCTTGCGTCCCCCTGCGGCCTATGGCGCGCATGCCACGCGGCGGAACGCCTTGCAATCTGCCCTGCCGGCCCCTATAAGCCCCTGCATCCCACACGCGGATTTCGCGGTCCTGCTTCAAGGCCCGCACCCGGTGGCCCTCATCTGAGGGCCTGATCTTCCGCGGCGGCTTCAACCGGAGAAATGTAAACCATGTCACTGCCTGACTTTTCTATGCGCGGCCTGCTCGAATCGGGGGCGCATTTCGGCCACCAGTCGCATCGCTGGAACCCGAAAATGGCGCCGTTTATTTTCGGAACCCGCAACAATATCCATATCATCGATCTCGCCCAGACTGTGCCTTTGCTGCATCAGGCACTCAAAGCCGTGTCCGACACGGTGGCGCGGGGCGGCCGGGTCCTGTTCGTCGGAACCAAGCGCCAGGCGCAAGATTCCATTGCCGAAGCGGCTCGTCGCTCGGCGCAATATTTCGTCAATTCCCGCTGGCTCGGCGGCATGCTGACGAATTGGAAGACGATTTCCGCGTCGATTCAGCGACTTCGCAAGGTGCAGGAATTGCTCGAGGCGGGCGCCAGCGGGCTGACGAAGAAAGAACGCCTGATGCTGTCGCGCGAACGCGACAAGTTGGAAAAGGCGCTCGGCGGCATCAAAGACATGGGCGGCACGCCGGACTTGATCTTCGTCATTGATACCAACAAAGAGCAATTGGCGATCAAGGAAGCCGCACGCCTGCATATTCCCGTCGCCGCCATACTCGACACGAATTGCGATCCGGACGGCATTACGTTTCCGATCCCCGGCAATGACGACGCCGGGCGCGCGATCAGCCTCTACTGCGATCTTATTGCGCGGGCGGCGATCGACGGCATTTCGCGCAGCCAGGGCGCGGCCGGCATCGATGTGGGTGCACTGGAGCGCACGGTCGTTGAAGAATTGCCGGCGGAACGGACGATCCTTGAAGAATTGCCGGTGGAGCCGGCGCCCATAGACGAGGTGCAGCCGCAGCGTTTCGAGCTCCTCACTGCGCCACGTGGTGCGCCGGACGATCTTGCCAAGCTGCATGGCGTCGGCCCGCAGATCGTCAAGAAGCTCAACGATGCCGGGATCTTCCACTATTGGCAGATCCTCGCTATGACGCCGGAAGACGTCGCCAAGATCGACCATGATCTGAAGCTCGGCGGCCGTATCGAGCGCGACAATTGGATTGCGACGGCGCGCAGCTTGACGGTCGGCGAAGACGCCTAGGGGAAGTTTCTAACGCATTGAAACAGGTCCGCCAATTTTGGATGTTGCCGGGTTGCGCGTTGCAATGGCCAAGTTGGGCGCGTGAAGTCCGCCGCGCAGCTTGGTAGCATCCGTCGCGAAGGGCGAAGCATCCGGTCTCGCGGCTTTATTGCCCGCATACCAACACAAAGGAAAAGCGCAATGGCGAACGTCACGGCGGCCATGGTGAAGGATCTTCGCGAGAAGACCGGCGCCGGCATGATGGATTGCAAAACCGCTCTCAATGAATCGAACGGCGAGATAGAAGCCGCCATCGATTGGTTGCGGAAGAAAGGCCTTTCCAAGGCTGCCAAGAAATCCGGCCGCACCGCTGCCGAAGGCCTCGTTGCGGTCGCGGTCTCGGGCTTCGATGGGGTCGTCATCGAAGTCAATTCGGAGACCGATTTTGTCGCCCGCAATGAAGAATTCCAGGCCCTCGTGCAAGGGATTGCCCGCGTCGCGCTGGAAAAGGGCCTGACCGACGTCGAAGCGCTCAAAGGCACGCATTATCCTGGTGGCCGCACAGTTGGCGACGCGCTCGCCGATGCGATTGCGACGATTGGCGAAAACATGAATTTGCGCCGCGCCGCGGCCGTGCATGTCAGCCAAGGCGTTATCGGCCACTATGTGCATAATGCGATTACCGAAGGGCTCGGCAAGATCGGCGTTCTCGTCGCCCTCGAATCGGCGGGCGATCCTTTGGTTTTGGCGCCGCTCGCAAAGCAAATCGCGCTGCATGTAGCAGCCGCCAACCCGGTGGCGCTCGACTCCTCCTGCCTCGATGCCAAAGTCGTGGCGCGTGAAAAGGCCGTGCTCGCCGACAAGAATGCCGGCAAGCCGCCGCATGTCTTGGAGAAGATCGTCGAATCCGGGCTCAAGACTTATTACAAAGAGGTCTGCCTCGTCGATCAGCCGTCGATCCATGCCGAACACGCCAACAAGACGATCGCCCAGGTCGTGAAAGATACGGAAAAGGCCGCCGGTGCGCCGATCACGCTCAAGGCCTATGTTCGCTTCGCGCTCGGCGAAGGTGTCGAAAAGGAAGTGACCGATTTCGCCGCCGAAGTAGCCGCGGCTGCAGGACATTAGGCGCCGTAAGCGGCATGCAGCCATCCTCGTTCTCCCGGGTCGGGGAGAACGGTGGATCGCCGCGACCCGGACGGCCATCGGCAGTCAAGGCAATATTTCATTGATGATAGCGGAAGATCCTTAGAGCATATCCCGGAAAAGTCTCTTACCTGTTCTGGAATTAGCTTTAGTGTCTTGTCGTGGTGGCTTTGCGTAATTTCATACTGTCGATGATCGGGTGCAGAAACTTCGCGAACTCCCCGGCGCTGAACCTATAGCCATCTTGAGTGAAGTGGACGTGGTCCCGCGTCATGAAGTGACGTGCGGTCGACCAAATATGAGCGCCACAGTCTGCCGGCATCAATTTCGACCAATCCCAATAAACAATTTGTTCCTGTTGGGCGATCGCACGTTCGATGTCCCGAATACGGTCGAGTTGCGGTGGTCTGCGCCAAATGCAAATTTCCTTGCCGTTGTCCTCGGCTAAGGGCTGTTTCAGATTTGATTCACACGGAGCTCTGGCCGCGTCGGCCGCACAATACGAAGTCAGACGCGCCGCGTCGGGCGGAAGGATCATGACGAGTCTCACATCGGGAAGCGCAGTGCGAATGCGATGGATGGCTTTAACGAACTGCGCTCGATACTCGTCGAGATCTATATCATCCTTGAAGCCCTCATTTGTTCCGAATGCCAGTACGACGATCTGGGGCGCTCGGCGCTTCAACTCATCCGTCAAAATTTCGGGATCAAATTTGTTTATGATGTCGATGGTTGCGCCGGGAAACCCAACATTGCTGTAAGTGAGGCCCGACGCCTTCTCAAACAGGCCGATTCCATCGAGGGTTACGGCGCCATTTTCCGTGGTTGTTATCGTGAGTTCCTTAAACTGGCGTCGTCGGCATTCGGAGGGCACGATTCGCAGAATGATGCGTGCGTCGCTATCGCTGCCGAGTTGCTCTTGGATGCAGGCGACTTTGTCGAGCGCGACTTCGATCGCACCTCGGCCGGGCCCTGACCAAGTTTCGATCTCGATGAAGTCGTATGGCGTCGCGGATTCAGTCGAAAGGCTCACCGTTTCGCGTGCCGTCGATGCAGTCGCGGAGAAGCCGGAGACAGAAAAATGCGCGCCGACGCTGCTTTTCTGCAGGGTCGAATAGGTCCAACCGGCGCTGAGAGAACTTTTGATCACAGCATGGCGTATGCCCGGATGCGGCGTTCCGACGACAAGATAGCCTGGGCCGCCATCGCCATATCTGGCCTGCAGGATTTTGCGGACCTCTCCAGTGAAATAATCCGCTGCGGTGTGGCTGTCGCCAATCTGGAGAATGGACAGTCCGATCTGGCTTTTGAAAGAACGATGTTGTGTTTTCGGCAGAATCCTTGTTGAGGATACCGCGGCAGTCCCGCCGCGTACCTTCGACACGCTTGACGCGTCATTCGCGGCCATGTTCGTCGCGTTGGGCGCAGGCGTGATGCCTTCGCGGTTCGCTTCGAGGGCCGCAGCCGGCATGGCAATTCCGCTCAGGAGAAGGATTTGCGTGGCCCAAACAACAGTCATTTTCAGAAAATTTTGACAGGAATAGCCGGTGCGCCGATGGTCTCGGCAAATCTTGCCGGCCGCGTTCATCGAGAGGCGGGTGTTGCCGGTCGAGCGACACAAAGTCGGGGTATTTCGGATCTGCCTGTGGTTGACTTCCTGCTTCATCTTAGGATGATGCCTTCAACAGCTCCTCTCCACTGGGAGAGATGCAAAGCTTGAATTCTATCACATTAGGTCTATGTTAACCGCAATTAAGTATAAACTGCGAATATCGATTTAAAGTGAGCGCAATAATGCTACAAAAGCTTCATTTTTCTGACAAAATGCCACGTGGATTTGGCCGTATCGCTTACGGATTGTGCGCGATAGCGGTTCTTCTTTGCGGCTCTCCCGCACTTTCGGCGCCCGGCATCATTATCGGGGATAGTATCGGAGTCGGGGTCTCCATGGCATCTGGCTTGCCGCGTCTTGCACATAATAGTGTTTCGATCCGCAGTGCAGATGCTATTCAACAAGTTCGCCGGACGCCGCGCGATGCTGTCGCGTTCCTCAGCCTCGGCACAAATGATGCGGTCGGATCGATCGGCGGCGTGACGAGCGGGATCGATCGGATCGTCGCTGCGGCACATGCGGCCAATGTGAAGCTTGTTTGGATCGGGCCTCCCTGCGTTTTAAAGCCGTGGAACTCGAATGTCGTGAAGCTCGATGCTGTTCTCCAGCACCAGCTCGCGGGCCGTGTTCCCTACGTCAGCATTGCTGATCAGCAAGTCTGCGACAAGAGCATGCGTGCGAGCGACGGCGTTCATTTCACCATGCGTGGCTACGAGATGCTCTGGGGCCGCGCGCGCGCAGCTGCCGGTATCTCGATAGATGCCAAGGCCGCGGCTATCAATGCGACGCCGAAAGACCGGTCAAAAAACCACGAAGCACTACGCAAACACCCAAGGAAGCCTGTTCTGCCCGCTGAGGAAGCGCAGAAGGTGAAGGCGCTTGGGATTGAGTCCCGGCGATCCGCTGGGCTGTTGAACGATTGAGCCCACAATCAGAGTGTTGCATGAACGAGCGCAATCGTGTTTCGCGTCGTAATTTCCTCGCGGGGTGCGCGGTTATTGCGACAGAAGTATTTTATCCGCTCGAGGCGATGGGTGCGGGGTCGGAAAAGCCAGTCCGCATCGCCTTTCTTGGCGATTCCATGTCGGATGGAATTTGGAGCGGCCTGGTGCGGCTGACGTCGAAAGAGGCATGTCTGAAAGACAGATTTACGCTCGGGCGCTACGGAGAAAACGGCACAGGGCTCACGCGTTCCGACAAATTCGACTGGCCGACCGAGACGAAGGCGATTATCGAAGAGTTCCATCCCGATCTGATCGTCGTCTCCATGGGACTGAATGACGCCCAGAGCATAGTCGAGCGCAGCAAAGCCCGCACCGACTATGGAAAACCGGCTTGGAACAAGAAATACGAGGACATCATCGATGAATTTCTTGCCAGCGCATCGGCCGCTCCTGCCGGCGTGCTATGGGTCGGCAATCCGGTTTTAAGGGACAAGACTTCGCAATCTGCTGCTCAAGAGCGAAACCGCCTCTATTCTGACGCGATTTCGGGCTTTGGGAATCCAAAGGTTTTCTATGTCAAACCCTGGCAGCTCAATGCCGCCGGCGATGATTCTTTTCAAGCCTATGGACCCGATCCAAATGGATCGCGCGCGCAGATCCGGGCAGCGGATGGAGTTCATTTCACCAGCCTGGGCTACGATCTAGTTGGTGCCTATTTGATTCCGATCATTCTCGATCACTTGCGGAAAAGCGAAATCGATATTGTCTATCCGTGCGTCCAGTGAGCGAGATGAGCGAATGAAACGGAACTCGGCTTTGGCGTGGGCGCTCGGCGCCGCGGCCTTACTTTGGATAGCTTCCGCCCCGGCCGATGCGCAGAATTTTCCAGACGGGAACGCTGCGAGGGGCAATAGTTCCGACGTCGTGATTTCGAAAAAGTTTCCCGCCGAAACGCAACCGCCTGCCAGCGACGCGGTGATGGCTCTTCTGGCGAATTTCGCAAGCAGCCCCGCAAAGAGCCAGGCAATGGCTGTCTTGCCGGAGGCGCTTGCCTATGCTCCTCTGCGGGAAACCTGGAAAGCGAAGGCTGCAGCCGATATCGCAGATGATGCCGACAAGACCGGGTCTGCGTTGCGGCCGAGAATGACCTTCCATGTTGCCTCCGCTGATCCAAGGCATTGGCCGAGGCTCGAAGAGGGTGGATTGACGATCCTCCAGATTGGCGACAGCCACACCGCCGCCGATTTCTTCACTGGGGAGGTCAGACGAAGCCTCCAGGCTCGCTACGGCAATGGCGGACCAGGATACATCGACGCCGGCAAGCCGCATCCGGGGATCCGCACCGCTTCGCTCAATGTGACCGCCAGTCCGGGCTGGACCTATTCTGCTTTGCAGAAAAGCGAAAATGGCGCGGCTTTCTATCTTTCCGGGTTCGCCGCCAAGACCGCCCGCAGCGGTGAAATGTTGACCTTTTCCGCGCGGCAACCGATCCCTTACGACCTCGTCGAGATTGAAGTCATCACCGGACCTAAGAGCGGTGCGATCAAGGTCGCTCTCGATACGATCCGGCCCTTCGACCACAGCCTGGTGACGCCTCACAATGATCATGTGGTGTATCGCTTCATGCCCGAGGACAGTGCCACGGGTAAGTTGCAACGCATTTCGATTACCACCTCCGAAGACTTGCCGGTGGCGGTCTCGAGTGTGGGAATTTTCAACAGACGCTATGGCGTCTCTTACAGCAATATCGGTTTTCCTGGCGCTACGGTTGATCTCATAAACAAGTTCGAGTCCAATCTATTTCGTGATGAATTAAAACGCCTCGCCCCGCAAATCGTCGTGCTCGGCTTCGGCACCAATGAGGGCTTCAACGACAATCTCGACATCGATCGCTATCGCGAGCATTATTTGGAGGTCATTCGGAAGATTCGCGCGAGCCTTCCGGACGTCAAAATCGTGATGATCGGGCCGCCGCAAGCGGGTCGCAGGTCTTCCAGCTGTTCTATTGCGGCGAATTGCCGCGAGCATTCCGCCGAGGCGATCCAATGTGAGTGGGCGAGTCCGCCGCAGCTTGTGCGGGTTCGCGACGTGCAAAAAGAGCTCGCCAAGCAGGAAGGTATTGCATTCTGGGACTGGGCAGGCATCATGCCGGCGAAATGTGGCGCCCATGCTTGGCATATGGCCGCAACGCCGCTTGTCACCGCAGACCACGTGCACTTCACGCCGGAAGGCTATAGACTGAGCGCAAGTCGGTTCGCCGAATTCCTGTTTCCGATTGTCGACCGTTTCAAGAGCAAGGACTATGCTCTTTCCAACCATTGATTTCCTGATCTTTTTTTTGCTTGTATTCCCCGTAACGTGGGGACTCAATAAGGCGAACACGTTAAAAAAAGTATTCCTCGTTTTTTGCAGCTATGTTTTTTACAGTTTCTGGGACTGGCACTTCTTACCGATCCTGTTTTTCAGCTCGCTTTTCAATTTCACTGTCGGTCTATTTCTTGGCAGGGCAAAGTCCGCCCCCCTTCGCAAGCTGATACTCTTCGGCGGCGTCGCAGGAAATCTATCCCTTCTCACCTATTACAAATATTACGACTTTCTGTCGGCGGAGCTGCAAAATCTGTCGCACCATTTCGGCGCTAATATCGACATCGGTTCGACCAATACAGCACTTCCAGTCGCCATTTCCTTTCTCACGTTTCATGGGCTCTCCTACATCATCGATGTGCACCGGGGCAAAACCACCGCCTCGAAATCTGTCGTCGATCTGACGCTCTATATCAGCTTCTTTCCGCATCTCGTTGCCGGACCCATTGTGCGCGCTGCGGATTTTCTTGGACAGCTTGCCGTTCGCTCGGATCCACGCAAGGTTGAGCTCACATCGAGCATGATCTTGATCCTTGGCGGGCTCTTCAAGAAGGTCATTATCGCGAGCCATTTATCTACGCTCTTTGTCGACCCTATTTTCAGCAATCCGAGCGACTATAGCCGTATCGATCTGATCCTCGCGGTCTATGGCTACGCAATCGTCATCTATTGCGACTTCAGCGCTTATACCGACATTGCCATCGGCATCGCAAATCTGCTTGGCTATCGATTTCCGCAGAACTTCAATCAGCCCTATCGCGCTCTCTCGATCCAAGACTTCTGGCGCCGCTGGCATATGACTCTGTCCTCGTGGCTGCGCGACTATCTTTACATTCCCCTCGGCGGCAGTCGGCACGGTACGCTGAAGACCTATCGAAATCTGCTTTTGACGATGACGATCGGCGGCCTATGGCATGGGGCCGGGCTGCAATTCCTGTTTTGGGGATTCATGCACGGAGTGGGGCTGGCGGTGGAACGCGCGTTGAACGAGGTGGTCGGCTCGCAGCCTGAAGAGCGAAGCCGGGCCGCTCGCCTCCTCGGCTGGTTCCTGACCTTCAATTTCGTCTGTCTTGCCTGGATCTTTTTCAGATCACCCGATCTTCATCACGCGGTGGACTACCTCGGCAGAATGGTTATGGGAATGGGGAGCAAATCTATCGTCAATGGTTTGATCCTCACGCTGATGGCCCTAGGGTTCATGAGCCAGCTGACCCCGTTGTCCATTTACGAAAAGCTTGAATCCCTCTATGAAAAGGCATCTTTGGGGGTAAAAATACTGGTGCCGACGCTGGCAATTTGGTTGATCGCAGTGCTGGCTCCGAGCGGAATTGCACCTTTCATTTATTTTCAGTTTTGACGCTTGTCCTAGCAAGCGTCATCCCATGCGAGGAACTGGGGCATGGCGCATAGGGAAATTGGCGGTGGTTCCCGAGCCATGGATGTGAACACTGAGGTTCACGTCAAAGGCGAGACGCTTGCCAGCATTTCGCTGTGGCCGGCGCGCCCGACGCCGCTAAGAACTGCCTTCATTGTCATCTACGGGGCGAGCGCGCTTCTCCTTCTGGCATTGCCTGGGGCTGTTTCAAGCTGGCTCGACGAGTTCCAACCCAATTTTGTCGTAGAGTGCGCCAAAACGCTCGTCGAACCTGTCGAGCAGATTTCCGAGCGCATCGGATCAGCTTATGTCTATCGTGAAATCCACGGCGCCTTTCTAAGGCTTGCGCGCCGACGGAACTGATTTCTATCTTCCGTCACCTTTTGCTCGCCAAAATCTTTGCAAGCGTCACCGGGCGATAATCGAAGACATCGACGCCGACATCATATTGGTGCGGCAATTCCTTGAGCTTGCCGTGCGAATGGCCGTGCAGGTCGATTACGCCTTTGCCCATCTTGTTCCAGGTGCGGAAGGGATAATGGCAAAGGACGAGGCGATGCTCGCCGATCGTGAGTTCGGCATAGTGCTGCGTACTGGCCCATAGTCGGCATTCGATCGTGACCGGCGGATCATTATTGCCGATAATGAGGTGCTTGCGGCCGTTGAGTGCTGTCAGAAGCTGCTTGACGGCGGCACTGTCATGGTTCGGCGCGACATCGCCGAGATGCCAAACTTCGTCGTTAGGGCCGACCGTCTCGTTCCAGCGCGCGATCAAACCGGCATCATGCTCTGCGATCGAAGCAAATGGGCGCTTGTCGATCCTGATGCGCCGTGCGTCGCCGAAATGCGTATCGCTGGTAAAGAAAAGCCTCACGCTCTTTCAATCTCCAGATCCCACATCATACGGCTGAAAGCTTGAGCAATTGCGGCACTTGCGCGCGAATCTCGGCGACGACGCCACGATCGAGGCTTTTGAGCCATTCGGCGGGAATGGCTTTCAAACCATAAGTCGCGCCGGCCAACATGCCGGCGAGCGCGCCGGTCGTGTCGGCATCTCCACCTTGGTTGACAGTCTCGATCACGCAGTCGGCAAAAGTGTCGGTGACAAAATAATAATGCAGAACTGTTTGTAAAGTGTCGACGACATAACCCGAGCAACGGCCGCGATAGGGTTCGAAGCGGAATATCGGCATATCGGCCAGCAAGCGATCGGCATGGGCGCGGACGGCGCTTTGCCCGGCTCCTGCCAGCAAGGCCCGCGTCATCTCGACGAGGGTGAGAGCTGCCGCATCGGATTCTGGATGATGATGGGTGATATGGCATTGCGCGAGTGTCCAGGCTTGGGCGTCTGCGTCGCGGCCCAAAGTCGCCAACGCGATTGGCATGACGCGCATGGCTGCGCCATTGCCGCCGTCGCCTTCCGAAGGCGGTCCCGACAGCGTGCCTTGCGCAATATAACGCCTGATTCCGCGCCGGCAGGTATTGCCGATATCGACGGGTCCCGAGCGCAGCCAATTTGCGAATTCTTCGCAAATGTCGCGAGGATCGCAGGTGCCGCAGCGGATCAATGAGCGGCCGAGCGCCAGCGCCATTTCCGTATCATCGGTGACTTGGCCTGATTTCAATTTCAGCCAGCCGCCGCCGATCATTCTCGTGTGCCTTTCGTATTGGGCGGCGATCTCGCTCCTTGTCATGAATTCGACCGTGGCGCCCAAAGCATCGCCGATCGCGAGGCCGAGAAAAGCGGCCAAAGCACGATCTTTTATGGCTGCATCCGGCACCATGAGTCCCCTGTCACGTCGATATTTGCGGCGTTTGAGCAAGTCTTGCCAGTGATCCGAACATGTGATCGACAAGAATTGCAAGCAACGCGACAACCAAAGCACCTTGCAAGACATAGGCCGGGTTATTGGCCGCCAGCCCTTCGATGATCGGCGATCCCAGCGATAAAGCGCCTAAGCTCGAGCCGATCGTTGCCGTGCCGATGTTGATGATCGTGCTGGTCCGCAGGCCGGCAAGGATGAAAGGCCATGCCAGCGGAACTTCGATCCGCGACAGCATTTGCCAGGGCGAAAATCCCATGCCGATCGCGGCATCGCGTGCGGCGGCGGGAACCGCTTCGAGCCCGGTGACCGTATTTTCGAGAATGGGCAGAATCGCATAAAGGACGAGGGCGACAAGCGTCGGCGCCGCCCCATAGCCGAGAAGCGGCACACTCAAGGCCAGAACCGCAACGGGCGGGACGGTTTGGCCGATTGCGGCGATCGCATTGGCAATGCCGAAAAATTCACGACCGCTTGCGCGCGTCACGAAAATCGCGGTGCCAATTCCGGCGATTGCAGCAAGGCCACTCGATAGGCCGACCAGGATGCAATGCGCAAAGGCGAGTTCGAAAAAGCTCGCCCGCGCATAGACGGGATGCGGAAGTTTCGGAAACAGGGTGTGAAAAAAAGCGCCGCTCGCCGGCAGCCAAAGCAAGAGCGCCAACAAGGCGCTGGCAATCCACACTCCCGGAGAGCGCAAGAAGAGGCTCGTTCTCTGCATGGAAGGATATGGCGCGACCATCAGCTGCGCTCGACAATGTCGTCGATAAAGACGGCGCCGATCGGGGTGCCGGTCTCGTCATCGACGCGAAGCGTGCCGCATTTCTTGGCCAACATGAGATTGAGCGCCTGCTTGAGGCTCGCTGTCGCCGCAATCGATGGAGCCGCCGCCTCGACCCCCTTTCGCATGCGGGTTTCGACCGAAAAGACATCCAGTGCCCGGTAGGAAAATTCAGGCCCGCCGAGAAAATCGCGCACGAAGTCTTGCGCCGGATCGAGTACGACCTCGGCCGGCGTGCCTTTTTGCACGATCCGGCCTTGCCGCATCACGACGATCATCGTGGCGAGCCGCAAGGCCTCGTCCATGTCGTGCGTCACGAAGACGATCGTCTTGCCGCTTTGGGCGTGAATGCGGCGGATCTCGTCTTGAAGACCGCTGCGGCTCAATGGATCGAGCGCCGCAAAAGGTTCGTCCATCAAGATGATGGGCGGATCGGCGGCGAGCGCACGCGCGACGCCGATGCGTTGCTGCTGGCCGCCCGACAAATGCCTGGGGTAGCGGGCAAGCAGATGCGTATCGATGCCGATGAGTGCGACGATCTCCTCGAGGCGGGCTGCGAGCCGCGCCTTCGGCCAATTCAGCAGCCGCGGCACGGCAAGAATGTTCTGCGCGATCGTCCAATGCGGAAACAGCCCCACCGATTGGATGACATAACCGATGCCGCGGCGCAGCTCGACCGGCGACCCTTGGCTTATGTCCGTGCCAAAGACTTCGATCGATCCCGCATCCGGCAAGATCATCGCGTTGATCATCCGCAGCACCGTCGACTTGCCGCATCCTGAAGGGCCAATGAGAACGCAGAATTCGCCTTCGCCGATTGCCAAGGAAAAATCCGTGACGGCCTTGCTGCCGGTGAAATGTTTCGCGACGTCGTGCAGAGCGATCACGCCCACCTCCGCGCCGCGCGCTGCACAAGTTGAAAGCCGCCATCCGCGGCAAGTGCCAGAAGAATGATGGGGAAAGCGCCGACGAGGACCAAATCGAGCGCATATTGGCCAATGCCTTCGAACACGAAAGTGCCGAGCCCGCCCGCCCCGATGAGGGCGGCCACGGCGGCAAGGCCGATCGACTGAACCGTGACGATCCGCAGTCCCGAGACAAGAGCCGGCAAAGCGAGTGGCAATTCGACATCGAGGAACATGCGTCTTGCAGTGAAGCCGAGCCCCCGCGCCGCGTCCTTCACGTCGGCTGCGACCTCGGCAAGTCCGGTCGAAAAATTGCGCACCAGAGGCAACAAGGCATAGAGCGTCAGAGCAATGACGGCAGGTGCGGCCCCTGTGCCGCCGATGCCGAGCCGGGCGAGAACGGGCAGGCGCTCGGCAAGCCCCGACAGAGGCGCGATCAGGAGCCCGAACAGAGCGATCGAGGGGATCGTCTGCAGAATATTGAGGCTCGAAAAAACAAGCATCTTGATGCTGGGGCGGTGCAATACGAGCAAAGTCAGCGGCACGCCGATGAGGAGAGCGAAGAAGAGCGCCATCGCGACGAGCCCGATGTGGCGCACGAGCTCATCGGCAAAGACGGCGCGGTGAGTCATGAATTCCTTGACAAGCGAAAGGTCGTCAATGAGGCCGGAAAGCGCCATGAGCAGGAGAGCGAGACCGACAAGGATCGGGTATAGAACCCGCAGGACGAGACCCGCGCCCGGGCGCTGCAGAGTATTCAGCGTTGCGAAGGCTGCCACGGCAAACAGGGCCCAAAAGGCAAGACCAAGCGATTGGCGAGCCGCCGGCCGGTCGGGCGAGGTCAGCACGCTCGCAAATCGGCCGGCCGCATAGAGGCTCGCGGTCAGCAACAGCGCCGCGCCGACCAAAGTGACGATGCAACGGGCGCGGCTGTTGCGGATAAATAATGCGGCTGTCAATAGGGCGAGCGGAACAAGCACGGCGGCTGTAGCGAGCGCCGGCGCTTGCCACAAAGTGAGCGCTTGAGCCTTTGCCAGCCGGTTAGGGGCGGAATTGATGAAACCACCGAACAGAATCGCGAGCCAGCCGCTGCCGCAGAGGACAAGAAGCACGTGATCCTGCACATTCGGCAAGGACTGAAGAAAATGGCGCAGTCGTCCAGGCTCGCTAGTCATGGGCAGGCTTATCGGTCTCGCCGCGGATCAATTCAAAACGCTATCAGTTCAGTATACCTTGCCCTCTGAAATAATCGCGCGCAACCGCCTTGGGGTCTTCCGCATCGACGGCGATCCTCTCGTTGAGCCGCCGCAAGGTTTTGAGATCGAGACCGGCAAACACCGGCTTCAAGATTGTGCGGATTTGCGGATAGGCATCGAGCACGGCCGCACGCACGACGGGGGCAGGGGCATAGACGGGTTCGGCATGCAGCGTGTCCCTGAGTGCTACGAGGTCCAAGGCCACAAGGCCGCCGTCCGTCGCATAGGCCATCGCCGCATTGACGCCCGAAATCCCGTCCGCTGCCGCCTTCATCGTCGCCGCGGTCGCGCCGCCCGACAGGACGAGGAGCTGGGCGGCGGCGAGCTTGAAACCATAGGTGGTCTCAAATGCCGGCAGGCCGGCGTCGCTTTCGACGAATTCGGCCGAGGCGGCAAGCTTGATCCGCCCGCCGGTGCGGACAAAGCGGGCGAAATCTTCGAGGCTCGCCAAGTCATGCTGTTGTGCCAGGGACTTTGGGATGGCGATGACCCAGCTATTATCGGCGGGCGCGGGATCGAGCCAGACGAGCCGATTGCGGGCAAGGTCGAGTTCGGCAGCCTTCGCATAGCCTTGTTGCGCATCCTTCCAGACGGGATCGCCGTCGAGATTGAAGAAGAAGGCGGCATTGCCGGTATATTCGGGATAGAGATCGATCGCGCCTGACAGGAGGGCACCGCGAACGATCATCGTGGGTCCGAGTTGCAGGCGGTTCTTGGTCGCGATCCCGGTTTGGCTGAAAGCCAGCAGGATGAGCTCCCCCAAAAGGGCGCCTTCGAGATCGAGCTTGGAGGCGACGACGACGGGTGGCGCGGCCTGCAGCTTCGAAGTGATAAACGCAGCGAGGCTTCCGACGAGAACAAGGCGGCGTGTGGGCATGGTCTGGGTCTGATGTTGCATGAGCAGTTCAGAAACTTAAAGCTGGGCGCGGTCCTTCTCCGGCAAGCGGGAGAAGGGTGCGCCGAACCCCTGTGCATTATCAAACGCGGCCCGCGAGCCCGAGGTAACAGCTCCTAGAGCCAACTCGCATGGACGAGATAATCGCCGCCAATCACGAGATATTCGGCTTCGCCCTTGAGTCCATGCTTCGGCAATAATGTGTTGAAGAAGACGAGCTTGGCGAGCGGCACCCGGGCGCTGAGAATAATGTCGCCGAAACAGGACGCGATATCACGATCGCTCGAAAACGACATGAGATTATTGAGCCGCATCACGACATTCGTCTTGCTGACGCGTCGCACGATCTGATGTTCGTCAAAATCATTGATGCCACGATAGAGTTCGATATGCGTCTCGCCCGGCAGGACGAAACGCGCCAATGCCCATTGGCAGAATTCAAAAGCCAGATCGAGTTGGGTCATGATCGAATTATTGTGAAAGCGGCTCGACATTTTTTCTTCCACATAGGTCGTCCAGGCGCCGGTCGAGATCTTGGCTATCCTTTCCTTGTGGAAGGTCGGGACGAGGCCGAAGCGGCTCTCGACCCAGCCCTTCAGCACGGCCGCATCCGGGCCGTTGCTGTCGAAACCCCAGCCCTTCAAGAGCCGCAGGTACGACGATCGATAGCGGCGGACCGAGCCGTTGCCGGATTTCACATGTTGCTCGGGATCGATGCCGAACATGGCATTCATGTAGGCATGGAAGGCGCGTCCGGCTTCCTCGATGTCGACTGCGAGATCGAGCATTTCGAACAGCTGCGGGTTCATTTCGCGCACGCCTGAAATATGCAGCGGCTGCGGCTCGTCGTTGAAGTCGCAACTGGCGAGAAATTGCGTCGGCAGGCCGACGAAATTGGTCGAATGACCGATCACGTGCTGCCGCGCGCCAATTTCTTCAGCGGCCGGGCGAAGGTCGAAGAGCGATGCAGGCTTCATGTCGGCGATCATAATGGAATCACAGCCGGCCGGAAGTCAAACAGTGCGGGATGCGGAAGTTCTTCGCCCGTGATGCGGGCGGGGAAGGGGTAAACCCTGAATCTGAAGGAGTTCAGGCTCGCTCGAGCGGCAGCGCCTGTTGCTGCCGCCCAGATGTCATTGCTTTGCTACGCCGGTGCAAGGATCGAGAACCGGGGCTTTCCGCAAGCCGATGATCGAGCCGGTCGCCGTATAATCGACGTCGCTGCGTGCGGCCGGCGCCTGCGAAGCCTTGGCGGGCGGAGGCAAATCCCGCGTCATTTGCGCGAGGTCTGTGCCATGGCCAGCGAAGACCCGCGCCAAAAGCCCGTCCCTCTTCGATACATGATTCAGAAGATCTGCGCCGGCGACGAACACGACCGCAATTACCGACAGCGCAAGGGCCATGCTCTCGAAACTCGAGCCGCGCTCGTTGCGCCAGAAATGCTGGGGTCTCGCCATGAACCTGTTCCCTTACCGCTTGCCGGCGCCGCTTTTGCCCATGCCCGCTTGCTCGCGGCCGAGAATGCGATGCCAAGGTTAAGAGAAGGTTGATGGAGACCCGAAAAGCGGCTCACACCACCACGAGGTCCGTGGCAAAGGCGGCGCGTTCCTGGATGAAGGCAAACCGCGCATCGGGCTTATTGCCCATCAGCCGTTCGACCGAATCGGCAGTCTCGTCGCGATCTTCGGGAACAATTGTCACGCGAAGCAGGGAGCGGCGTCGCGGGTCCATCGTCGTCTCTTTGAGCTGGGCCGGAAGCATTTCGCCTAGGCCTTTGAATCGGCTGACTTCTATTTTGCCGCGGCCGGTCAGGACCTTGGTCATCAATTCGTCCCGATGGGTCTCGTCGCGGGCGTAAACGTGGTTTGCTCCCTGGGTCAGCCGATACAGCGGCGGCACCGCGAGATAAAGATGGCCGCCGTCGATGAGCTTCGGCGTCTGCCGATAGAAGAACGTGATGAGCAACGAGGCGATATGCGCGCCGTCGACATCGGCATCCGTCATGATGATGATCTTCTCGTAGCG
>JBKQHN010000108.1:0-3440 GCA_052148755.1 Beijerinckiaceae bacterium | reverse complement strand
CGCGATTCAAAGCCGGAACCTGATCTGGTCGGTCCAGAACCGCTCGAGCCGGTTGAGCGATTGATTGAGGCGCGAAAACTCTTCGCAAGTGATACCGCCGATCTGCTCGACCGTCGTCACGTGCTTGTCGTAAAGGCCGGCGACGATATCATGCACGTCCTTGCCGGTGGGCGTCAGGCTGATGCGCACGGAGCGGCGGTCGAGCCTCGAGCGCGCGTGATGCAGATAGCCCATTTCGACGAGCTTCTTCACGTTGTAGGAGACGTTCGAGCCAAGATAGTAACCGCGCGTACGCAACTCGCCGGCGGTGAGCTCCTTGTCGCCTATGTTGTAGAGCAACAGCGCCTGCACTGAGTTCACGTCGCTGCGACCGCGCCGGTCGAATTCATCCTTAATCACATCGAGCAGACGCCGATGCAGACGTTCCACCAGCGTCAAGGCTTCGATATATCCGGGGCGCACGTCGTTAATGCGCCCGGCCCGCGCCTGAGCAACCTCTATCTTAAGACCACTGTTCATGACCCACCCCTTCGTTTTTTGACTGGCCCGCGGCTCATTGATGGGATGATCTATACCCAGCACGAATGAAGACGAGTTTAAGTAATAGTCTGAATCACAGGTTTACTTGTTTAGGTGAATCATAACTGAACTAAAGGCGATCTTTACGATGAATAATTCTTAAAATTCGATTTTATTAACTTACGATTGTGTTGACGACGAGGATTGGCGGAAGACCGTCAAGAGAACGTGAAAGCCAGTTCACATTCCAATCGCATCGAACCGTCGGGTCGATGGAATACGCGCCAATTCAGATGCCGCAGCATGTTCAACGAAAGTGGACCCACGCTTGCGGATCAGGATCGCGAAGCTTTGCCTGCGATGAACTCCGGCAGATTCAGCGCTGCCGCCCGAATTCTTCAGTTGAATGCGCAGCCATCCAAGTAAAGACAAAGTATAAAATGATCAAGGTCGCATCTGCGACGGCCCAAAGACCTGAATAGAAATTGGGAATTGCCACGACGACAAAGATTTGCGAACTCGCAGCGAAGAGCCAGAGCGCGCCGCCCCAAGGAGTTGCAAGCCAAAGACCAACGGCTGCTAAAAGGTCGGCAATCGCAAAGAAGATCACGGCAGCCGCCGCAGAACCGCCCGGCAGAGTCGTGACGAATGTTTCGTCCGGCAGCAAAATTTTACCCCATTCTGCGAGACCCTGACATATCCAGACCCCAGCGAGCAGCCGCATGAAGAGCACGACAATTGTGCCCCAGCGTGTGGGCAGGTGCTGCCGGTTCTGGCTTTCGCCGACGTGGATCGCTGCGCCGACATCGCCGTCTCGGCTCGGCGGGCCCGAAAAGCGCGACAAGCTCATGGCGCATTCACGCGGGAAGGCAATTCGAGTTCGCTTTCACCGAGCCGTGCAAAATAGGTATCGATGTCGGCGGGCTTGACTGCTTCGACATTGTCCGGCGTCCAGTTTGGGGCATTGTCCCTGTCGATCAAAACGGCGCGCACGCCTTCGTAGAAATCATGGCCATGCGCGATGCGCGTGACGATCCGCCAATCCATGCGCAGAGTGTCCGCCAAGTCAAGCTTGGCGCCCAATTGCAACTGCTTCAAGGCGATGGCCAAACTCGTCGGTGATTTGGCGAGCATAGCCTCCCGTGTCTTAGCCGCAAATGGCGAGCCGGCAGCCGAAGCTTCCTCTAGTTTGGCGAGTATCGCCGCCACACTTTGTCCTTCAAAGCACGCGTCGATGCAATGTTTCTCGTCGGCGAGAGGTGAGGCTGGACCCGAAACGGCTTCCCCGGCAATCGCCGTCTCAACCGCCTCGCCCGATACGAGCCGAACCAGGAGAGCCTCGAACTCGGCTGCAGGAACGTGGGCGTCGACGAGACCTATTGCGAGAGCATCGCCGAGGCCGGCGCGTGCGCCGGTCAGGGCAAGATAAGTGCCGACGCGCCCCGCGAGCCGCGGCAGAAAATAGCTTGCTCCGATGTCGGGGAAAAAGCCGATCCCGACTTCCGGCATGGCAAAGCTGAACTTCTCGCCCGCCACCCTTTGATGTGCATGGATCCCGACACCAACGCCGCCGCCCATGATGATGCCGTCGATCAAAGCGACATAAGGTTTGGGATAAGTCTTGATTCTGTAATCGAGCTGATATTCTTCTCGCCAGAACGCCAGCTGTTCGGCATGCGCGCCCGCCTTGCCTAGGTCATAAAGGCGTTTGATGTCGCCGCCTGCGCAAAAGGCCTTTTCGCCCGCCCCGCGTACGACGACGGACAGGATATCCCTGTCATCCGCCCAGGCGTCGAGCGCCTTGGCCATCTCGCGCACTATGGTCAAGGTCAAGGAATTCAGAGCCTTGGGCCGATTGAGCGTGATGACGCCGCAGCGGCCCATCTTCTCGCAGATGACTTCTGTCTCGCTCATGCTCACTCCGGCGGATTAGATCTATGCCGCGCGCGCTCACCCTCGCCGATGCGGCGCCGAGAAATCAATACGCGGGCCGGCCGGCACGATGCCGGTCGGATTGATGAAAAGATGGCTCTGATAATAGTGATTCTTGATGTGATCGGGGCGGCACGTCGCGGCGATCGTCCCTGTCTGATAGATATCGCGGGTGAAGCCGAACAGATTTTCATAGTCGACGAGGCGGCGCAGATTGCATTTGAAATGGCCGACATAGGCGAGATCGAAACGCAAAAGCGTGGTGAACAATCTGATGTCGGCTTCGGTCAGGCGCGTGCCGCAGAGATAGCGGGTCCGGGCGAGCCGCGCTTCGAGAAAATCCAGGGTTTCGAAGAGCGGATGGACCGCCTCTTCATAGGCTTCTTGGGTCGTCGCGAATCCCGCCTTGTAGACGCCATTGTTGACGTTGGCGTAGATGCGCGCGTTCAAAGCCTCGATCTCGGCCACGAGATCGGCCGGATAATAGTCTCCCGGCGCAGCGCCCGTGCGATCGAAGACGCCGTTGAACATGCGAATGATTTCGGCGGATTCGTTGGAGACGATCTGGTTCGTCTGCTTGTCCCAAAGCACCGGCACTGTGACGCGGCCGGTGTAGGCCGGTGCGGCCGCCTTGTAGATTTCGTAAAGATATTTCGCGTTGAAGAGCGGATCGGGGACGACGCCGTCCCCCGGCGAAAAGGTAATGCCGTTGTCGCGCATCAGCAATTGTGTGATCGAAACCGAAACGATCGTTTGCAGGCCATTGAGTTCGCGCATGATGAGGCAGCGATGCGCCCAGGGGCAAAAGTCGGCGGCGAAGAGATGATAGCGGCCCGCTTCCGCGGCAAAGCCGCCGCGCCCCGTCGGCCCCGGCATACCGTCGCTGGTGACGAAATTGCGAAAGCCCGAATCCTGGCGTTGAAACCGGCCGGCGGATTTCTCCTGGTCATAGCCGCGTTCGTGCCAGACCCCGTCGACGAGAAGACCCA
>JBKQHN010000107.1:0-4262 GCA_052148755.1 Beijerinckiaceae bacterium | reverse complement strand
GCTGTTGAACGAATTGGTGGCGATCAAGGAATATTTGCCGAGTTATTTGGCGGCGCGTTTCTCGAATACGACGGTAGGACCCAAGTCCGATGTGGATAGAGAGGCGTTTCGCGAAGGCGTTCAGGCGTTCCTGAACGAGGCGCGGGTGATCGCGCTGTTTCACCATCAAAATATCGCGCAGGTCCGGCGGTTCTTCGAGCTGAATGGCACCGGCTATATCGTCATGAACTATGAAAATGGCCGGCCGCTCAGCAAAATGATCGCGGACGGGCCGATCCCCAATGCGCAATTGCGGCAGATCCTGCTCGGTGTCTTGTCCGGCCTCGCAGCGGTGCACGAGAGAGCCAAGCTGCATCGCGACATCAAGCCGAGCAATATCATCGTTCGTCAGGATGGAAGCCCGGTGCTCATCGATTTCGGCGCCGCGCGCGATTTTGAAAACCGCCTGACCCGCCCGATGACGATGATCATGTCGCCGGGTTATGCGCCTCCCGAACAATATGGAGCTGGCGGCGAGCAGGGCCCCTGGACGGATTTTTACGCTCTCGGAGCCACCGCCTATCATTGCCTGACGGGGAAGACGCCGGCGGACTCGCTTTATCGCTCGCGCCTGCACGGCAGCGGCAAAGATCCACTGGTTCCGGCAGAAAAGGCCGGTGCCGGCCGCTATGATGCCCGGCTCCTCGAGGCCGTCGACAAGATGCTGCGTCTCGACGAATCGAAACGCCCGCAAACAGCAGCCGAGATCTGCAAATCCCTCGAAGCATCGACAGAATTGACGATCACCGCCCCGCCGGGCCGCAAGCCGCCGGGTCCGCAGAAGTCTCAATGGAAGCTGGTTGCGGCCGGTCTCGCCGCGGTTCTCATTCTCGCTGCCGGTCTCTATGCCGGGCTTAGCTGGTTCGAACATCGAAAGCTCGAACGGCAGACAGCCGAAATGGAAGCGCTCGCGAAGGCGGGCTACAATCGCGATCAAATCGATCAAGTGCTTCGATCCTGCGCGCCCGATTGCTCGCAAGCAGCAAAGGCGGAAGCCGAGCGGCGATTGGAGCTCATGGCCCGCGAAGCGGCACAATATAGGGCGGCATTCGATCTTGCGCGGCTCCTCACTTACGTGCGCGACTGCAGAGCCTGCGAATTCCGCAGTTCGGCGGAGGCCGAGATCTTATCGCAGCAACGCGACGCAGAGCACCGGGATCTTGCTCGCGAACTCCAGGCGGCGGGTTACGATCGCTCTAAACTCAATAATTTTTTGGCGGTCTGCGGCTCCTCTTGTCCCGAGGAACTCCGCCAGGATGCCCGCGCACGGCTGGCAGTTCTGGATGCGGAGAAGGCGCAATACAAAGCCGCCGGAGATGACATAGAGCGGCTGAGCGACTATAGCCAGACTTGCCAGGGATGCGAATTCAAAGACATCGCCGAACAGCGCGTTGCAAAATTGCGCGGCGACAAGGAAATGGCGGATCGTTTAGCTCGGGAAGCGCAAAGCAAACTTGCCGATGACGCTCGCCGGGAGGCTGACGAACAGCGCCGAATATCCGAACAGAACATCAATGCTGAGCGAGACAATCCTCCGATACAATATCATTATGTGACCGGCCTCGATCCCAACGGCAATAATTGGCTGGCACTTCGAACAGCGCCGAGCTTTCAGGCGCCGTGGTCTACAACGCACATGGGTCCGGGCACATTGCTCACTGTCTTCGAGCGCAGCGGCGAATGGCTGCACGTCCGTCTGCAGAATGGCGAAACAGGCTGGGCCAACGAGCGTTATGTCGCTTGTTGTACAACTGCGAGTTCACCTCCCCCGGCGCCAGCTCAAAAGCGCGTAGCATCTTATTATTATGTGGCGGGTATCGACGAAAACAGCCGAGATCCTTGGCTCGCCTTGCGCAATGCCCCGAGCCGGCAAGCCCCGTGGTCGACGACGCACATGCCCAATGGGACCCTGTTGACGATGATGGAACAGAACGGCGAGTGGTATCATGTGCGGCTCAAATCCGGCGAGACCGGCTGGGCGAACTCCAAGTACGTTGCATGCTGCCGGCAAATGGAGGAGTAGAACAGCTATTTCTCATGCCCCAGTTCGCGCGACCTTTCCTCGCCCACCACGGCTGGCACGCTCTTCAATGGCACTCGCCTGTATCCTTCGACGCGCTCAAGGACATCTTTGAGAGGAAATTTTGTCCAAGCATGGGTCACAAAATCATTGTGATTAGATGAGTCGCCGACCGCGAGAAAATAAATGCTGCCGCGCTGCAGCGTCGCCGGAAAGCTTCTTTCGCAACGCACGCCGTTTGTCTTTAGATTCTTGCAAAGCGACTCGTTCGCCGCCGCAGAGGCTGGCGAATATGCGCTGAAAAAGAACGCATTAGCTCGGTTGTCACCGATCCAATCGGCGTATTTGTCGAACTCTCCGAAGAGGGCGTCGAGAAGAATGATTCCGCGTATCCTTTGGGCGGCGCCGCTAGTCTTCTGCGCCGAAAATATTGCCGGTAAATAGCCGCCGCTATATGCGACGATAATGACCGGCAAGTTCTTGAATTGATCGCTCGAACCGCCTTGCATTTTTGCCAAATGTTCCGCGGCCTCGTCCAGGAATTTGCGGAAAAAATCGGCATCCCAAAAATGGCCGGCACTCGAATCAAGCGCATTGACGGCGAGCTGCGGCGCGACCAGCACCGCGTTGAGGCCTGATTCGAGGAGCTGCCGCGGGACGTGCTGACGGAATTTGACATCGCGCTCGAGCATCGCGAGATTGCCGTGGAAGAAAACGATAATGACAGCAGGCTTGCTGCTGTCGAAATTTTTCGGCACGTAAAGCAGGACGTCCTGCTTGTTGTAGGTCTGATCGGCCCAGAGAACCCCGCCGCGCGGCGAAGTATGACCTCGCCGTTCGCCCGACACGACGTCGAGGAAATCCTTGTTCTGCTCCGGAATCGGTCCATCATAGGGGAAGGCCGAGGCGTTAAATTTCACTATTTTTCCAAAGTCCTCAGTCGTCAAATGTTTGCCGGAGACGGCAAGAGGTCGCTGATGTACAAGCGGCTTGCTCTGCGGCGACTTGGTTGGCGGTTGGACGATAACGGGAGGCTCCTTTCCCGCATCTACGCTGGCGGGTGCGGGCGCGCCCTCGACGGCGAAGCAGTCCGCCTCAGGGCGCAGAAACAGCGACAGGACCGTCACGGCGACAAGTGCCACGAAGACAGTTTTGTGCTTCGTCTTTCTTCGCGTTTCTGTTTCCAGCAATTCCATACAGGCTGCTCCTCTCTCGCTGAAGGGCCGCAAAGCATTCGCTCGCCTGAGCAATGCGACAAGCAGCGAGACTGGAAACCGCGGAGCTGCTCATGGTCGGCGGGGCTGGGTCTTTTTAGATATGATTGCAGGCAGCGCTTGCAACCTCTGCCAGTTTTTGGAGACAAAACAGTGATGATCGAATCGAATTCGGCTCCACATCCGCATGGCATTAGCGCGTATTCCGATCGGGTGGAATCACCCGATCGATCAAGAATACGCGCCAATCCAAAAACTTGGAGCATGTCCTTGTCGGAAAAGTGGCCCCACTTTTCCGGGACATGCTCTAGAGGCGAACGCACGGATTCGCAAGCGATACGGACGGGCACGGAGCGGTCTTGCGGCGGCGATCCCCGTTTCCGTATCGAAGAGCTCGAAAATTAGTCGCCGCCACGGCATGAGCTCGCGGCCAAACCGGTTTCGCGGAGCGATCTCAATAAGCTGCGGATTTTTTGCGCTACAGTTGCAAACCGGGTGCCGATGGTCCAAATTAGCATCGGGAGGTTGGCGGTGGACGCACCACTCGCCAACCGGGTCAGGTCCGGAAGGAAGCAGCCCTAACGGGACCGGGCGGGTCTCTGTCCAGCCTCCCACTTCTCTCTCAGAATTTTTCTCGGCTGTGCAGGCGCGAGCGCAATGGGGCCGGCGCCGCCGAGCTTGGCCGCAATCCTGGTGGCCCCTCACCTCGCCTCTCCCCGCAAGCGGGGAGAGGGGCGGCAGACGTCCGGGCGAAACGATTCATCGAGCAGCGCGGTGTGTGTGAACGAGTTGACGGCAAGCACCTATCTATTTTCGAACGTGAGCACTTATCATGACTGACGCGGACGCGATGCACCCGCCGTCCCTCGGCTTTCGCGAGCCGCTCGCCGCCGCCCCGCCGCCCGTGGCGTCGGCGCCGTACCGCGTCCTGGCGCGCAAATATCGCCCCTCGAGCTTCGATGATCTCATCGGCCAGGAGGCGATGGTCA
>JBKQHN010000106.1:0-32894 GCA_052148755.1 Beijerinckiaceae bacterium | reverse complement strand
CAATCGACAAATGCCGGCACGCGAGCTACGTCATGGCTGTCTCGCGATTCAAGGAATGCCCTGTCCGCAATGGCGATCCACGCTGGTAGCAATAAGCCTACAGGTCCTCGGGTCGACTCCGCGACTGGCGATCACGGCAGCGCCAAGACGCAATTCAAGGGCAAGGATGTTCCGCAGTTCACGCAGAACTTTTCCGTCTATCTGCTGCCGCCCGATGTCGTGTGCGTCTATTCCGAGGACCGGAAGTTCTTTCTTCACGGCGAACTCTATTGTGCGCTCGCCTCGGCAATCGGAGAGGGCGGCAGGAGTTTTCGGGACCTCGTTCGCGAGCTGGAGCAGGATTTTCCAACCGACAAAATCCAAGAAGCCTTGAAGCGGCTCGTCGATCGCCACTATGTCGTCCCGGCATCGCGTTCTTCGAATGACGCCGTAGACGCTTATTGGACGAGCCTCGGCCTGCTGCCTGAGACCGCGAAGAAAAATCTCCAGAAATGTCGCGTGCGCATCCAATCGATCGATGTGCAAGGAGCAACGGAACTCGGGGTCGCCCTCGGCGGGCTGGGCGTTCGCGTCATGAAGCGCTCCGCCGATCTCACGGTCACGCTAGTGAACGATTATCTCGAAGCACGATTGGCCGAATTGAACCGGCAGCACTTGGCGGATCGCACCCCCTGGTTGCTCGTCCAACCCTCCGGCATTTTTCCTCTGGTGGGGCCGGTGTTCAGACCGGGGGAGAGCGCCTGTTGGACCTGTCTTGCCGAGCGGATGAAAAGGAACCGGGAGGTGAAGGCGCTTCTCGACCGCAGAGAAGCCCGCTGCATCGCCGTTTCGCCCCTCGCCCGGAACACAGTTGGACAGAGTGGCATCCAGCTTGCAGCCATCGAGATCGCGAAAGCGATCGCAACCGATTTTCGCACGGAATTGAGCGATCACATCATCAGCCTCGACTTGTCGGGCTCGACCATCGTGAAGCATTATGTGGCGGCTCGCCCGCAATGTCCGAGCTGCGGTCGCAAGAAGATGCGCGATCCCCGTCGCGCGCCAGTGCCGGTCGAACTCAGCCCCGGTGGTAAGCTGGTCATGACGAGCGGCGGCTATCGGACCGTTTCGCCGAGGGCCACGGTTGCACATTTCCGCAAGCACGTGAGCCCCTTGACCGGTGTGGTCTCGCGTCTCGAGCGGATCGAAGCCGATTTGCCCCTGAACACCAACTACCATGCCAGGCACAATTTTTCAGGGCCGGCAGAGACGGTCAATGAGCTCAGGGCGGGGCTGAGTAGCGGCAGCTTCGGCAAGGGCAGCACTGCCGAACAGGGTGAAGCCAGCGCGCTGATGGAGGCGATCGAGCGTTATTCCGGGATTTTTCAGGGCGACGAGATCAGAGCAAGACGGCGGTTCAAAGGTCTCCCTTCAGGCGAGGCTATTCCTCCGAACAAAGTCCTGCTGTTCAGCGACGCGCAATTGCGGCAAGGTCGGGCGCCGACGCCGGGCTTGGACGGGTGGGAGGCGGTCCCGGCGTTGTTCGATCGATCGGCCGAGATCGAATGGTCGCCGGTCTGGTCTCTGCGCGACGGCCGCTTCAAATATCTTCCGACCAGCGTGTTGTATTTTTTTTACAGGGGCCCCGCCGCCTTCGCCGCGGATTCCAACGGCTGCGCGGCCGGCAACACGTTCGAGGAGGCAATCGTCCAGGGCTTCCTAGAGCTGGTGGAACGGGATGCCTACGCGATCTGGTGGTACAATCGATTGCAGCGGCCGGAATTGGACCTCGGTCTGTTTGACGATTCTTATGTCCGCGATCTGCGAAAGCAGCTTGCCGAAACCGGCCGCAAGCTTTGGGTGCTCGACGTCACCAGCGATCTTGGGATTCCGACCTTTGTGGCGATAACGCACTGGATGCAGAACGGGCAGGAAAATATCGAGTTCGGTTCCGGCGCGCACTTCGATGCGCGAATCGCCCTGTTGCGGGCGCTGACCGAGCTGAACCAATTCTTGTCCCTGGGTCTGATGGGTGGCGGCACCGGGGAGAAATCGAGCCTCGACGGCACCACCCCGTTGCGCCTGAGTGACCATCCCTTCTTGACGCCAAGTGGAACTCCGCTGGTCCAATTGAACTTCGACACGAAGGTCGGCCATCTCGACACGCGCGAGCAAGTGACCGCCTGCGTCTCCCTTGCGAAGCGAGCGGGCCTCGATTTCCTCGTCCTCGATCAGACGCGTCCCGACATCGAGGTCCCGGTCGTCAGAGTCATCGTTCCAGGATTGCGGCATTTCTATCGCCGTTTCGCGCCTGGCCGGCTTTATGATATTCCAGTAAAGCTCGGCTTGCGTGATCGGGCGCTCCAGGAAAACGAGCTCAATCCGATTCACCCCCATACCTGAAGGTCATTCCCGCTTGCGCGCTCCCGAACCAAAGAGAGTGCGACGGGCCGCGCCGGCACACGTTTCTGCCCGGCTGCGCAGTCAGGTCACGCTCGAAACGCACGCGAACGGGGAAATCGTCGCCTATTTCGACCGCAATTCGCTCGCCTTGGGCACTTTCAACGCGGGCGCGGCGGATCGCGCGCAGGACCTGCGCACGGGTCTGGCACTCGCTTCGTTTGCGTCCGACCGTCGAAAGATCGACAAGGAGATTGATCTGCTGGTCCGCCGCTTGGCCCGGAGCGGTCTATTGGAGTACCGTCTCGGGCGCTCGCACGACGGCGAGGATCAGGTTGTCATCGAACCGCAGATTGCCGATTATTGGCCGCGAGCGCCGCAGCTCGGCGTTGCCGACGCTCTCGTCCTGTCGCGGTTCGCGTACATGCGCCGGCGCGGCAACGAGATGGTCCTGGAATCGCCGCGCGCAGGCGCGCTGTTCAAAATCTGCGATCCGCAGATTGCGGCCGCCTTGGCCACACTGTCTGCACCGCAACAAATCAAACAGCTGCGTCGGCAGGCTAATTTTCCGGGGGTCGAGCTTCTCGCCCTGCTCCTCGATTGCCAAATCCTATTCAAGGTGGGTGCTGCCGGTGGCGGCGGCTTGCGGCCGGCGGAGGGCGACCACAACCTCGTTCTTTGGGACTTTCACGATCTTCTGTTCCACACGCGCTGCACGGAAGGCCGGCACGCCAACCTGCTGGGCGGAGTTTATCCTCATGCCGGCGTCATTTCTGCGCTGCCGGCCGTGCGGCCCAACTGGCCCGGAAAGAAAATCGATCTTCACAAGTTCTCGGCCGTGCATCCGCAGGCAATCTCGCCTTTCGCGAAGCTCCTGAGGGAACGTCATTCGACGCGCAGCTTTGATGACCAGAGACCGATCACACTCGCCGAGCTTTCACAGTTTCTCGACAGCACCGCGCGCGTCCTGTCGAGATCGCACAGCAAGCTCGACCTCGACGACGGCGGACACGCCGCCAGGCCGTATCCGTCGGCGGGTGCCAGCTACGAGCTCGAGCTCTATTTGGCGGTCGGCATATGCGAAGGACTTGCAAGAGGCTTCTATCATTATGACGCCGGCGGACACGCTCTGGTGCCGATCGGCGCTCAAACGAGTGAGCTCGAGGCGCTGCTGGCGAGATCCAAACATGCCATGGGTGCGCCCGCCACGCCCCAAATCTTGCTTACGATCGCTGCGCGCTTCGGCCGGATTTCATGGAAGTACAGCTCGATCGCCTATTCGCTCATTCAGAAGGATGTCGGCATATTGATGCAAACGCTCTACCTGATGGCGACCGATCTGGGGCTCGGCGGATGTGCGATCGGGGTCACCAATATCGATCTGTTCGCAAAGATGACGGGGATCGAATTCCACGTGGAGGGCCCGGTCGGTCAATTCGCGCTCGGTCGCGGCGCGAAATCGGGGGCTTCCGCCTGACACTCGCGCAGTCTCGGCGTGGCCGGGCAAGGACCAGACACGTAGCGATGGCATGGCAAGAAACCGGCCGGTCGATAGCGAATAATCCATGGTACCAGGCTATGCCAAGACTATCGGCGGCCACCTGCATCCGATGGATCGCGCGGTACGAAATATCCAACAGCTTTGCGGCTGCGCCTATGCAGCAGCGCGAATATGGCGCCCTGAGGATCCGTGCACTGGACGATCAAAGCGCCGCCCGGCACTTCAGTCGGGCCATAGAGGATTTCGCCGCCTCGTGCGTCAACCCGGCTCGCCGCCGCCTCGATGTCGTCGACGTTGAAGTAGTAAAGCCAGAAGGGAAACGGCAATGTCGGAGGCTTGTTGAACATGCCGCCGATCGTCTCCCCTCCGGCGGAGAACTGCTGATACGTGCCCATCGCGCCGATGTTGGCGTCTTCTTTTTGCCAGGCGAATAATTCGCCATAAAAAGCGAACGCCTTCTCCCAGTTGGCTGCGAGCAATTCATGCCAGCCCACGCGCCCCGGTTTGCCTAGGTCAGCGGGCGGCTGTTGGCCGGGATTCAGCCACTTGAACAACCCAAGCGTTGCCATTTGCGAGTCCGCCACAATCGAAAAGCGGCTGATGTTGGGAACGTCCGTTGCCGGGATGTGCACCGCTCCGCCAAGCTGCTTGACCCGGTCGACGGCAGCGTCGACGTCATCGGCTCCGACATAGCCGAGCCAGTGTGGCGTCGCGCCAGCTCTGCTCGCGTCCTCCGGCAGGTTCATCAGCCCTGCGACGGGCAAGTTTCCAGTGGTAAAGAGGGCATAGGGCATGCCGGGCATCGACACGTCCTGCGCGCTCCAGCCCACGACCTCGGCGTAGAAGGCCATGGCGGCCATCGTGTCCGTCGTCATCAGCTCGTACCAGACGAAACGGCCATGCGAATTGACCATCTCTGCTTCTCCGCTCGAGCCTGCAGCGAAGTCCCGGCGCCCGCATTTGAGCCGACCCAGCTCACCTGTCCGGCACGTAATTGCGAAGCCAGATCCCTTGGCCTGAATAACGGCGGGGCGGAGAAAGTACAATGACGGACGATCGCCGACCAGATGCGGATTGGTTCGACCGAGCCGGAAGCCGGCCTCGTGCACGAAAACTGTACGGCAAATGGCGATATTCGCCTTCGTTCTTGCGCGCTGCAGTAAGGGGCCGACCTTCTTTCGGGCCGATGCCGAAGTTTGTCTTTTGAACGAAGCGTCCCGCCACCGATCGAAACTGGATTCACCGACGACCGACCGGATCACGAATTTGTGATCCATGAAACAAAATCCCCAACCGGCACGTAGAACAATTTGGGCGGTCGAACGCCCGTGACGCGCTCTCACAACGGGCGCATTTGTTTTGGGGAGATCAACATGAAAATGAACTTCGTTTCCGGCAGCAGCATTGCAATGGCGGCTGTTGCCCTTGCGATGGGCGGTGCGACGCTGACCCTTTCCGGAGTGGCGAAGGCGGCGGACACGGTAATGTGCTCCGGCATCAACGCTTGCAAGGGCCACGGCGCCTGCAAGAGCGCCGACAATGCCTGCAAGGGACAGAACGCCTGCAAGGGTCACGGATGGTTGCCGGAGAAGACCGCAGCGGCGTGCACGGCCAAGGGTGGCAAAGTCAGCTGATCAGGCCAATCCGTGGGCAGGGATCTGCCCTCGGAGCATGTTCTCGCCGAGTTTGAAAGCATCCGCGGCGAGAGACTCCGACAAAAGGAAATTGGAGCGCTTTCTTGGGCACAGAGTCACGAAAGCGCTCCAGCGATTCAATCCGGAGAGAACCGATGCACAAGCCTTTGCCCCTTGGTTTCGGCCTCGGGTTGCGTCCCGTCTATTATCCCGACATTCTCGAAGCGAAGCCGCCTGTTGATTGGTTCGAAGTCATTTCCGAGAATTTCATGGTTCCCGGCGGCAGGCCGCTCGCCATGCTGGAGCGCATTCGCGCCGATTATCCGATCGTCATGCACGGCGTTTCAATGTCGATCGCTTCGACGGCGCCGCTCGATCTCGACTATCTGCACGCGCTCAAGCGTCTCGCCGACCGGTTCGAGCCGGCTTTCGTGTCCGACCATATAGCTTGGACGGGAGTCCACGGCGTCAATCTGCACGACCTGTTGCCCGTGCCCTATACGTCTGAGGCTCTCACCCATGTGATCGAACGGATCTCTCGCGTCCAGGATATCCTCGGCCGCCGGATCGCGATCGAAAATGCGTCGACCTATGTGACGTTTTCCGAATCGGAAATGGACGAATGGAGCTTCGTTCGCGAGGTTGCAGAACGCGCCGATTGCTGGCTGCTGCTCGACGTCAATAATATTTTCGTCTCGGCGTTCAATCATGATTTCGAGCCTGACAAGTTCATCGATGCGATCCCGGTCGAGCGCGTCGTCCAGTTTCATCTGGCCGGTCACTCGGACCATGGGACTCACAAGATCGATACGCATGATCAGCCGGTCTGCGATGAAGTCTGGGCGCTCTTTGCGGACGCGTGCAATCGGTTCGGGCCGGTTTCGACGATGATCGAACGTGACGATAATTTCCCGCCTTTCGCGGAGCTTCTTGCCGAACTCGAACATGCGCGCAGCATTGCGCAGCGGGCTTGGTCACCGATGAGTGAGGTTGCTGCATGAGACTCGCGGAACTGCAGGCCAGTTTTCAGGACGCCGTCCTTACAGGTGACCGGACGATCCTTGCCTCCATCGAAGCGTCGCGGCGGCTCGATGGCGCGGCGCGGTTCGAAGTCTATGCCGACGCCTACAGATTTCGGCTCGCAGAATTCTTGTCCAAGGATTACCCGGTACTGCGCAACGCGCTCGGCGACGAAGATTTCGGCGCGCTCGTCGAAGCCTATATCGAGGCCAAGCCGTCCCCTCACAGGAATGCGCGCTGGTACGGACAGCGCCTGCCGGAGTTCATGCGAGAAACCGATCCCTGGCGAAGAAGGAAGGGATCGATTGATCTTGCTCTGTTCGAACGGGCGCTCGCCGATGCCTTCGATGCAGCCGACGCCGATCTCCTCGACCTAGATGCCGTCGCTTTGGTTCCGGCTGAGGAGTGGCCGAGCCTGCATTTCGAATTTCACCCGAGCGTCGTGGTCTTGGCGCTCGCCCATGGAACGGTTGCGAACTATGCCGCAGCCTCCGACGAAGAGGCTCTGCCATTTCCCGCGAACCTAGAAAAGGACCTCGATTTTGCCGAACACATCGTTCCAGATGAAGAGGCGATCCTCGTCTGGCGCAAGGAGAATCAGTCCTTCTACCGGGTTCTCGGCGAGGACGAGACTCTGGCCTTGAACGAAGCCTTGATAGGCAAGAATTTCGGCGATATTTGCAGCCTTCTCGCCTTCCGCAATGCCGGCGAAGACGTGACCGCGCTGGCCGCGACTTTCCTCGCCGCCTGGTTCCGCGACGGCCTCGTGTCGTCGCTGGCAAGCTGAACGCGCGGCGGCGTGCCGCCTTTCAGTCGAGATCGAGCGGCTCGGTTCCCTTCGGCTTGCCGTCGGCGCCGAGCATGATTTTCTCGATCCTTTGTTCGGCGCTTTTCAGGAGCGCATCGCAATGTTTCTTCAAAGCTTCGCCGCGTTCGTAGGCCGAAATCGATTCCTCGAGCGGCACGGCGCCCTTTTCCAGTTGATCGACAATGGCTTCGAGCTGGGCAATGGCCTGTTCGAAGGGCAGCGCGGCGATGTCGTCGTTTTTCTTGGTCAATAGTCCAGTCTCATCATTCGTTGCGTACAAGTTTTATATCATGCTTGCGGCGTGCGGCGAGCAAAGACGAATTTTTGATAGATGAAGCCGACCCCCATCAAAACAAGGCCGAGGCCGATGAATGACAGGGCCCGCAGAATGCCCTGCAGGCTGGCGAGATCGAAAACAAAGACCTTGAACACGCTCGCCGCGACGAGCAGGCCGGAGATCAATCGGGCTTGCGTCGAATGTCGCAAGAGACCGTAGCCGAGATAGGCAATGCCGAGTCCAAGCCAGAGCGCCGAATAAGCATAGAGCTCGGCATCGCTGACGCGGATCTTCAAATAGGTGCCGAAGAGCCAAAGTTCCGGCCCTTCGAAGAGCCGCCGCAGCTCCAGATTGAGGAAGGCGAAGACGAGGACGTGAAGGCAGATTCGTGCACCGACCCCATACCAGTCGGGCCGCACCCCGCGGGCAAACCGCGCTAGGAGATAGGCGAGTGCGGCCGGCAGCAGATAGGCGAGAGCCAGTTCGTTGAGAAGTGGACCGCCTTCGAGAGGAGTATCGGTGAAGAGGGGATTGGCGGCCATCAGCAGGCCGAAAAGGGTCAGCCCGAAAGAAATGACGCCGAACCCGAGCGAGGCAGCCCGCAACACGGGATTCGTCCTCAGCGCGTCCAGACGGGTCGTGAGGATGGCGTAGCCGAAGGCGGCCGTCGCCAACAGCCCTTGCTCGACAAGGCTCGAACCGGGGGCAAAAGGGTCGCCGCCGTGGACGGCGTGACGAATTTCGAAAAACACCAGGAACGCTGCGAAAAGGATCGCCAGTCCTTGCGCGACATGGACGGGCTGGTCTTCGCCGCGCGGGCGCATGAGCTCCGCCGCGATTGCGAACGCCAGCGCCGGCACGCCATAGCCCCAAAGCAGCCAATTGAAGATCGGCACCGTCCCGAGGTCGGCGCCGACGACGCGCGGATCAATCGCCAATCGCGCCGCAACGATCGCGCCGAGGCCAGCAACCCCCCAGCGCAACGCCGGGATATTCAGGCGGTGGTCGACGAAACTCGCGCCAAGCGCCGCGAGAGCGAAGGCGACCGTCAGCATGCCGCGGTCGAGCGCGAAGACAAGGCCGAAAGACAGCGCCGCCAGAGCCGCTGCCGCGAAAGCGCCAAGGCCGAGATGGAATGCCGGCTCGTTTCGCGCCTGCAGCCGATTATGCAAAACAGTCGCAGCGAACGAAAAGACAAAGGCCAGAGCGGCCGCGATCGCCGCGAAGAGCATGCTGCCGGCTGACGCCTTCAGCCGCAGATAGGCGATGACGAGACCCGCAAGCGGCGCGAGCGTGGCGGCGCCAGCATAGAGTGCCGCCGGAAGCGCTCGTAAATTGGGGCTGCGGACCAAGCGTAGCGTCACGGCTGCGGCGAGCGGCAGGATGGTCAAGACTGCGAAGGCACCGAACCCCGGCGATCCGTTCGGCGCCGGCCAAAACGCCTTCGAAACCGAGACGCTGAGGCTCTGCACCGGAACATTCGGCCAGATGATCAAGATCGCAAGGACGAGAGCGCCGGCCGTCAGCGTCAGCGCTGCGACCTCCGCGAACATGAGGCCGCTCGCCGCAAGAGGGACAGCCGCGGCCAGCGCCACCGTGACGGCGGCGGCTCCGAAACCGCCGGCCGAGACGCTGTGCCCTAAGGTGACGAGCGTCAGCAATGCAAAGGTCGAGGGTAAGGCCCAGCCGATTGCGTCGAAATCAGCCGCGCGGTCGGGTTCAGCCGGACGCCGGCCGTACACGAACAGCGCGATCGCGAGCAGGCTTTGCAGCAAGGCGTGAAAAAGCTCCGCCGAGACACCGCCGGACGCGTTGGCGCTTTGCAGCACGAGACCCCATAGAAGGCTGCCGGCGGCTGCCGAAAGCGCCAGCCAGAGCCAAAAGCGCAGCCGCGCCAAGCCATAGGCGCTGGCCGTGACGAAGCCGATGTAGATCACGACCGGCCATGGATCGGGCGTCTCCGACTGGACAAGCAAAGGCGCGACGAACGCGCCGAGAAGGCCGAGCCCCGCCAGCGCCGGGCCGTGCAGCGCCGCGGCCAGCATGGTTGCAAGGCCCAAAAATCCGAGTGCCAGAAATGCCGGTCCTGGTCCGATGAAATGATAAAGGGCGTGCGCGGCATAGACCGTCCCGAAGGCGGCAACTGTGCCTGCCGCGGTCAAGACGGCGGGAATTTGCCCCGACGTGGGCGTGCCCGCCCGTTGCCGGCGGCGCAAGACTTCGCCGGCGATCACCAAACCAGCCGCGAAAAGAAAGCCGGCGAAAATGCGCGCCGAAGGTCCAAACCAGCCCTGTTCGACCGAATAGCGGACGAGCAGCAGTCCGCCGAGCCCGAGTGCCACTCCGCCGATCCAAACGGCCCAGCGGGTCCCGAGCCTCTCTTCGAGCGATGCCGGCGGCGGTGCCGCAGGAGGCTCGATATTTGCCGTCGCCACCTGTGGAACGACGGCTGGCGGTGGTTCTATGGGAGGTGCGATGGGAGGAGCAGGCGGAGGTGCGAAGGGTGGCGGTGGAGCAGCATGGCCGGGTTCCTCGGCCGCTTCCGGGACGGCCGGCGGCGTTACGAAACCCACCTCGTCGGGGCGCGGACTTGCGGCCGGTTCCGGTGGCACGTCTACGGGGCCGTGGCGCAGAGCCGCTGCGGCTTCGTTTAGAGCGGCCCGCGTCGCTTGCCGTTCGAGGGCCGCGAGCTGCTGCTCGGCGCGCCGTAGGCGGTGGCGCAGACCGAGGACCATAAAAAAGCCGATCGGCCCCAGCGTCAGAGCGCCGAGGATCACGAGCCCCGCCATGACCAGAAATGATTCAAAAGGCATTGCCGCCTGCGTAGTTGGAGAGCGGGCCGAGCTGTTGACGGTGCAAAGCTAGCGCATGTCGCCAAACCTTGGGCAAATCTTTTGCGAGGTGCTTAAGAAGATAAGCGGCGCTGCCGAAGTCCGCGTGCACAGCACGGCCTCGCAATAGCTGTTGCAATAACCGCAGACATTGCGGAGCGCCATCGCCGGCGCGCCTCAATGAAGGGATGAGCTGTGGGCATGGCGCGCCGCCCCTTCTCCGGCGATTCGCCCGAACACCGTTCCGATAGTGATGGCCGCACCCGCCAGGTAGCCGGTGCCGAGGATATTGGGCGCCATGATCATCCCGGCCGCGAAAAGTTTCTCGCACGGCTGCCCATCGCGCATCAGCACGCGGGCTCTCGCATCGACTTTGACGCCGTGACACGTGAATGTCACACCCGGCCGGATGGGGAAGGCTGAAAATGGCGGTGTCTTGAGCTTACCGCACGCCTCGACGGTTGTGGTAAGGCCATCCAGTTCGATGTTCAGCGCCGCGGCTATGTCTGCAATGGTTTGCCCTTGTATCGGCGGAAACATGGAGGGCGGCATCCGCTCAATCCCCTTCGCATCCAATATCAGGGTCGCGCTCTGGCCTGGGCAGCCCGCCACCAGCCGCCCCCAGGCCGAGTAATGTTTTGGTCCGGTCTCGGCTTCCTCGTCGTGGAAACGCCGGCCGAACCGGTCGACGACGATGCCGAAGGGAATAGCTTCCACGCGCGTGACAATGCCGCCGTCATGCGCAGGCGAACGCGCATCGACCGCGACCAGATGGCAGGCGCCGGGACTCCCCGCGGTCGCGGCCCCCAGGTCGAGCAAGGACTGGAGTGCGCCTCCGTCGGCGAATGGCGTGCCTCGGTTGACGAAGTTGTCAGCAGCTTCTCCCCACACGCGACGCAGCCATGCCTTGTTGGCTTGATATCCTCCACTGCAGACGACAACTGCGCGCGCGCGGACCGTTGTCGTCACTCCATCGCGGCTCAGGCTGGCGGAACCATCCAGATCGAGGGCCGAGACCGCGCACTCGTAGAGGATTGCGACACCCGCCCGACAGGCAGTTGCATAAAGCGCGTTCACCATCGCTTTGCCGCCCCCCAGGAAGAACGCAGTTTTCCGCGACCAGGGCAGCGCGCCATCGGCGGTCGTCTGGAACGCGACGCCCTTGGCCGCCAGCCATTGCAGCATATCCGCAGAGCGGCGTATCAGCAGGCGCGCCAGGGCTTCATCAACGGCACCGCCGGCCACATGATCGAGGTCGGACCAAAACTCTTCTTCACTATAGGAGCCGGGGATCAGCGAAGACGGCTCTTCGTGCATGATGCGGCAGTTGCGGGAATGCCTTGTGTTACCGCCGCGCAAGTGCTTTGGAGCAGCTTCGGCCAGCACGACCGAGGCGCCGGCCTGGCGGGCGGAAAGCGCCGCGCACAGAGCTGCCGTGCCACCACCCACCACCAAAACGTCGCAGAAGAGAGGAAGCTTCATGATCGAAATCGGCGAGTTCCAATCCATGGCAAGAGCGGACCAATAGCGAACTCACGGCAGCCCCGCCATGCTGAATTGCAACACGCCGTAACGGGTCAATCGGTTCTCTCGCGCAACGCTTGGCCTCACCGCAGATCGAGCGCGAAGGGCACGCCTTCGAAGCAATCCCGGCCGCGGCCGATTCGTTCGATCGCCGCAATCATGCGGCCCGAACGCGCCAGCATTTTATCGGCCACAGCGACGAGCCGCGCATTGGGCGTCGCAGTCGGGGAAGCGGTGCGGATATTGCGCGCGATCAAAGCTTCGTCGCGGTCGGGGCAGAGAGCGCAAGCGGATATGAAAGCCGCAGCGGTCGAGCGGCTGACGCCGGCAAAGCAATGAATGAGAAGCGGGTCGACCCGGTCCCAGCGCTGAACGAAGTCAAGCAGTGTCGCGACATGAGTTTCGCCGGGCAGGATTTCTCCGTCCATGTCCGACGTGATGTCGGAGACCGCGACGAACAAATGATTTTCGGCGGGAATCACTGCGGGCCGTTCGACGGGCGTGCCTCGATTGATCAAGGTCACGAGAGAGCGCGCGCCCGTCGCCTTGGTCACATCGGCGATACGGGCCATCGAACAGACAAGGATCCTGGACACGGCCAACCTCGAGCTGGGCAGAGAATCACAATCAGCAAAACTGCGCTCCCCATAGCCTATTTCTGCTTCGGCTGCATGAAAGAGGCAAGGCAATCGCAGACGGTATTCTTTTGCGCAGGCGGGCGATGTGGAGTCTTCCCGGATGGCGAGTTCGTGGTTCGAGTCACTCAAATTGGGGATAAAAGCACTTGAGTTTTGGGCGGACCTCCGATCCGCATCGTAAACTCCATGCAATTTGATTGACGGAGGCCACCGGGGCTGGCCAAAACCTCGATTTAGCTGGTCAAATCCCTCTTGCTTCGATTGATTTTGCCGGCTTCCATCACGTCACGATAGAGGTCGAGATAGTGGTCGGTTACAGCAAGCCAGTCGTAGCCCGCGGCGGCTTGTTGCGCGGCGTTTCGCAAGTCCGCGTGGTTTTGGCGCAGTGCAGCGAAGACCTCTTCGATCTTTGCCGCGGCATCGGCGGAATCGCTGAAATCGGCGAGGTGAACAAGATCGCAGCTTTTTGCCAAGGCACGAAAGGCCTCGTTTGTATGGACGATCGGGATCAGTCCGGCGCTCAAGGCTTCGATGACGGCAAGGCCAAATCCTTCATGTTCCGAGGCGCTGACGAAAAGGCTCGCGCGAGCGAGCAAAGCGGCAATCGCCGCGTCGCTCGCGCCGATCGTGACATCAACATGGTCACTGAGATTGCGCGCTGCGATCTCGGCTTTGAGGTGGTCCAATGACCAGTCCGAGGGTGCCCCGATGATATCGAGCTGCCAAGTCTGGTCCACTTCGACAAGTTGTGCCATCGCGTCGAGAAGCCGGTCGAGCCTCTTGTTGATGGAGAAACGGCCGATCGTGGCCAGCCGCTTGACCGCGACCTTGCTGCTGCTGCCGGCAAATTTATGAATATCGGCGCCGTTGTCGATACGGAGGAGATTGCCGGCGGCGATCGGGGCGAAGAGATCATAATCGGCTTGGCTACAGGCAACGATGGCGTCATAGAAGTGGGTCGATCGGCGCGTCACCTGATCGAACCAGACTCGCTTCAGCCGCGCATGGGCGCGCGTATGGAAAAAGCCGCCATGCGTCGTGGCGATGAGCGGCTTGCCATGCACCCTGCGCGTCGCGGCGAGGAAATCGAAGAAGAAGTCGATCGCATGCACATGCAGAAGATCGGCGCTGCCGATGGCGCCAAGTATGTTCGGGACGAGCGGATAGCGCGACGAGCCACAATAGGGCAGGCGGATGATCTCGAGCCCAGCATGAATCTCGTGCGCCGCGAGCACCTTGTCAGGCTCGTTGAAAATCCTGTTCAAAGTGAGAATTTCGACAGTCCATCCGCGGGCCATTTGCTGGCGCGCCAAATGGCCGACAACGTCTTCGAGGCCGCCGACCGAAGGCCAGAACTGCCGTACCACATGGAAGACGCGCATTTGGTTCCAAACCCGTTTCCGCTTGCTTTACCTCTCGCTGTTAAACGCGCACTTAACGGGAGCAGGTTTTCCTTGGATGTCGCTCTCTCGGCCAAAAAAAATGCGAGGACGGATGAATCCGGCGGCCGCTCAATCGCCATCGCAATCTTCGGCTGAGGCTATGCAGGCCCCGGCCGTCTCGCTGCTTTTATGTACGGTTGGGCGAACCGAGCCGCTGTTTCGCATGCTGGGATCACTGGTTACGCAAACCTTTAGGGACTTTGAAGTCGTCATCGTCGATCAAAATCCGCCGGGCCTCATCGAACCGGTTCTGGCCCCATTTGCAGCGAGCCTGAACATCGTCCGTTGCACCGCGCCGCGGGGGCTGTCGCGGGCGCGCAATGTCGGGCTTGTGCGGTGCCGCGGTGATGTCGTCGCCTTTCCGGATGATGATTGCTGGTATCCTGCGGACCTCGTCGCGCGGATCGTGGCGCTATTTCAAGCTTGGCCGGACATTGATATCCATAGTGGCCGCACGCTCGATGCCGAGGGGCACGAGTCGCTCGGGCTTTTCCTTGCGCAAGACGCTCCCATCACGAAGCAAAACGTCTGGTTTGCCGGCAATTCAAATTGTTTGTTCGTGCGTGCGCCGGCAGCGCGCCATGTCGCCGGGTTCGACGAAGGACTTGGCGTCGGTGCGGCCACTCCCTTCAAATCCGGTGAAGAGACGGATTTCGTCCTGCGCCTCTTGGCGCGAGGGGCCAAGGGATGCTTCCACCACGACCTCTTCGTCTATCATGATCAGGTTCTCGACGACGCCGGCGCGGCACTTCGCCGGGCGCAGGCCTACGCACCCGGCTTCGGCCGCGTTTTGCGCCTGCATAATTTTGGATTGATCTATCTTTGCCGACGTCTCGCCCGGACCTTGGCCCGCGCCTGCCTCGCCTATGTGCAAGGCGACAATGCCAAGGCCAAATATAAGCTTGCTTGGGCCAAAGGGACGGCCAGCGGCTATTTCAGCAGGCCCAAGAACTGACGCTAGAGCGGGATGAGGAAAAGTGGGAACCGGTTTTCCGCCCGCATCCCGCTCTAAATCTTTAGAATCGATCACGTTCATGATTTTGGATTGATTCAATCCAAAATCATCGTGATCTAAGGCGACCGGCGGCTGAGCGGGGCTTCCGAAGTTTCCGCTGGAGCCCGTTAAGCTCGACTTTACCGCGTTGACGAGATTGCCCGTGTTTTCGCTTTCTTAGGAAACGAAACGTAAAGATCCGCAATGCGAAACTCTCTTGCCGGAGTGAGGCGAGACGATCGCCGACTGCGTCGCCGCCGTTCGGCCCGCCGGATCTGCGGTGTGTGGCCGGATCGGACCTATCGGCAAGTCCGGCGGCAAGTCTAGGAGCGTGCGGAGTGCTGCAGGCAATTGTGGGGCCCAGAAAAGAGCCCGGCTCAGAAGGCGAGTCGGCGCTTTCGGCGTCGCGCCGGTTTGCACCGGTCGGCGAGGGCCGCGCCGCCCCAATCACCTTCGTCAGCCCCGAACTGGTGTGGAGTTTTTTGCGCCGGCAACGCTGGGTTCTGGCCGCTGCTGTCGCCGTTTCTTTGCTGCTCGGCCTCGCCTTCATCGCTTTGTCGCCACCGAAATATCGATCCATGGCGCGATTTCTCATCGATCCGCGCGGCCTCCTGATCCTCAAAAACGATATCACCCGCACGAGCGACAGCGCCGACGCCAATCTGCTCGATGTCGAAAACCAGCGCTACGTCATTCTTTCGCGGTCGGTCCTTGCGGCGACCGTCAAACGCGGCCATCTTGAAGACATCCCGCTTTTCGGCGATGCGCCGCCCGGGCTCATCGGACGAATTTTTGGCGCCCTGAGGGGGCCGCCGGCCCTGCAGGATCGCGAAGACAAGGCCATCGCCGCACTCGCCGATGCGGTGGAAGTCGTGCGCGGCGAACGCGCCTATATTCTCGACGTCGTCGTCACCACGCGTGATCCCAAGGTCTCGGCCGATATCGCAAACCTTGTCGCCAAAGTCTATTTGGAGCAGGAGCAGGAATCCAAGGCGCAGACCGCAAAACGCGCCAGCGACGCCTTGAACGAACGCGCCGCCGAGCTCGGCCATGAAGTGCAGCAGGCCGATGAGGATGTAGAAAGCTTTCGGCTGCACAACAATCTGTCCTTCACGTCGGCTGGCCAATTGCTTGGCGATCAACAGATCAGTGACCTCAATGCGCAGCTTACGATTGCAAAGACGCGAACGGCCGCTGCCCAGGCTCGCGTCGATCAGCTAGATCAGGTAAGTCAAACGAAGTTCGATCCGGCGCAATTGCCGGAGGCGACGCAATCGGCCGTTGTGACGGCCCTGCGCGGACAATATGCGCAGCTCGTTCAGCAGGAAGCCTCCTACGTTGCGCAGTTCGGGCCGAAACACCCGTCTCTCATCCAAGTGCGCGAGCAAATTCAAGACGTCCGCAATCTCATTGCAACTGAGCTAGCGCGCATTGCTCAATCAGCCCACAGCGATCTCAGTCGCGCGAAAGCTAACGAACTCACTTTGAGCCGCAGTATCGAACAGGTGCGGCGGGTGGTTGGCGATAATTCGGCGGTTCTCGCGCGTCTGCATGAACTCGAGCGGACCGCCGAGGCCAAGAAGTCGATTTATCAATCCGTTCTGACCCGGCAAAAGGAACTCGAAGGACAGCAGGGCATAGACACGAGCAACACTCGTGTCATTTCCGACGCCGTGCCGGCGACAAAATCGAGCGGTCCACCGGCCGCGATCGTCTTGGCGGGCGCCCTGCTCTTCGGGCTCAGCGCGGCGGCGGGCATCGGCTTTCTGCGCGAGACAATGGGCGTCGGGGCGCAGACAAAAGAGAATCTTGAACATCGTCTCGACGCGCCGTGTCTTGGCAGCTTTTCGGGTGAGATGCCGAAGCCCGGCTGGCCTGCCGATGCAAGGACGGGGTCGATGACGAAGGACCGCAGGAACGCTGTCGCAGTCCTTGATCGCTTGTGTCACGCCGATGAAGGACCGCGAATTCTAGGATTGGTCGGGCTCTACGATGACGGCCTGCGCATGTCGGTCCTCGCGCATCTCATGGCGGCTGCCGAGGACCAAGATTTCGCATTGGGGCTCGTCGACTGCAATTCCGGCACGATGGGCATCGAGGCCAGTGTCGAGCCGCGGTTTGCCGGCAAGTTGCGCTCCAGGAGGAGTCTGCCGCAAGACCCTGCGATAGTGCCGCTCGCCGATCTTCTGCTCGACGAGCCGGGACCTCTGACGTTGCGGCGCCTGCGCAGCAACTTGCGCGGCTACGCGTCCGGCAAGGACCTCGTCCTTCTCGATATGCCGGCGGTCATCGACGTCGGCATGCCGTCCGAGCTTCTCGAAGCCGTCGATGCGGTTGTTTTGGTGATTGCCGAGCGTGACATGAAGCGGCAATCGATCGAAAGACTCATCACTTTCATCAGCAAGGCTCAGACGCCTCTGGCCGGGTTTATTCTCACCGGCAAACGGCACGTGTCATGACGGACTACGTAATTGCCGCGGCACGGCCGAAAGAGACACACTTCGCGGACGCAATGCGGCCGAAAATCATGGCGGCGATCGTCTTTGCGACGCTCGTTTTCAATTTCGTGCTCTGCTTCGTCAATACCAATGTCTTGCGCATCAGCTCCGGCGCCGTCATCTTCGTTGAGCTCGCATTGATCGGTGCAGCTCTGGTTATCATCATCCTACGCTCGCGCGAAATTCTCGTTCTGCTCAGCGTGTGGATTGCCTATGGCGTGTTTCTTTGCGCCTTACACGGCTCCTTCGACCCCAAGCCCATCCGCGACATGTTGATTCCGATCATCTTCTATTTTGCCGGCCGGGAGGCTGGCTCCGCCGAAATCGGCGATCGGCTCGTCACGGCGGCGATTGTGACCGTCCTTGCCATAGGCCTGTTCGAATATTTCTTCCTTCCCCTCTATATCAAATATTTCGACATTCTCGACTATTACGTGTCGCGCGGGACGCTGCAGGCCTCGAGCGCGGAAATGTCGTCGGATCGCCTGTTCGTCAGCGGCATGCGCTACGAAGGACGCACGCTTCTGCCCTTCCTTGGCGAGCACAGGGTTTCCTCGATTTTTCTCGAACCCGTTTCCGTCGGCAATTTCGGCGCCATCTGTTTTTCATGGCTCGCTCTGCGCCATTGGCGACGGCCCTTCAACCTTGCTCTGCGTCTGCTTCCCGTCATCACGATTTGCGTCTTCGCCGATGCACGGTTCGGCCTGTTCGTCTCGCTCGCGGGCCTCGTTGTCATCGCTTCGGCCCGGTTCATCGGCTGGATGCCGGTTCTGTTGGCGCCCTTCGCAATCGCCCTCATCCTGGCCTGTGTCGGTTTTGCTTATCCCGACGCGCCTTGGGACAATACATTGCTGGGCCGTTTGCTCTTGTGCGGACAAATGCTTGCCGGGCTCACACCGGGCGAACTCTTCGCCTTCGACCGGGTCGATCGATTCACCGCAGATTCAGGCTATGCCTATACGTTCACGCAGATCGGCCTCATCGGTTTTGCCGGGCTATGGACCCTCTTCGTCATCGTCCCGTGCCGCGATCTGCAAGCCTGGCGCTTCAGGCTCTTCGTTGCACTTTACGTGGTACTGCTCTTGACGATCAGCAATTCAATTTATTCGATCAAGACCGGCGGTCTGCTCTGGTATCTGCTTGGCGCGCTTGCCTGTGCTCGCAGCGCTGAAGCCCGCAGCCTGCGCTAGCCGTGCGCAGCAACAAAGTCACCAGTGCGTGATTTGGTAGAAGGAGTGCTCCCTTATTGCGTCGATCTTGTCCAAAATGTCGGCATTTTTGGAAGAGAATTTTCGCGCAAAGAAAATAGGACCCGAACCGGACGCGTCGGAATGAATGAACTTCGAATCAAGAAACTGTGAAACATGTCCTTCGTCGATCAGACAGGGGCGTTCGAACGGACGCGACCAATCGACAAACGTCAGGCTCGGTCTGATCCGGCTTGACAATGCGCTGTTGGCGAGAATGGTCTGAAAAAAAGATTCGTCCGGACAGTTCGAATATTTGAATAAGGCGATCATCTCGGGTCGGTTCGATGCGTCGTGCAGCACTGTTTCAACGGCTTCGCGAGTCAGCACCCACCATTGACTGCCGGTATATGGAACATAGTCACCCAACCCCGCTTTGAGGCTTCTTGAGGGCCCCCTAAGCGCTATTTTATTGACGAGCCGGATAGCATGCGCTGCATGACCGGGAACGCGCTGACCACCTTCAAAATGCCATTTGGTCAGGCGTGATAGTGGTTCATGTAGGTCCGCTTTCGGCAAATGGACAGAGCTGATATACTCGGCATTGTCTGCAAAGAGAAAAGTGTGAAGCGCTGCTGCGCTTCTTACTGGGTAGCAGGCGCCGCTCAGAAGCGCGAAACGAAGCACGGAGGCGTCGGCACCGACCGAGACCTGCAGCAAGTTAAGGGTGGCCTGAACTTGACTCCACCCGCCCCAATACACGTTGACGCGATCAGGAATCAGCGTCACTTCGGAAATGTCTGCGAGGGCATTTCGGAATGGTGCAATCTCGACTTTCTTGTCGATGTGAATAAAGAACCGTGCCCACGGAGCTGTGAGCGAAAGAACAAGGCGGCGCAAAATCGCTGGCTCCTGATGAGCCATGATAAGAAAAGCGATTTGCTTCGACATTGGTCGGATCGACAAGACTTTTCTCCCGAGAACTGGCTATCTTTCGGTGTTGTATTCGAAGCTCTCGAAGAGGGACGCAAGCAGCCATTCGCACGCGTTGACCTGGGAAAGATTATGGTCGGTATCCTTGACGAAACCGAGCATGAAATGCTTCCGGTTCGGCGGCACTATACGCGATGAAACATTGCTCGCTTGTTACAGTGGTAGCCGGCGGCGATTGTATCTGTCCCGAAATCGTACGGCCGACTGTCTCGCAGCGCTGGGTCTGGTGCCGCGCGACAAGGCATGTTTCTTGAACCGCTCGGTAGGTCCCGCACGCCTTATGCGGAAGCGATCCAAAATGGGACTCGCAACTTCGAGGAAGCACGATGCGTAAGCCGCAGCCGCAGCCAGATTGGCCCGCCTCCTGGCAGGCCGCCTATCAATTCGACCTTGTGGAATTTTTCGGCGAAGGCCATCGCGCACCCGGATATGCTTGCGCCTATCAGAACCGCTTTCACAAACTCATCGACATGGTCGAGGCACGCCTACCCAAAGGCAGCGCTATAATCGACGTAGCAGCGGCGCAAGGTAATTTTTCGCTCGGCCTCGCCGAGCGTGGCTATCGAGTCACCTGGAATGATCTGCGCGGCGATCTCGCCGGTTATGTGAAGCTCAAGTACACGTCCGGCGAAATTCTTTTCGCCGCGGGAAATGCTTTCGACCTCCCGATCGGCGGGTTCGACGGTGCCGTGATCACCGAAGTCATTGAACATGTCGCGCATCCTGACCAGTTTCTGTGTCGGATCGCCGATCTCGTGCGGCCCGGCGGCTATATTTTCATGACGACGCCGAACGGTGGTTATTTTCGCAATCGCCTGCCGCGCTTTTCCGAATGTCCGGATCCGAGTGTTTACGAGGCCGAGCAATTCAAGCCCGATGCAGATGGCCATATATTTCTCATTCATGTCGACGAGCTCGCTGGACTTGCCCAGCCGGCGGGCCTCGAAATCGTTGACATCGGTTTATTTACCAATCCACTGACTGTGGGCCAGATCAAACTCTCCTTGCTGCACCATGTCTTGCCGCGCCGCCTCATCAGGCAAATCGAAGCCTGGTCGCAGGCAAGACTTTCGCCGTTGCTTGCCCGGTCTATGCTCACGCAGATGGGTGTGTGCTTTCGCAAGATTGATGATGAAAGCGAGGCTTGCGAAGGCGGCCAGGTTCATGCCGAGCGGGAAAAGGGCTAGATCACGATGATTTTGGATTGAAATCAATCCAAAATCATCGTGATCTAATGCGCAACCGCCATCTCGCAGCTGGCGTCTCGCCGCTCGCTTTGGAGGGCACCGGCATCAATCTTGGCGATGAAACCGGCGATCTTTTCGATGGAAAGTTCATCATATAATAGGGGAGCGTGGCCTTGACCTTGCACGACAAGCGTTTCGCAGACTTCATGGTGGCGCGCCATTTCGGCGAAGGTCTCGGGCGACAGGATGTCGGAATTCGCCCCGCGGATTATAAGGAGCGGAAAGTTTTTCAGGGCGTCGTACAGCGGCCACAGGGTCGGCAAAGGCGCCTCGAGGTCAATCGACTCCATGGCCTTCACCAGCATCGGGGAATATTTGAGGCCAAACGAGCCGTCTGCCTTCTGGAACGTCGCGAGCGCGTGCATCTCCCACTCTTCGTTGGTCAAGGCGGGGAACTGATTGCCCATGAGTCTTTTCAGGAGATCGACGCCGTCCTCGAGCCCTCGCGGCGGCTGGATGTCGGATAAGAGACGACGAATTCGCAGGAGCCCTAGCGGTTCGACGACCGGACCCACATCGTTCAGGACTGCGCCACGCAACAGATTCGGCCGGAAAGCAGCGATGGCCATGATATGGAGGCCGCCACGCGAAGTGCCGATGAAGATCGCGTCGTTTATTTCTGCTGCGATCAGCATGGCAGCGATATCGGCCTGCTCGACGCCGAGTTCGAAATTGCGCCAGTTTGAATCGTTGTCAGATGCGCCGCGGCCGCGATAATCGAGAGCCACCACACGCCGCCTTGTGCCTCCGGCCGCGCCGGCCGCGAGAGCTGCAGCGAGCCGGTTGAAATCCGAACAACAACGTGAAAGGCCGGGCAGGCAGACAACCGGAATACCCGGGTCGAGCGGAGAGCCAAACTCGCGCATGTGCAGCCGAAGACCGTCCGGAGCGGTCACGAAACGGTTGACGGAAGGCACGAGCGGTTGACCCATAGGCATTTCCCTGAGCCTCATCACGAAGCCGTGCTCGCTATGTGAAAGTAATTTTTCAGCTCTGTCAAATTCAATTGATTGGACGTCAGAATAACGCCTTGCCACATACGCAGGTTACCGTATTGACGAATTTTAATGCTTTTCGCGCCGTCCAATTGCAGCGCTTAATCCGCATCTTCAATTAGCGCTTCAGCATGGGGTGTTCGTTAAGGCCTTTTCCGGCCTCCGCCCAGCGTGCCCCGACTGGTACGCCAAGGGCAAAGCCTAGCTCGGCCGTCACGCATGTTGAGCAATGTGCGAAGCTGTGCGGCGCCGGGCAATCGCCGCGTCGGGCAGCGCGTCCGTTGGGCCGCAGAGGTGTCTATTGCCTCGCTCGCGCTCGGGTGGCGGTCACTTTGCAGCCGTGTAGACGTGATCATCGGCATCTGCGGTGCCCTGTGCCGGCTGCGGGTCCGTAAAGCTCGCCTGGTATATGGACAGATTTTCGATGACCCTTTGCACGTAATTGCGGGTTTCTGCGATCGGTATCCGCTCGACCCAATCGATTGGATCGACGCCCGGCGAGCGCGGATCGCCATATGCGTCCATCCACTGCTTTACTCGCTTGGCGCCGGCATTGTAGGCCGCGAAAGTGAGGATATAGGATCCGCCCTGTTCACGCAGCAATTGTCCGAGGTGGGCTGCGCCAAGTTTGGCATTAAAAGCGGCATCAGTGGTGAGCTTGTCCGCGTCGAAATCGAGCCCAGCGTAGTGGGCCGTGCGTTTCGCAGTTGGCGCAATCAATTGCATCAGGCCCTTGGCGCCGGCGCTCGAAACTGCATGCGGATCGAAGGCACTTTCCTGGCGCGCCACGGAGTAGACGACGGCTGCCGAGGCTGAGTTTTCCACCGGATCGAAACGCGGGATGCCGTAGGTCGGAAAGGCCAGACGGTCGTCGGCGATCCGCCGCTGGCTCAGCAGTTTGCCGATTGTAAGAGCAGCATGTGCGTCGCGTTCAACGGCGACCACTTCGGCAAGCGCGGCAAGCTGCATCGCTTCGGACACATGTTGCGCGACTTCGTTGGCAAGCGACAGGGCAAGCTCTTTCTCCTCGATGGCAAAGAGCAATTCGACTGTACGGATGGCTTCGAGACGGGCCTCACCGCGTGCCGGGTTGGCGAGTGCGCGCAAACTGACGCGCCGCACGCCACCGATGCGCTGGCGCGCCAATTGGCCGTAGTAGGTTGATGTTTCCGCAGCGGCTTTGTCGTAAAAAACCCTGGCGCGCGCCAGTGCATCCTCTTCCCTCGAGATTTCCGCGGCGCGGCCTTGCCAATAGGCGACTCGCGCCACGGATATAGGTGTTTCGGCGAGCGCGGCGGCCGCCGCGAAGTGACGTGCAGCACGAGACGGATCGTTCGAGAAGCGCAGCGCAATCCAGCCCGCTAGAAATTCGGCTTCGATCCGCGCTTCGCTGCTCACGGCCTCGTGTTCGGCACAGAGCCGGTAAGCTGTTTCGGTGTCACCAAGATCGAGAATTTTACGGGCCAGGAAGCGGCGCTCCGCCCACCATTCGTCGCCATTGCCGGGAAGTGCCTGACCAGGTTGCATCTTTGCAACGAGGGACACGGCCTCTTTGAACTTTTCCGCATGGCGCAGCATTTGGACTTTGGCGAGGAGGTAGTCCGGGTCGCCTTGCAGCGCAACGGGGATCGCTGCGAACATTTTGTCGGTCGCACCGTCATTCAGTGCGGCGATCCGCAACTTGGAGAGAGCCAGGACGTCACTGCCGGCGAGGGCGGCGGCGCGCAGGGCGGCGTCGGCCTCGCCCTTCGAAATGAGCCGGTCGGCACGAATCCTGTGGTCTGCTTTGTCGAGATCACTGGCGAATTCGGTTTTGACCCGATTTTCAAGTCCTAAATTCAAATCCGCTTCGCGCCAGACCGAACGGACGAGTGTGCGGGCTTCCGCCGTCTTGCCGTCGCTTTCGAGCGCGCGGGCAAGCGCCAGCTTACCAGGGACGGTTTCGGGCTTTTGGTTAGCGAAGAAGGCTGCGACACGCTCGGGCGCCGCCTTGCGGAAGTAAAGGTCGGCCTCCATTCGGTGCCGGATCCAGCCATTTGCAGGCCAGTCGGGGTGGGCCGCCTGAAAAGCCTGCAGCCGGTCGAATCCCACTTCGCGCGGCGCGGCGCGCAGCGCCAGCCATTCGAGCAGTGTACCGACGAGTGCGTCATGAGCCGTCTTGGCGGCGGTGTCGCCATGCGCAAGATCTCCGGATTTGTAGAAGGCAATGGCTTCGCGCAACCCGGTGAGATCGCGGCCGAGGGCCGCGGCGCGATCGGATGCTACGGGCACCGCAATTTCTGCCTCGTCCGCGTGGTGCGGCACATTTTGCGGTCCCGAAAATATTGCGCGGAACTGACCGAGCGCCTCACTGAAAGATTGCAGGAGTGGATCATCCGAAAACTTGCTTCGCTGGTGGATATTCACCGAATGCCGCTCCGAAACGTCCGTGGTCAACGCCATGCAGACGGCGAGCCCGATAAGGCTCGCAAGGACGGGACCGAAAATGCGAAATTTGAAGCGTCTTGCGGCCATTGCACTTTCCGTTTCGAGGAGCCGCCGAATCCTGCTGGTCGCGCCCAGCTTTTGCGCGCTAGCTTCCGTATGCAAGCCCGTTTTGCGTATTTAGTGCTCGAGACCGACGAACACAGTCGGTTTCGAGCCGTGAACCAGCGCCCGCTTCGCTTGATAACGCGCTTGGCGCCGGCAAAGTCCGATAAAGCCAGAATTTTCCTTCCGAAGCATCAATCGGCAGCGCGGCCGCTTGCGGCGCCGACACGGCGCGAGTCCTTCCAACCGGAGGCCGGTGCGGCGACCGAATTTCCGCCAGACTGGCCCAATCGTTCCGCTTGGGGTGGCCAAGGGTCAAGGGTAAGTCGGGTTATCAGATCAAAGACTTAGTGTTGCCGGGCCGGTTTGAGCTTGCGGATCTTTGCCCACTCGCTATGTGTGTACATCCGCGTCCTTGGCGGAACATCGCGAGGGCAGGAGAGTCAGCCCGCAAATTGCGGCGTCGGTTTGGCAGTCGGCAAAAGGAAATCCCCGCTATGGGCAAGAAGGCCACCTTCAAGGGCTCGATCACCGCATTAGTCACCCCGTTTCGCGGTGGCGACTTCGACGAAGCCGCTTTCCGCGCTTTCGTCGATTGGCAGATCACGAATGGCACGCATGGACTCGTGCCGGTCGGCACCACTGGTGAAGGCCCAACTCTTTCGCATGAGGAACATCGTCGCGTGGTCGAGATCTGCATTACCGAGGCAAAAGGCCGGGTGCCGGTCATCGCCGGGGCGGGCTCGAACAATACCAAGGAAGCGATCAGCTTGGCCGTGCATGCCGAAAAGGCCGGAGCGGACGGACTTCTCATCGTCGTCCCTTACTACAATAAGCCCTCGCAAGAGGGCATGTATCAACATTTCAAGGCCATCAATGACGTGGTCGGCATCCCCATCATCATTTACAATATCCCCCCGCGTACCGTCGTTGACATGTCGATCGACACGATGAAAAGGTTGTTCGAATTGCCGAACATTGCCGGCGTCAAAGACGCGACCGGCAATCTCGCGCGAATTCCGCTGCAGCGCCAGGCGCTGGGACCCGACTTCATCCAATTGTCGGGGGACGACATGACCGCTCTCTCGGTGATGGCCCACGGCGGCGATGGCTGTATTTCGGTGACGTCGAACGTGGCGCCGCGCGCTTGCTCCGACGCTCAGGAAGCCTGCCTGCGGGGCGATTTCGCTGAAGCCTTGAAAATTCATGACCGGCTCACGCCGCTGCATGCCGCCCTGTTCGCCGATCCCAATCCATCGGGCCCCAAGTTTGCGCTGTCGCTGCTCGGCAAAATGACGGCCGACGTACGTTTACCCCTGTTGCCTGCGAGCGAGGCGGCAAGATCGGCCGTCAAGGCAGCGATGAAACATGCCGGCCTGGTGCCGGCTTGATGCGTTCGCGGACGGGAGCATAACTTGGCGGCAAAGCCGGAGCCGAAGCACAAGATCGCAGCCGACAATCGACGTGCGCGGTTCGACTACGAGATCGGCGACACTTTCGAAGCGGGGCTCGTCTTGACCGGTACCGAAGTGAAATCACTGCGGACCGGAAAGGCGACGATCGGCGAGAGCTACGCCAGTCTTGATCGGGCCGGCGAGATTTTCCTCATCAACGCCAATATACCCGAATACCTTCAGGCCAACCGCTTCAACCACGATCCCAAGCGGCCGCGCAAGCTCTTGATGAATTCGCGCGAAATCATCAAGGTCAGAAAAGCTCTCGAACGCGAAGGCATGACCTTGGTGCCGTTGAAGATCTATTTCAATGACCGCGGCCGCGCGAAAGTCGAAGTCGCTATCGCGCGGGGTAAGAAACTGCACGATAAGCGCGAGACCGAAAAGCAGCGTGACTGGAATCGCGAGAAAAGCCGGCTGTTGCGCGCCAGAGGCTAATTCAATGCACCGGTTCGAATATGCAAGCGCTTAAGCTCGACCATTGCGTCATCCATATTTCCGACTGGAAACGGTCGAACCAGTTTTATGCCGACGTGCTCGGCGCAGAGATCGTGCCGCGACAGAATGGCTTTGCCTACAAGCTCGGCGACTTCCTTCTCAATTGCCATGGGCCGGGCGTTAAGCCGAATATCTTGGCGCGGATTCCGGTGCAGCCGGGCAACAGCGACCTCTGCTTCGAATGGCCGGGAACGATCGAAGCCGCGAGTGCGCATCTCAATCGGCTTGGCGTCCCCATCGAAGTCGGCCCCATTGCGACCCGGGGTGCCAAAGGCGCGGCGACGAGTATCTATTTTCGCGACCCGGACGGGTCGCTCCTGGAGTTCATGGTCTATCCGCCCCGCTGAACGCCGATACGCGCGCAAGCCTTGCCGAAAACCTCGCGAAACATCGTAGGCGTTAGAACGCCGGTGTTCGTATTGTAGCGCGAGCAGTGATAGCAGTCGAAGAGGGCAAGCCCGCGCTGGCCGAAATTCGGTAGCAAATGTTCGCGGCCGTGCACGAAGGGTAGGTCCTTGATCTTGCGGCCAAGGGCGCGCACGAGCGAATCATGTGCGATCCGCCCGAGGGCGATCATCGCCTCGAGATTCGGCATTTCAGCGATCGTCGCGGCAAGAAAGCGGCGGCAGGTAGTGATTTCGGCCGGAGTTGGCTTATTTTGCGGCGGCACGCAGCGAACCGCATTGGTGATTGCGCAGCCGATGAGCGTCAGGCCATCATCGGCGCGCTGGCGATATTGGCCTGAAGCGAGGCCGCAGGCGAGCAGAGTTTCGTACAGCAGATCCCCGGCGAAGTCACCGGTGAAAGGCCTGCCGGTGCGGTTGGCGCCGCGCAAGCCAGGCGCAAGCCCGACGATGAGCAGCCGCGCATTGGCCGGTCCGAATGATGGGACAGGCGCATTGAACCAGTCCTGATGTTCGGCGCGTGTCACTTCGCGAAAGGCAAGCAGCCTTTCGCATAAGGGGCAATCCCGGCCCGGATCCACCGCCAGTTCCGCGCGCGGCGTGGCGCTGCTAGAGCATGTCATTTCCGAGACATCGGATTGATCCAATGTCTAACATTCGAAAATTTGCTCGACTTTTCCGCCAAAGACATGTTCTAGGTTCTTGATGTAGAGCCCATTTTTACCGTTATGCAGGTTGCGGTCCAAGCCCATCGGGCTTACCCGATGGGCCAAGAATGCGATTCCACGCAAGCGAGGTCGGCTCTAGCCAGCTGTTTGCGCCTCGAGGGCAGCGCGTCAATCGTCGACCATGTCTTGATCATATCCGCCAGGCATGGCCGCGGCCGGGCGCCGGTCCTGATAGCGCTGCGTGCGCTCAGGCCTCTCACCGGGGTCACGGCCGATCTTGGCGGCCAATTGGACAAGGTCGATGAACTCGTCGGCCTGCCGGCGCAACTCGTCGGCGACCATGGCCGGTTGTGTCGTATTGGTCGACACGACCGAAACACGTACGCCTCTGCGCTGCACGGCTTCGACAAGGGAGCGGAAATCGCCGTCACCGGAAAATAGGACGATGTGGTCGAGGTGTTCGGCCATTTCCATGGCGTCCACCGCGAGTTCGATATCCATGTTTCCCTTCACCTTGCGGCGTCCCAGCGAATCGACGAATTCCTTCGTCGGCTTCGTCACGACGGAATAGCCATTATAGTCGAGCCAATCGATCAGCGGCCTGATTGAGGAATATTCTTGATCCTCGACCAGAGCTGTATAATAAAAAGCTCGTATCAGTTTACCCCTGCTCTGGAATTCTTTGAGCAGGCGCTTATAATCAATATCGAAGCCTAAGGTTTTTGCGGTCGCATATAGATTTGCGCCATCAATGAACAGCGCAATTCGTTCTTGGTCAGCCATCAACGTGTCTCTGAATGTTTCCGGTTAATCATTCGGGATTTTTCGTGCACGGGATAAAGTAACCCATAAACTCGCGGCGAAGTCTCCCGCCGCATGACGAGGTCATTCACCTAACCCAGCTAATGCAATCTGATTTGGCCCGGCCCGCCGGACTCGTCAAGTCACATATTAGAATATTCGCAATGAAGTTGAAGAGATAGCGGCAATTTGAAGTTAGGTTCATGTGAATTCACAGCGGTCAATTGCGATTTGATGGAATAAAGCGCGAGGACCAGCAATTGCATTTGTCCTTACGGCAAAGTCGAAATGTATCCAAGTGGCTCTTTTAATCTTAGCAATAGGCGCAGGGCGATATATGATAAAGCTCTTGCTATTGGCTTATGTGGTCGGCGAATAATAAAGAATAATTTATCGGCGGTGAGATGAAAACTGGCTCCGCGGAGACGCCGGCACGCCCTTCGGGGCACCAATGCGATGGCACAAAAGCAACACTAATTCACCGAGGTTTGTCTTATTCTGTAGTAGAACTCTTGCAAAGGGTTCGATAGACAGGTCGATAAAAAGGAGCATCGAACGAATGGCACGCGTAACGGTTGAGGATTGCATCGACAAGGTTGAAAATCGATTTGAGCTCGTCCTCATAGCGAGCCATCGCGCTCGGATGATCGCGTCGGGGGGCCAGATTACGGTGGACCGCGACAATGACAAGAATGCCGTTGTCGCCTTGCGCGAAATCGCAGAAAGCAGGCTGGCGCCGGAGGACCTGAAGGAAGACTTCATTCATTCGCTGCAGAAACATGTTGAAGTCGACGAGCCTGAGGCGGAGGCTGTGCCGGCACTGGCGCCTGCCGCGGATCGGGCCAATTCCGATCTCGTCTCCGACGTTCAGTTCGATCGCATGACGGAAGAGGATTTGCTGCGCGGCCTCGAAGGTCTGGTTCCGCCGGCGGAAACCGAAGATGATGGCGACTAGTGGTCCGACCCTTGGCGCTTGGAACCCAAGGGTTTCGGCACACAAGGGTTAAGCACAAGCCGGCTGACCAGATCAAAGAGTTAGTGTTGCGCTTCAGCTAAGGACGGGAAGCATCCGTTAGCATCGCAACACTGGCGCGGCGCCGCCGCGATCTCGAGTCCGGCAGAGGAAATCTGCGCGAAGTCACAATCGCAGCCGCAGTGGCCTCTAAGGATCGACCGAACCGATGATGCGGCAATATGAACTCGTTGATCGTGTGCGGAGCTATAATCCGCACGCCAACGAGGATTTGCTCAATCGCGCCTATGTCTATGCAATGAGGGCGCACGGCGTGCAAACGCGTGCGTCGGGCGATCCCTTTTTTTCGCATCCGCTCGAAGTCGCGGCGATCCTCACCGATCTCAAGCTCGACGAAGCGACGATCGTGGCGGCGGTTCTGCACGATACGATCGAAGACACGGATTCGACGCGCGAAGAAATCGACAAATTGTTCGGTCCGGAGATTGGCCGCCTGGTCGAAGGCCTCACTAAGTTGAAGAGGCTCGATCTCGTCTCGAAACGGGCGGCGCAGGCGGAAAATTTTCGCAAGCTGTTGCTTGCTGTAGCCGACGACGTCCGAGTTCTCCTCGTCAAACTGGCCGACCGCCTCCACAATATGCGGACCCTGCATTTCGTGCCGCCGGAAAAGCGGGCCAGGATTGCCGAAGAGACGCTCGATATCTACGCGCCGCTCGCCGGGCGCATGGGCATGCAGAACATGCGCGACGAGCTCGAGGATCTCGCCTTCCGGCATTTGATGCCGGAGCCCTATGCGATGATCAAGGCCCGACTCGAAGATCTCAAAGAAAAGAACGGCCGCACGATTGCCCGCGTCGAGCAGGAATTACGCGACGAATTATCGGCGCGCGGCATCGAGGCTACGGTCGAGGGGCGCCAGAAACACCCCTATTCGGTGTGGTGCAAGATGGAGCGCAAGTCCATCGCCTTTGAACAATTATCGGATATTTTCGGGTTTCGCGTGGTCGTCAAAACCACTGCCGATTGTTACGGCGTCATCGGCGTCGTGCACACCAAATGGCCGATGGTGCCCGGACGATTCAAAGACTACATTTCCACGCCGAAAGAGAATGATTATCGGTCGATCCACACGACGGTTGTCGGGCCCGGCCGCCAACGCGTCGAACTGCAGGTGCGGACACTCGATATGCATGACATCGCGCGCCACGGCATCGCCGCGCATGCCCTGTATAAAGACGGCTGGATCGCCGACCAGCAGGCCTTGTCGCGGGAGAGCCGCGCCCACCAATGGCTGCGCCGGACCATTGAACTTCTCGCCGAAGGCGATTCACCGGAAGAATTTCTCGAGCATACGAAGCTCGAACTTTTCCAGGATCAGGTCTTCTGCTTCAGCCCGAAAGGCCGATTGATCGCTCTGCCGCGGGGCGCGACGCCGATCGATTTCGCTTACGCCGTCCACACCGACGTCGGCAATACGGCAGTCGGCGCCAAGATCAACGGCCGGCTCGCGCCGCTCGTCGCCGAATTGCAAAACGGCGACGAAGTCGAAATCGTTCGGGCCGAAGGCCAGATTCCGCCTGCGGTTTGGGAGAGCCGCGTCATGACCGGCAAGGCTCGCGCAGCGATCCGGCGGGCGACGCGCGATGCCGTGCGTGCACAATATACGACGCTCGGGCGGCAAATCGTGGTGCGGGCTTTCGAGCGGGCCGGCAAGTCCTTCAGCGATGAAAAGATCAAGACCACTTTGCCGCGTTTGGCGCGAGCGAGCGTCGATGACGTCTTCGCAGCTGTGGGGCGCGGCGAAATCTTTTCCGGCGACGTCGTCAAAGCGGTCTATCCGGAATTCATGGAGGAGCGCAAAGGCGCCTCTCAGCATGGCCGCGCGGCGGAAGGCGAGGCCGGTTGGTTCGGGTTGAAAAAAGCCGCCAGCCTCGTCTTCAGAATTCCCGGCGCCCAAAGCGCAGACGCCGCGCCCAATCCGATTCCAATACGCGGCTTGCGGGGCGATCTGCCCGTGCGGTTCGCGCCGAATGGCGGCGCCGTGCCGGGCGACCGCATTGTCGGCATCTTGACCCCGGGGGAGGGGATCACGATCTATCCGATCCAATCACCGGACCTGATTGCCTTCGATGATCAGCCCGGGCGTTGGCTCGATGTCCGCTGGGACCTCGAAGAGGGCCAGCAGGATTTCTTCCCCGCCCAGATCGTCGTAACCGCAATCAATGAGCCGGGCACTTTAGGGACCATCGCAACGATCATCGGCGACACCGGCGCCAATATAGACAATATCACCATCAATGTCCTCTCGCCGGATTTTAGGGAAATAGTCGTCGATCTCGAGGTTGCCGATTTGAAGCACTTGAATGGCATCATGACGCAACTGCGGACAAAATCCGTCGTGAGTAAGGTCGAACGCGTGAACGGCTAGAGCATCTGACCCATTAGTGGGAACCGGTTTGGGTTAAATCCGATGTTCAGACAAAATGCAGAGCGGCGGCTCGGGTTCAATCGGAGCGTCCGCCGCTCTTGAGTGTTGCTCGATTAAGTTTAAGCAGGCCGGCCGATTTGTTTGCGTCAGTGTGGTCGTTTCGCAAATCTTGCGCAACAGGATTACTTCTCATGTCACAATCTCCGCTGCGCCTCGGCGTCAACATCGATCACGTTGCGACCTTGCGCAATTCGCGTGGCGGCAGCGTTCCAGATCCGCTGCGGGCGGCCTTGCTCGCTATCGAGGCTGGGGCGGACGGCATCACCGCGCATCTGCGCGAAGATCGCCGCCACATTCGCGACGACGACATGAAGCGACTGAAGAGCCGGATTTCCAAGCCGTTGAATTTCGAAATGGCAGCAACCGACGAAATGGTGGCGATCGCGCTCGATACGCGCCCGCATGCCGCCTGTCTCGTCCCGGAAAAACGCAGTGAGAGGACGACGGAAGGTGGTCTCGAAGTCATCGCTGCGCAGGACCGTTTGAAGCCGATCGTCTCCGAACTCGCCCGTGCGGGCATAAGAGCGTCGCTCTTCATCGAACCCGCGATCGAAGCGCTCGAGGCCGCCCGCGCGATCGGGGCTCCGGTGATCGAATTGCATACGGGTGCCTGGTGCGACGCGCGCGAGCATGGCGAGACGGAAAGGGCCGAATATGAATTCGCCCGATTGCGCGCGGCGGCACTTCATTCCGAAAAAATCGGCATCGAATGCCATGCCGGCCACGGACTCGATTACGACATGGCGCAATTGATCTCGGCCTTGCCGCAGGTCGTCGAACTCAATATCGGGCATTTTCTCATCGCCGAATCGATCTTCGTCGGCCTCGACGCGGCGATCAGGAAGATGCGTGCGGCAATGGTGGCAGGACGGGCAACCGCGTGAGCGCCGAGTCCGCCGTCTTGAAGTGTCTTGCCGCCGAAGCCCGCTGGTTGTTTCGGCGGCCGGATGTTGCGCGCAAAGGCTCTTTATTCGTCGTTCGTCACCTGCGGCAGTTCCAGCCACATCGCATTGAGGATGGCGAAGGAACAGGCAAGGCCCAGTCCGAGTATCCAGGAGAAATACCACATCGTAGAGAGGCTCCTTCGACAAAGCGGGTGATTCAGTAAAGC
>JBKQHN010000105.1:0-23609 GCA_052148755.1 Beijerinckiaceae bacterium | reverse complement strand
ATCTGCGTAAACTTGATTGCGCCGGAAAAGCCGCGCAACGTCCCACTTTTCTTCATCCCGCTCTAATTGACTTCGACTGGACATCTGTCTAGGACTAACGTCCAGGGTTGCGCGACAGAGCCAGTTTGACCCGGTTTCTATAAGAAAAACGCGAACCACAGGGAGGTGATGCCATGAGCACTGCTAAAGCAATTCCCACTGAAATCGCGGTTACCGAGCCGCAGGCCGAGCTTGATCAGGCCCTACAGGAGCTCGCCAGCCACAAGCGCGCCTGGGCGCAGACGTCCGTTGCCGAGCGGCTCAGACTTCTCGACGAGGTCAAGACTGCGACCCATGCGGTGGCCGAAACTTGGGCGGAACTCGGCGCCGAGAAGAAAGGCATCGCCAAGGGCTCGCCGCTCGCCGGCGAAGAATGGGCCTCCGGTCCCTGGGCGCTGCTCTTCGGGCTCGACAATTACCGCTTCACACTTGCAAATCTCGATGGCAGCCAGCACATCGCCAAGCTGAAGAAGCGCATCGGCCGGTCGGGGCAGGCGATCGTGCAGGTCTTCCCGCAGTCGATCTTCGACCGGCTATTGTTGAGCGGTGTTTACGCCGATGTCTGGATGGAGCCCGGTGTAACGCCGGCAAATCTTGCGGAGCACACCGCGCGTGCCTATCGCGAGCCGGCCGCCACGCGAAACGGCAAGGTCAGCCTGGTGCTCGGCGCCGGCAACATTTCCAGCATCTCGCCGCTCGATGTGTTGCACAAGCTCATCGCCGAGCATGCCGTCGTCATCTTGAAGCTCAATCCGGTCAATGACTATCTTTACGACGTGCTGTGCAGAGCGTTGCGCCCGCTGATCGATGCGGGCTTCCTTCGCATCGTCTGCGGCGGCACGGACGTCGGGCAATATCTGTGCAACCACGCGCTGGTCGAGGACATTCATATCACCGGCAGCGTGATGTCCCACGACGCAATCGTCTTCGGCACCGGCCCAGAGGGCAAGCGCCGCAAGGAAGCCAACGATCCCGTCAACAAGCGGCCGATAACCAGCGAGCTCGGCGCGGTATGTCCGACGATCGTGGTGCCGGGGCCGTGGACCAAGGCGGATCTGCGCTTTCAGGCGGAGCATGTCGCAACCCAGAAGCTGCACAATTCCGGCTTCAATTGCATAGCCTGCCAGATTCTGGTGCTGCCGGAAGGCTGGACGCTGACCGAGCGGTTCCAGAGCGAGCTGCGGCGTGTGTTGTCCGACGTGCCGGGCCGTCCGCTGTATTACCCTGGCGCTCAAAAGCGCCTCGCCGAATTCGCGGCGCATTATCCGGACGCAGCGCGGCTGCCGTCGCCGGATGCCGACCGTGTCGTGGTCGCCTTGCCGAAGCGCGGGGCCAGCGACCCGTACGCCATGCAGCATGAAGTGTTCGCGCCGGCGCTCGGTGAGGTCCTGCTGCCCGCGCCCGATGCAGAGAGCTACCTGCGCGCGGCGATCCAATACTGCAACGACAATCTGCAAGGCACACTCGGCGCCAACATCCTGATCCATCCGCGCACTTTAAGAGAGCTCGGCGACCGCTTCGAGGAGATCATCGCCGACCTGCACTATGGCTGCATCGCCGTCAACGCTTGGAGCGGGCTCGGATTCTTGCTGACACAGACGCCGTGGGGCGCCTTTCCCGGCCATCCGCTCAACGACATCCAGAGCGGACGCGGGTTCGTCCACAACACGCTGCTGTTCGACCGTGTCGAGCGCTGCGTGGTCTATGCGCCGTTCTGGCCCTATCCGCGCAACCTGCTGCACGGCTCGATGACGCTGCTGCCGCGTCCGCCGTGGTTCGTCACCAACAAGCGGGCCGACAAGATCGGCCGCCTGCTCGTCGAGTTTCAGTATAGGCCCTCCTGGCTGAAAGTGCCGGGCATCTTCCTCCAGGCGCTCCTCGGCTGACTGGCGACGTCACGGGGGAGGCGAAAGTCGCTTCCGCCTCCCTGGCTTAGCGATCGACGCGCTGGTAAGACGCCGGCCGACAGTTCCGACGACAACGAATCCGAACCGCCGCGAAAGAACGAAGCGTGGTATTAGGGCAGCCGAAAACCAACTTGCTTCGCGAGGATCGGCGCAACGAACTTGCCGACTTTGCCATCGAAAGTCTTGCGACATACGGTTATGCCCGCACATCGCTCCGCGATATAGCCCGGCTCTCAGGCATGTCGCTGGGCCGCATGCACTATTATTTCGAAGGCAAGGCCGATCTCATTCAGTATTGCGTCGTGCGCTACAAGCAAAGGTTCGTCGAGACTCTGACCAACACGACGGTCGAGGCGGCAAACGGTGAGGAGCTTGTCGCCGGCTTCTCGCATGGGCTCGTGGAGGCGGTTCGTCTCGAAGGCCGGGTGCATCGGTTGTGGTACGATCTGCGTGCCGAGGCGCTGTTCGACGAAGACCTGCGCGACGGGGTGACCGACATCGAGCAGTCGCTCCGCGCACTGGTCGAGCAGTTATACGCCAAGCTGCAGGCCTACGGCGACATCCCGCCGCAGCCGATGTTCGACCCCGAGTCGGTCTATCTCATGCTCGATGCGCTGTTCTTTCGCGCCCTGCAGCATCACCTGAATGGCAAAGACCCGGACTGTCTTCGATTTGAGGCAAGCCTTCAGGACTTCTTCGAGAAACTTGCGCGGCGATAGAATTGCGTCGACCCTTCACCTGATATTGGCCGAGAGGAAATGACCCTTATGTCCGATATGATCCTGCACAACTTCGCCACTTCGCCTTTCTCCGAGAAGGTTCGCGTTGCCTTCGGCATCAAGGGGCTGGCGTGGAAGAGCGTGATCGTTCCCGTGATCCTGCCCAAGCCCGATTTGATGCCACTCACCGGCGGCTACCGGAAGACGCCTGTCCTGCAAATCGGCGCCGATATCTATTGCGACACGCAGCTGATCCTGCGCGAGATCGAACGTCGCGTGCCCGAGCCGACCCTTTATCCGTCGCAGAGCCGCGGGCTTGCCGACGGATTAGGCTGGTGGGCCGAGCGAAGCCTGTTCAGCACCGCCGTCGCCCTGTTGTTCGCCAAGGTCGGCGCGGCTTTGCCGCAAGCCTTTATCGAAGATCGCAGCAAATTTTCCGGCCGCGATTTCAATCCACAGGCCATGAAAGCGGCGGAACCGAGGATGTTGGACGCCTTCCGCGCCCAGCTCCACTGGCTCGAGACCAGTTTCTCCGACGGCAAGCCATTCATCTTCGGCGCACATCCTTCGGCCGCTGATTGCAGCCTCTATCACATGGTGTGGTTCGTGAGGGGCGGCCGTCCGGAAGTGCTAGCCGAGTTCCCAGGCGTCCTCGCCTGGGCCGACCGGCTGGCGGCCATCGGCCATGGCACACCGAGCACAATCGATGCACGGGAAGCGCTCGCGATCGCCAAGGCGGCCCAACCCGCGACCCCAGCATCGACCGATTCACGGGACCCTAACGGACTACGGCCAGGCGAGCGGGTCAGCGTTGCACCCGACGATACCGGAAGAGACCCGGTCTCGGGAGAATTGGCTGCATCATCGGTTGATGAAATAGCGATCCGTCGGCACGATCCGCTCGTCGGCGACGTGATTGTGCATTTCCCGCGCGCGGGATTCGTTGTCACGCGGGCCTGAGGCGGCGCCGACGCCAAGCGAGAGATTCAGCACGATCGCTGTGCTGGAAGGGCAATTCGAGTTCATAGATAAAGTCAGGACTTCACCGCGTCCTCCTTTGCCGCTGGCTCCCCACTCAATTGCCCGAGCGGGCGAGCGCATGCATCGATCGACGCGGCGCGCGCCATGCTTGCGCGATGAGCGAAACCGAGACCTGCCGCGGGTGCATGCGTTGCAATAGCCAGCGTTCCCGTTAAAAGCAGGAGCGGAAACCGCGGCCGAGTCTTTGACGCTGTCCTGGCAGAGCCGGAGTTTGCACGGCTGCATCGATCGATCCGAGGAAAAAAGTCGCAAATGCCCAGAAGCCTGCCCGTGCTGTTGCGTTCGGCATCATACGCCTTCCGGGGCGGATTTCTCCTTCGTCCCTTCGCCATCGCGCTCACGCTCGGCGCCGCCGGCGCGATTCTCTCTTCATTGGAAGAGCGGGCGCCGGCAATCGGCTCCTTTGTTCCGGAGGTGCTGTTTCCATCACATGCGGATCCGCAGGTTGCTCAGGCCATTCTCACCTCGATAGCCACATCGATCATGACGGTCGTGTCGATCGTCTTTGCGATCCTTTTGATGACACTGACCTTGGCCTCGACGCAGTTTTCGCCTCGAATCTTGATCAGCTTCATCAGGGATCGGGTGACGCAATGGACGCTCGGCGTGTTTCTAGGCACGTTTTGCTATTGCATAGCGGCGCTTCCAGCCGCTCGGTCGCTACCCACTCCCTTCGTGCCGGTCGCGACGGTCACGGGAGGAATGCTGCTTGCGCCGGTTTGCGTCGGATGGCTGATCTATTTCATTCACCACATTTCCAACGCGATCAGCGTCAACCACATCGTCGATCGCATCAGGCGAGAGACCGAGTTCGTCATCGACGCGTTGATGCCTTTTCCGCGACGACCGTTGCAACTCGACGAGGAGGTCGATGTTTTTCCCGAAAAGCTGGAATTCCTCATCGCGAGTCGGCAGTCGGGCTACATAAGGTTCATCGATATCGACCGCCTTCGGTCGCTCGCCAAAACCTACCGGGTCTACCTGCGCCTGGAGCGGCGTGTCGGTCATTTCGTTCCGCAAGGCGTCGCATTGATGCGGGTTTCGCGCGGCGATCGTATCTCCGAGGAGCGCGCGCTGCAGCTTCTCGCTGCAGTCGAAATAGGCCCGACCCGCACGATGCAGCAAGACGTCGAATTCGGCATTGTTCAGATCGTCGATATCGGGTTGCGGGCGATTTCACCGGCGGTCAATGATCCGACCACCGCGATCAGCTGCGTCGATCAGCTCAGCTGCATCTTGATCCGGTGGGTGGGCCGCACGCCGCCGCGCAGCTATTTCTATGATCCGCCCCATATCCTGCGCTTGGTTGTCCCCTGGATCGATTTCAACGGCCTGCTCGATCTGGCGTTTGAGCAGATCCGGCATTATTCCGTCGCCGACGCGGCGGTCAGTCTTCGGCTGATGCGTGCGCTCGGCGATATCGCGAGCACGGTCGACGCGCCGGCGATCCGACGCCGTTTACTCGATCGCGGCAAACGATTGATCGCCGGCTGCGCCGGACACCTTCAGGAAGACGATCTCGAAAGACTGCGGCAACGTTTGTCATTGCTCGAGACCGGCATAGCCGGCGAGGACCAAATTTAGGCGATATGAAAATGGCGGCCCCATCGGGCGGCACAGCTTGTGTCAACCTTGCCACCGTGTTTGCGCCAGACTCAATGGCCGAGCGCAACTTGGATTATTGATCCATGTTATCGCAACGCGCTTTAAATTTACCCAAAGGAGATCTCGAGCGACTCTTCAACTCGCTGAAAGTGCAATTGCAGCCGATGTCAGGCAGCACCTTCGAGAACATCCGATCCGCGGAGAAACACCGGGATCAGCTCAATCGGCATTGGTCGGCTGACAAGGTAGCCTTGAATTTCCTCGCAGCCGGCGCTCATTACCAGGTCGCGCTGTTCAGGGGTTTCGACGCCCTCGGCGATCGCTTTCATTCCGAGACCTTTGGCCAATCCAGCGATTGCCCTGACGATTTCCGCTGATTTCGTCGTGTCGCCGCTGACGAACGATTGATCGATCTTAATCGTATCGAAAGGAAAATTCTTGAGTTGATGAAGCGAGGAATATCCTGTTCCGAAGTCGTCTGCGGCAATCCCGACACCGAGCTCCCGAAGTGAGGTTATGCCCGACATTATCGATTCGTCTCTGAGGAACAAACGCGACTCCGTCACTTCGAGCTCTAGCCGGCACCCCGGCAGGCCGGTTCGGTTTAGAACCTCCTTTACAGTTGTAATGAAGTCTGGCTGATGGAACTGTAAAGGCGAAACATTGACCGCGACGCGCAGATTAGAGGGCCATTTCAATGCAATTCGGCATGCCTTCTCCAAAACCCAGATCCCGATCGAGACAATTGAGCCGTTTTGCTCGGCGATGGGAATGAATTCGGAGGGGCTGACAGAGCCCAAATGCGGATCGGACCAGCGAAGGAGTGCCTCGAAGCCACGGGCCTTATAGCTGCGACAATCGACAATCGGCTGAAAGTGGAGTGTCATTTCGTTTCGGCCGATCGCGCCAAGCATTCTCTTCTCAATTTGATGCACTCGATGCCGATGAGTTAATTGCTCGCTGGCGAACACACGCACCAGCCCCTTGCCATCCTGCTTGGCTTCGTAAAGTGCTAAATCGGCTTGCCTCAGAAGATTTGCAAGATCGGGCTTGCCGCTGCTCAGCGCAATCCCGACGCTGGCACCTATCTGGACTCTCTTTCCGTTGAGCCGGAATGGCTCGCTTAAAGCACTGACGAGCCGGGATGCGAGACTTTGCGCAGAAGCCTCATCACTGGCGGACGGCTGAACCACAACAAACTCGTCACCACCAAGCCGCGCGGTGATGTCTTCAGGGGCGACGATCTGCGAGATCCGGGTTGCGACCATCTGCAAAAGGAGATCACCGTAACGGTGGCCAAAATTGTCGTTGACCGGCTTGAACCGGTCGAGGTCAAGATAATGCAAAGCGAGGATGTCTCCGGATCTGTGTGATCGCCGCAAGCTCGCTATCCGCTGTTCCAAAAGCAGCCGGTTCGGCAGACCCGTAAGGAAGTCGTGCGTCGCCAAGTGGCGGATTTCAGCTTCCGAACGAAGGCGGTCCGTCACATCACGATGAACTGAAACCCAGCCCCCGTTATCCATTTCTCGGCTGGAGATCGCGATTGTGCGACCATCTATCAGTGTTAAATTCACTGATCCTTCCTTGGATGTGCGCAACACCTGCCGCTGGTTCCGGAGCTGCATCCTGTCGCGTTCGTTGATCAGGCCTCGATGAATATGGATCTCGACAACCTCATTCCAATGCAATCCGCTCATACGTTCGGACTCGGGAATTTGGTAAGTCTCGCGAAATTTCCTGTTGCACACGAGGAGGCGGCCCGTGGCATCGAACATCGCCAAACCGTGTGTCATATTGTTGAGCGCCTCGTCGAAAAGTGCATTCTGCTGCGACAACGCGGCCTGACTTCGCTTGAGTTCGGCGCATTGCTGGGCAAGCTCAATTTCCATTGTTTTCTGCTTTGTCATATCGCGAACAACCGCCATTGAAAGCAGTTCGGCCCCATGTCGAATCGACGTCAACATGATGTCTATGGGCAATTCGCGCCCGGCCTTATCCCTTCCTACAAACTTTCCACCTTCATTCATTGAACGCGGCTTAGGCGCGTGCTGAAAAGCCGTACGATGAGTGCGGTGCAGGTCACGCGAGTGAACCGGCATGAGGATTTCAACCGAGTTCGATAAAAGTTCATCTTCCTCGTAACCAAACATCGACGTGAGGCGCCTATTGACTTGTCGGATGGTACCCGAGGCATCGCAGATCACGATCGCATCGGGCATTAGCTCGAGGAATGCGTGGTCGATCACATTGTCATCGCCCGAGATTGGAAGCGGAGCGCAGCTGTCTATGGTCATTTGCCGCCTTGACGTGGGCACACATGCAAATGAAAATAACGGCTGGAAGTTAATCGAAAAAATGCTGTGATAACATGCATCAATAACTCAAGTTAGATTCTGCTATTGAGTTTGATTGCTTTATATCTCAATAAAATAAATCAGCACGATATTGGGGTGCGAGCGGCCCGCGGCGTGCCAGACAACAGTCTTTACTGAGGTAAGTTATTGATTGTGAATAAGAATGTGTTGCGCCGCCAGTGAAATCGCACCAGTCTTCGAACGACCTACCGCATATTCGCGAAAGGCCGCGGCGGCGCCCGCCGTTGCGAGGGCGAGAAAAATAAATCCGGCATCAGCGGAAGTGGCCCATCCACGAAAATCCACGCGGCCGCCGTTAGCAAGGGCCGCCCGCCAAACCTTATCATGGCAGGTTAATAGATCCATGATGGCCACGGTGATCGACACGGTGCCCGATGGTCCCAAGCCGACGCGAGCCCGTTTCGCTGAAAACCCACACGGACACAGCACCGAAACTTTGAAGGCGCCGTGGCCCTCATCCCTAGCCGCTGCGGCTCCGACGAAAAGGCGCGCTGCTCAGCTGCATCCCTCGCCGCCGAAACGAGATCCGAAATTGTCTTTGAAAGCCCCACAATTGCCGGAGGTCGCCACGCATTGCGACAAACCGATTCGAAAGTTCCCTGTCGCGACAATTCGCATCGGCACACTCGATTGGCGCACGTTATGTTCCAAATCCCAACAAAACAGCAGAGCCCCTAAAGAAGGTGGTCAGTAGTGTCGGTGAGCATGACAACCAATCCCGGCTACTGGCCTTGCGCAATTTGTTCGGTCAAGACGCCCAGCTTCTGCAGGACGATAGCGCCGGACGACATCTTGGCAGCCCGATTGAGAAGTAATGAAGTTCGACAAAATCACTATACAGCCGGCGCCGGCCGAAATGTCTTCCGCCCCGGAAGATCCTCCGATGATGTCTACGTACTCTGCGAGGGCTGGGCATTTACCCACTTTATTTTGCCGGACGGACGCAGGCAGATTTTCTCTTTTCTTCTCCCCGGCGATATTTTCTCGTGCAGGATGATGTTTGCGAAAGAGGATTATATATCGGTCACGTCGCTGACCGAAATTCGTTACAGTCGAATCAATTCCTCTGATTTGCAGCGAGCAATCGCGAAAAGTCCAGACTTGATGAAAAACGCTGCGAAGGTCGGCGCCCGGGAAGACCAGTGGCATCTCGAGGCAGCGGTGGAACTGGGAAAGAGAAGTGCCGAAGAGCGAATTGCACATTTCATTGTTAGGCTGACCGAACGACTCGACAGGCTTGCGATGGTGTACGGGGGAAGCCGTTACCCGTTCCCGATCAAGCAGTCCGACATTGCGGACGCAGTCGGGCTCAGCTCCGTTCACGTCAGCAGGGTCCTGACGAAATTCCGAAAAGAGAATCTGATCGATATCTCGAGCGGTGAACTGGTGATCATGGACCCCGTTGAACTCGCTCGAATGGCTTCGAGCAGTTGAGGCTTCAGCTATAAAGACCTGAGGGCAAGGCCGCTTCGGCGGTGCCGCGCTGCGCATGTCCGCATTCGCTGGGTGTCCACGCGTCGCTCCTGCTCCTTATTCCGGGATTGTCGAACTGCGACAGCGTCGAAGCGGCGGGAAACAACGTCGATGCAGGTTAGTGGAGGCCGATTTTCTGGGCCATGAAAACGGCATAGACGCTCGAAACAACAGCAGCGAGATGCTTGAACAACTCGAGCCGATGCATCGAAAGGCATTGTCACGTTGCCTGTCAATGCCTGTCAATTGCCAGGGCAGACGCTCAATCGCCCTATGAAAATCAGTAGCTTACCCTTCTAGCCAGCAAGCTGAATCAGGGTCGAGAGCGTCTCTGCCGAGCGAGCATGACAATGCCCGCTGAGCCTGCGGAAATGCGCTCTATGCGACGCCGGTTCAGTATATTCACCTCATTTTGAATGATAGTCGCCCTCCCTCACAGGGATGCGGGCGGTTGCGGGGCGTTTTCGCTTGACACATAGATGAAATATAGCTGGATTCGACGCTTCTATGCGACTCCGTTGATCGGGCTGGGCGCTCCAGGCGATTGGCGCGAAAAAAAGCAGACGGGGGAGAAGATCAGGGAACCTCCGGGGAGCATTGTGTGAAGGCGACGGATATCTCCCAAGCCGATTACTTTCATAAAGTGGTCGATTGCCAATGGGCCTGCCCGGCCCATACGCCTGTGCCCGAATATATCCGGCTCATCTCGGCCGGGGACTATGTCGGCGCCTATATGATCAATTGGAAGTCGAACGTCTTTCCCGGAATCCTCGGGCGCACCTGCGATCGCCCGTGCGAGCCGGCCTGCCGCCGCGGGCGCGTCGAGGAACAGCCGGTCGCGATTTGCCGTCTGAAGCGCGTCGCCGCCGACTACAAGGGCGACATCTCGGCGCTTCTGCCCAAGCCGCCTGCGACGCGCAACGGCAAACGCGTCGCCTGCGTCGGCGCGGGGCCAGCCTCGCTGACGGTTGCTCGCGATCTCGCGCCGCTCGGCTATGAGGTCATCGTTTTCGACGCCGACCTGCGCGCGGGCGGCATGATGCGCAGCCAGATCCCGAAATTCCGCCTGCCCGACTCGGTCATCGACGAGGAAGTGGGCTATGTGCTCGACGGCGGCGTCGGCTTCGTCGCGGGCCGGCGCATCGACAGCCTGAAAGCGCTGCTGGGCGAGGGCTACGACGCGATTTTCATCGGCAGCGGCGCACCGCGCGGGCGTGATATTTCGCTGCCGGGCCGCACCGAGGCGGCGGCGCACATTCATATCGGCATCGACTGGTTGGCGAGTGTCTCTTTCGGCCATACGCATACGATCGGGCGACGGGTTATCGTGCTTGGCGGCGGCAATACGGCGATGGACTGCTGCCGTTCCTCGCTTCGTCTTGGCGGCGTCGATGTCAAGGTCGTGGTGCGCTCCGGTTTTGCCGAGATGAAGGCCTCATCCTGGGAGAAGGAAGATGCGATTCATGAGGGCATTCCAATCCTGAACTATCATGTGCCCAAGGCCTTCGTTCATGACAAGGGACGGCTGACGGGCATGACCTTCGAAAAGGTCACTGCGACGCTAGACGCTAACGGGCGCCGCATTTTGTCGCCAACCGGCGAGCCCGACGTCCATATCGAATGCGACGACGTGCTGATCGCGGTCGGGCAAGAGAACGCCTTTCCCTGGATCGAGCCGGATGCCGGCGTGACCTTCGATCGCGCCGGCCTGCCCAAGCTCGACGTGCTCACCTTTCAATCTAGCCTGCCTTCGGTGTTTTTCGGCGGCGATTCCGCGTTCGGTCCGAAGAACATCATCACTGCGGTCGCGCATGGCCACGAGGCGGCGATTTCAATTGACGCTTTTTGCCGAGGCGAAAGCCCACGCCTGCGCCCGCCGCCAATGACCAATCTGGTCAGCCAGAAAATGGGCATCCACGAATGGTCGTACGACAACGCGATCACTCTTGATCGCCGATTCAAGGTTCCGCACGCCGACAGCGCCCTGGCGTTGAAGGATATTTGCACGGAAGTAGAAATCGGCTTCGATCCGGCCCTCGCAATCGCCGAGGCGCAACGCTGCCTCAACTGCGACGTGCAGACCGTTTTTTCGGCGCCGGCTTGCATCGAGTGCGATGCCTGCGTCGACATTTGCCCCCTCGACTGCATCTCTTTCGTGCCGAACGCGCCGGAGGATGCGTTGCGCCGTTCGCTCAGTGTGCCGGCCACCGATCTTTCGCAGGCGATCTATGTTTCCGAGCCACTCAAGACCGCGCGCATCATGGCCAAGGACGAGGACCTTTGCCTGCATTGCGGCCTGTGCGCCGAACGCTGTCCGACCGGAGCATGGGACATGCAAAAATTCACGCTCGAAATGGCGCAATGGGAGCATGCATGCCGATCGAGGGTGTAAACGACTTCGTCATTCGCTTTGCGAATGTCAACGGCTCTGGCTCGGCCAGCGCCAATCTTCTGTTCGCGCGCTCGATCCTGCGCATGGGCGCCCCGATCGCCCCGCGCAACATCTTTCCCTCGAACATTCAGGGCCTGCCGACCTGGTACGAGGTTCGCGTCACGGCGGAAGGTCATTTGGGCGCTCGCGGCGGCACCGACATGATGGTCGCCATGAACCCGCAGACCTTTGAGCAGGACGTCGCGTCGATCGAGCCGGGAGGCTACCTATTTTATGATTCCACGCGGCCGATCCCGGCCTCGCGGCTGCGCGGCGATATCATTGTGCTCGGCATGCCGCTGACGGAGATTTGCACGCGCGAATATGCCGAGCCGCGGCAACGCCAGCTCCTCAAGAACATCGTCTATGTCGGAGCGCTTGCGGCCCTTCTCGACATCGAAATCGAGGTGCTCGAAAAGCTGATCGGCGAACAATTCAAGGGCAAGGATCGGTTGATCGCGGCAAACCTGCGGGCTTTGCGCATCGGCTATGACGATTGCAAGTCCCGCTTCGCTTGCCCGCTCGGCATTCGCGTGTCCCGCAGCGACGCGGTGGGCGAGCGTATCCTGGTGGATGGTAATTTCGCGGCCGGGCTCGGCGCAGTCTATGGCGGCGCCACAATTTGCGCGTGGTACCCGATCACGCCATCGACCTCGCTTGCCGAGGCGTTTGAGAAAAATTGTGCGCGGCTGCGGGTCGATAAGCCGACGGGCGAGAGGCGCTGCGCGATCGTTCAGGCGGAGGACGAAATCGCGGCGATCGGCATGGTTGTCGGCGCAGGCTGGAACGGCGCGCGCGCTTTCACGGCGACGTCAGGACCAGGAATTTCGCTGATGCAGGAATTTCTCGGCCTCGCCTATTTCGCCGAGATCCCGGCCGTCGTATTCGACGTGCAGCGAGGCGGCCCCTCCACCGGCATGCCGACGCGCACGCAACAGTCCGACGTGCTGGCCTGCGCCTTCGCTTCGCATGGCGACACAAGGCATGTGCTGCTGTTCCCGGACGGCCCCAGCGAGGCTTTCGAATTCGGCGCGCGCGCATTCGATTTCGCGGAACGGCTGCAGACGCCGATTTTCGTCATGCTCGATCTCGATATCGGCATGAACGCACATCTCTGCGCGCCATTTCGCTGGGATGATTCGCGCAAATTCGACCGCGGTAAGGTGATGTCGGCGGCCGATCTCGAAGCGGGCCGCGAGTTCGGCCGCTATCTCGATGTCGATGGCGACGGCATCCCCTGGCGCACCATTCCCGGCACGCACCCGACGCGTGGCGCCTTCTTCACACGCGGGAGCACGCGCGACCGCTACGCCCGCTACACCGAAGAGGGCGCCCCCTATGTCGACAACATGGAGCGATTGCTGCGCAAGTTCGACACGGCGCGCAAGCTGCTTCCGCGCGCCGAGCTGCGCAAGGCCGCGCAGCCGACGCGCATCGGCGTGATTCATTACGGCTCGACCGCGGCATCAATGGGGGAAGCGGCCGAGCTTCTCGCGAGCGATGGCGTGCATGTCGACACGTTGCGCATCCGCGCCTTTCCCTTCGGGCCGGAGATCGGCGAATTCATCTCCGCGCATGAACAAGTCTTTGTCGTCGAACAGAACCGCGATGCGCAATTGCGCACGCTGCTGATGACCGACCTTGGGATCGACCCTGCGCAACTGGTTGCAATCCTTCATTATGACGGAACGCCGATCACCGCCCGTCTCATCCGCCATGAAATCGCCGCCCGTGCGCGTGGATTCACGGCGCCGCTGACCCAAGAGACCGTATCGTGACCTATCTGGCCAAGCCAAAATTCCAGCACCCCGCGCTCGAGGTCAATGCGCTCGGCTTCACCCACCGCGATTATGAAGGCGCGATTTCGACGCTCTGCGCCGGCTGCGGGCACGATTCGATCAGCGCGGCGATCATCCGCGCCTGTTTTGAACTCGGCCTGCCGCCGCATCACATAGCCAAGCTCAGCGGCATCGGCTGCTCTTCAAAGACGCCGACCTACATGCTTGGCCAGAGCCACGGCTTCAATTCGGTTCACGGACGCATGCCGTCCGTCCTCACTGGCGCAAATCTCGCCAACCGCGAATTGCGCTACCTTGGCGTTTCGGGCGACGGCGACACGGCGTCAATTGGCCTGGGGCAATTCGCGCATGCGATGCGGCGCGGCGTCGACATGGTCTACATCGTCGAGAATAACGGCGTTTACGGGCTCACCAAGGGGCAATTCTCGGCAACCTCGGACAAAGGTTCGAAGAGCAAGAAGGGCGTCGAAAACCACGATGCGCCGATTGATCTTGTCGCTCTCGCTTTGCAGCTTGGCGCGACCTTCGTCGCCAGAGGCTTTTCAGGAGACAAGGGCCAGCTTGTGCCCTTGATCAAGGCGGCCTTTGCGCATCGCGGCGCGGCATTTATCGACGTGATCTCGCCCTGCATCGCGTTCAACAACCACGCGGGCTCGACGAAAAGCTTCGACTATGTCCGCGAGCACAATATCGCGCTGAATTCTCTTGATTTCCTCAGCGGCCGTGCGCCGATCGAAGTCGCTTACGCTGCGGGTGAGGACGCGACCGTCGCCATGCATGACGGCTCAACCATCCGTTTTCACAAACTCGCCGACGATTACGATTGGCATGACAGGTCCGCTGCCCTGGCGATGTTCGAGCGGCATCGCGTTGACGGCGAAATCGTCACGGGACTGATTTACCTGAATGAAGAAGCCGAAGACCTGCACGAACGCCTGAGGACGACGAAGAGGCCGCTCAACGGCTTGGCTGAGCTCGAACTTTGCCCGGGATCAAAGGCTCTCGAGGCGATCAACGCGTCTTTGCGATAGCGTGGATTGGCGCGGCGGCGAAAGTCCCTGGTCGCGATAGTCCTGAATTTCGCGAGGCTATGCGGAACGCGGTGAGCGATCGCGAAACCGAACGGTCGTCAGACCTCTTTCCAGCCGATTATTGGCCTTGACATTTCTATACTTCCATTATAATAGAAATATAGAAATTGAGGTCACATGGACTCCACCTCCGACACAGAACTCGTTCGTTTCGCCGATATGCTCGCGGCCCTCGGCACGGAACCGCGCCTGCGGATCATTCGCCTCTTGTTGTCTGCCCATCCCGACGGCCTCGTCGTCGGCGAGATCGGCGCGGAGCTCGGCATCCCGCCTTCCACGCTCTCGCATCATCTCGAAAAGCTGAAGAACGAGGGGCTCGTGCTCATGCGCCGCGAGAGCACATTCCTCCGATACAGCGCCAATACGAAGGCGCTGCAAGACATCCTCGCGTTCCTGTTTGCCGAGTGCTGCACACGCAACAAAGCCATCAAACCCGAAGCGATCACCTGCTGCTAGTGGTCCGACCCCTACGCTTGGTGCCCAAGCGTAGGGATAAGTCGGCCCACCAGAGCCAATGCTGGGAGAACGTCATGAGCCAAGTCGATATCAAACAAGCCGTGCGCGAGAAATACGGCCAAGCCGCGCGACGCGTCGGCGACGCCGGCTCCTGTTGCGGAGGGAAGACTGCGCTCGCCAATACCAGCCCGATCACATCCAACCTCTACGAAGACGCAGAGACGAGTGCCTTGCCGGAAGCCGCGGTGCTGGCGTCGCTCGGTTGCGGCAACCCGACCGCTCTCGCCGAACTGAAGCCCGGCGAAACAGTCCTCGATCTCGGCTCGGGCGGCGGCATCGACGTGCTTCTCTCGGCGCGCCGCGTCGGCCCTGCAGGGAAGGCCTATGGCCTCGACATGACCGACGAGATGCTCGCGCTGGCACGCGATAACCAGCACAAGGCCGCTGCGAACAACGTCGAGTTTCTCAAAGGCGAAATCGAAAATATCCCGCTGCCCGACAATTCAGTCGACGTGATCATATCGAACTGCGTCATCAATCTTTCAGCCGATAAGGACCGCGTGCTGCGCGAAGCCTTCCGCGTGCTCAAGCCGGGTGGCCGTTTTGCGGTCTCCGACGTCGTTACGCGAGGTGGCATGCCGGAACAATTGCGTAAGGACATATTGCTGTGGGTCGGCTGCATCGCCGGCGCTCTCGAGGAGAACGACTATCGCGCGAAACTCGCCGCCGCAGGTTTCGAGGCGATCGGGATCGAGCCGACCCGCGTGTACAAGATCGAGGACGCGCGCGATTTCCTGACTGGCAAAGGGCTCGATGTCGACGCTCTTGCAGCGGAGGTCGACGGCAAGTTCATGAGCGCCTTTGTGCGCGCCGCAAAACCGCTCGTTGTGCAAAAAGAAGCGGGCGCAGCGGCCAATTCTGCGTTGAGCTGCTGCAGCTGATCACTTTTGGCGGCTTTGGTCTGGTGTTAACAACCCCGGGGGCCATCCGATGCCTTTGGCGCGCGCGGCGATCATTGCGGGTTTTGCGTTTGCGGGTTGGCTGGTTTGCGGCGCAGCGATTGGAATTGGTTTTGCTCACATGACGGAGCAACGAGCGCTCATCCTGCACGCGATCGTGGCGCCGGTCGCATTTGTCGGCTTGAGTTGGCTCTATTTTACCCGTTTCGCCTATACGAGCCCGCTCATGACTGCGGCGTCGTTCCTGGCCATCGTCGTTGCGCTCGACGTGTTCGTCGTGGCGCTCCTCATCGAGCGGAGCTTCGCCATGTTCGAAAACGTGCTCGGGACATGGCTGCCCTTCATCTTGATCTTTGCCGCAACTTGGATAGTCGGCGTCGCCCTCGGCCGCAAGGGCCAGGCCGGCTGATTGACGCGCGACCGAGGGACAAGAGTCATTAATTCGCCTCGGGAGCCCAGTTTGACCTCGGCCACTATGTCGAGTAGTCTGGACATATGGACAATGAAAGCACCATTCTCGCTTTGGCTGCGCTCGCGCAATCGACGCGCCTCGATGTGTTTCGACTGCTTGTGAAGCATGAGCCGGACGGATTGCCCGCCGGCGATCTCGCCCGCGCTTTGGCCGTCGCGATTTCCAAACACTTGTGGCCGGCGCCGGCCGCATAATCCGTTCCACCAAAAAGGGCTTCCAGAGCAATCGACATCCCTGAAATGAAACCTTTCCCGCCCAACGAATCAGCCTTCAAACGAAACGCTGTGTCCAGATCACAACCCGCTTTCAACAGGAGAATTCGCCATGAAGCCAAGGCTGGCCGCCGTCGCCTTTGCCGCCAATTTGCTGGCGATCCCCGCCGCATTCGCCCTCGACCAAAATCTTCCAGCCTACCAGCCGGTCGCAGAGATTTCAGGACAATTGAAATCGGTTGGGTCCGACACGTTGGATCATGAAATGCAGCTGTGGGCCAAAGGATTCCAGAAATATTATCCCGACGTGAAGATCGAGATCGAGGGCCTGGGTTCGGCGACGGCCCCTGCCGCGCTTCTCGAAGGAGTTTCGCAAATTGGCCCGATGTCGCGTCTCATGACCGGCGAAGAAACCGGCGCCTTCCAAGAGAAATTTGGCTACAAAGTGTCAGCTTTCGTCGTCGCGGTCGACGCACTCGCCGTCTATGTCAACAAGGACAATCCAATCAAGTGTTTGACGCTGGGGGAGGTAGACCGGATTTTCTCGTCGACCCGCAAAGTTCCCGACGCCAGCAACAGAAGCATCGATACCTGGGGCGATGTCGGATTGACCGGCGAATGGGCATCGAAGCCGATTTCGATTTATGGCCGCAACACGATTTCTGGAACCTACGAGTTTTTCCGGCAGCTCGCCTTGTGGGGCGGCGAATACAAACCCGAAGTCAAGCAGCAGGTCGGTTCCGAAACGGTGGTTAAAGACGTCGCCGGCGACAAATTCGCGATCGGTTATTCTGGTATCGGCTACAAGACGGACGGCGTCCGCGCGGTGCCTCTATCGATATCCTCAGGCTATGACTGCTATGGCACTTCCGAGGAAGAAACACGTTCCAGCAAATACCCCATCGCGCGCTACCTCTATATTTATTTGAATAAAAAGCCGAACGAGCCGCTCGACACACTGCGCGGCGAGTTCATCAAATATATTCTGTCCAAGGACGGCCAGACGCTGACTGAACAGGGCGGCTTCTACCCGATCACCAATGAAATGCGCGAGGCTCAATTGCAGAAGCTGGGACTTTCCACCGCCGCGAAATAATCGCCTGTCGCAGTCACCTCTGGTCGACGGGGCTCACCGAATGAAACCACTTAGTTTCAGCTCGCGCGCTTGTCGGTGAAATTCGTCGACCTGAAGACAAAACCAGCTGGGCGGCGCGAGTCGCCAATCGAGGATCATTATGCATCTGCTCATCATTGGCGGCAGCGACGCCGGCATCAGCGCCGCATTGCGCGCGCAAGAACTGGACCCCGGCGTGGAAGTGTCGATGGCGCTTGCCGACGACTTCCCGAATTTCAGCATTTGCGGACTGCCATATTTTCTCAGCGGCGAGACGCCGGATTGGCGCGATCTTGCTCATCGAACCGAGTTTCCAGGCCTCAATATACTTCGACAACACAAAGCCGGGTCGATTGACGTGGCTGCTAAATCGGTCGCGATCAGGAATGCAGGAAAGACAAAGACGCTCCGTTACGACCGGTTGATTGTCGCAACCGGGGCGGCTCCTGTTTGCCCAAATCTTCCGGGGAGCGCTCTGGAAGGGGTCTACTTGCTTCACACGATGGACGATAGTTTCGCGGTGCATCGCCACTTGAACGAACGTCAACCCGAATCTGCCATACTAGTCGGCGCCGGCTATATCGGTTTGGAAATGGTGGACGCCCTGCGTCAGCGGGGACTTGACGTGACCTTGCTCAGCCGCGCCGCGACGGTGCTGCCGACGGTCGATCCCGCTCTCGGCAGGATGGTCGGGGAGGAGTTGCAACGAAACGGCGTGCATGTTCTCACCAGCGTCAGCGCCACAGAGGTCATGCAGGTTGCGGACGGACCACGACGACCGCGGCTCGCGGTCGTCGACTCTGCCGGCGGGCGTCATACGGCTGATCTCGTCATTTTCGCAATTGGCGTTCGCCCCAACAGCGACCTGGCGCACGCTGCCGGCGCCGCATTGGGCGCAAACAACGCAATCGCTGTTACGCGCCAGATGCGGACTAGCCTACCGGATGTTTTCGCCGCCGGTGATTGCGTCGAAACCTATCACCGTCTCCTCAAGCGTCAGACCTATATTTCCCTTGGCACGATCGCGCACAAGCAGGGCCGGGTCGCCGGTGAAAACGCTATTGGCGGCGATCGGCAATTCGCTGGCGCCGTGGGCACGCAGAGCCTCAAGGTTTTCGATCTCGCGATCGCCAGGACTGGACTGCTCGATCATGAGGCACGCGCCGGCGGCTTCAATCCTCTGACCGTGCCGACTACAGCAAACGATCACAAGGCCTACTACCCCGGCTCGACGCCGCTGAATGTTCTCATAAGCGGCGACCGATCCACGGGGCGCTTGCTCGGAGCGCAGATTCTGGGCTCTCGCAAGGCCGAAATATCGAAACGGATTGATATCGTTGCGGCGGCTTTGTTTCAGAACGCGGCTGTCGAGGAGCTCAACGACATGGACCTCAGCTACACGCCGCCATTCAGCAGCCCATGGGACCCTGTCCAAATGGCGGCGCAGGCGTGGGCTAGCGAAGCCCGCAAAGCGGCAGGTTTTGACCACGCGGTGGCGGAGGAAACCGCGTAAAACAGTCGTGAAAAAAAAGCCGGCCGAGTTTCCGGAATTGATGACTCCGATTGGATGACGCGGATTGAAGGTTTGCGGATGATTGGCCGACATTGCGGGGCCAACTAGGCAGATTGCGGACCTTCGACTTGTCGCTAAGCGGCCTTTCGCATTCTGGTCCGGGCGCGACAGGCTGTCAATTCGGCAGATGCAGAGCTGGATGTATGAACGAGCGCAAAAACTTTCCTGTCGTGGCCGTCTGGTTTGCCGCCGCTTCGTGCTCGTCGTGCATGCGATTGGCGCCGGTCGCCTTTGCGGGGTTGAGCTGGCTCTATTTGCCCGCTTCGCCTTTACGAGCCGGCTCGCGACCGCGGCGTCGTTCCTGGCCATCGTCATTGCACTCGACGTGTTTGTCGTGGCGCTCCTCATCGAGCGGAGCTTTGCCATGTTCGAAAACGTGCTCGGGACATGGCTGCCCTTCGCCTTGATCTTCGCCGCGACTTGGACAGTCGGCATCGCCTTCGGCGGCACGGGGCAGGTCGGCTGATTGACGCGCGAACAGGAGACAAAATTCTCGAATTCGCCTGGGCCGCCCAGGTTGACTGCGGATATTATGTCGAATAGTCTAGACATATGGATAATGAAAGCACCATTCTCGCTTTGGCAGCGCTCGCGCAATCGACGCGGCTCGATGTGTTTCGTTTGCTGGTGAAGCATGAGCCGGACGGATTGCCCGCCGGCGATCTCGCACGCGCCTTGGCCGTGCCGCACAACACGATGTCGTCGCATCTGGCGATCCTGTCGCGGGCCGGCCTAGTGGATGGGGAACGGCGCAGTCGCTCGATCATCTATCGCGCCAATCTTGATTGCTTCCGTGCGATGACGGTGTTTTTGGTCAAGGATTGCTGCGGCGGCCGGCCGGAACTCTGCGCGCCTCTCGTTGCCGATCTCACGCCCTGTTGCCCACCGAAAGGTCGAAGCCATGACTGATCGCGTCTTCAATGTGCTGTTTCTCTGCACCGGCAATAGCGCGCGCTCGATCATGGCCGAGTCCATTTTGCGAAAGGAGGGGGCAGGGCGCTTCCGGTCCTTCTCGGCCGGCAGCCAGCCGAAGGAAAAAGTCAACCTGTTCGCTCTGAAAGTGCTTGAAAGTTACCGTTACCCCACGGATGGGCTGCACTCGAAAAGCTGGGACGAGTTCGCACAAGCCGGGGCGCCAGTGATGGATTTCGTGTTCACGGTCTGCGACAATGCGGCTGGCGAAACCTGCCCCGTCTGGCCCGGCCAGCCGATGACGGCGCATTGGGGCATTGAAGATCCCGCAGCCGTCGAAGGCACCGAGCTTGCCAAGGAGGCGGCCTTCGTAACGGCCGCCCGCTATATCAAGAACCGCATCGGTGTTTTCACGAGCCTGCCGCTCAAGAGCATCGAGCGGCTTGCACTTGGCACGCGCCTGCGCGAGATCGGCCAGATGGAAGGCGCATCGAAGCCCGGACCGGAGCTCGCGTGATGGACGTGATCATCATCTACCACAACCTTGCCTGGGAAACCGTGCTTGGTCTGCTCCCGCATAGTACGGCGAATTCCTCAACCAAGACGGCGAGCGCGTCGTCGATCGGCACGGCCGCCAAGTCGGTACGGCATAAGGGGTCACCATGTCCAACTTCGAACGTTATCTGACGGTTTGGGTCGCTCTCTGTATCGTTGCCGGAGTTGCCCTCGGGCATGTCGTGCCGGGTGCGTTTCACGCGATCGGCGCAGCGGAAGTCGCCAAGGTCAATCTGCCGGTGGCGGTGCTGATCTGGCTGATGGTGATCCCCATGCTGGTCAAGATCGACTTCGCCGCGCTCGGCCAGGTTCGCCAGCACTGGCGCGGCATCGGTGTGACCCTTTTCATCAATTGGGCCGTCAAGCCCTTTTCGATGGCGGCGCTGGGCGCATTCTTCATCGGCTACCTGTTCCGGCCGTATCTGCCCGCCGATCAAGTCAACTCCTACATTGCGGGCCTGATTCTCCTGGCTGCCGCGCCTTGCACGGCCATGGTCTTCGTCTGGTCGAATCTGACCAAGGGCGAGCCGCACTTCACATTGAGCCAGGTCGCGCTGAACGACACGATTATGGTGTTCGCCTTCGCGCCGATCGTCGGCCTGTTGCTCGGCCTGTCCGCGATTTCTGTCCCATGGGACACGCTCGTGCTGTCGGTTGTGCTCTATATCGTCGTGCCGGTGATTGTCGCGCAACTCTTGCGCCGCCGCCTGCTGGCAACGGGCGGCGGGGCGGCGCTGTCGCGCCTGCTCGCCGCGCTGCAACCGATCTCCCTCGCCGCCTTGCTGGCGACGTTGGTGCTGCTGTTCGGGTTTCAGGGCGAGCAGATCATCGCGCAACCGCTGGTGATCCTGCTGCTTGCGGTGCCGATCCTCATTCAGGTCTATTTCAATGCGGGGCTGGCGTATCTGCTGAACCGCATCACAGGTGAACAGCATTGCGTTGCCGGTCCATCCGCCTTGATTGGGGCGAGCAACTTCTTCGAGCTGGCCGTGGCGGCCGCCATCAGTTTGTTCGGGTTCAACTCCGGCGCAGCGCTCGCAACCGTCGTCGGAGTGCTGATCGAAGTGCCGGTGATGTTGTCTGTGGTCTGGATCGTCAATCGCACGCAAGGTTGGTACGAGCGCGGCGCGACGGCCGCGCGTCCGGTCACAACGAGGGCGACGCGCGCGCGATGAATGACCTGCCAAGTCTCGATGGCGCACAGCTTGCGCCGCGTTTGCTGCGTAAGCCTTGTTTGGGCTGACCATCGCGGCGAAACGCATGTGATCTGCGCAAGCCGGTATTTTGGGGCATTTGGGGAGGGGACAAAATGACCTGGTCCATTACAAATTTAGTGATTCAAATCATCGGCGGTATTTTCGGCGGACATGCTGCTGCGGTCGCAGCGAAGGATCACAACTTCGGGGTGTTCGGCCATACGCTTGCCGGTGCGGTCGGGGGAGGTTTGAGCGGTTGCTTCCTGCAAACGCTCGCCGCCACACTGGTCACCGAAAGCGGCAGTTTGAATGAACCGAGATTCGGCGAACTGGTGATGCTCCAGGGCCTCACCGGCGCGGTGGCCGGTGGAATTGCGATGCTCTTGTTTGGCTTTCTCAAACTTAGCATCGACCAGCACAAATCTGCGAAGAGTTAGCGGCGCGAGTCGTTCAAATTAAGGGATTTGTGCGGGCCTGAGGTCCGCTATTCCCTTCAATTTAATCGACGCAGGCCATTAGGTTTCCAAGCAGCCCGAGTTCGACGACCATGACCGTCACCATCTATCACAACCCGGATTGCGGCACGTCCCGCAACACGCTCGCCATGATCCGGCAAAGCGGCGAAGAGCCGGTCGTGATCGAATATTTGAAAAACCCGCCAACCCGTGTGCGGTTGCTGGAGCTGATCAAGGCGATGGGGATTTCGGTGCGGGCGTTATTGCGCGAGAAGGGCACGCCTTACGCCGAACTCGGCCTCGCCGATCGCAAGTGGACAGATGACGAACTCATCGATCTCATGCTGAAACATCCGATCCTGATCAATCGGCCGATCGTCGAAACGCCCAAAGGTGTTCGCCTCTGCAGGCCCTCGGAGAAGGTGCTCGAAATTCTACCCAATCCGGAGATCGGCACATTCGTGAAAGAGGACGGCGAAGTGGTCCCCGGCGCGCGTAATGCCTGATCGGCTCGACTTGCCAAACAAAAGATTTTGCCGCATCAGCCTTGTTCAGACCGACGATTGCCTCGAAATGCATGTCATCTGCGCAAGCTGGTACTGTGGCACATTTGGAGAGGGGGCGAGACGACATGGCCTATTGCAAATTTGGTGATTCAAATCATCGGTGGCGGTCTCGGTGATACGCCTGCATTTACCCTTTTGCCGTCACGCTGCCGCCCCTCGCCACTTGGCTCTCTCCCGCATTTGCCTGGCGCCACGTTGCTCCGGAGGCGGGCATGCTCTCACCTGACATTCATAGTGGATTGATGAGAGACATATTCGGCCGAAGCGACGCTGACTTGCAAAACATGCGCGCGCATGGCCTGTGCCGCCGCTTCGCCGTCGCCGCGCAGAATGGCTTGCACGACGCGATCATGTTCGCGCCAGGACGAATCGAGCCGTCCGAGCACCTTGAATTGCGCCCGCCGAAACGGCGCGAGCCGCGCACGTGTCGCATAAAGCAGATCACGCAAATAAGAATTATGGCATCCTTCGTAGAGCCGCGAATGTAAGCCTGTGTTGAACTGCTCATATTCGACGAGCCTGCCGAGGCGTACGGCCGATTGCATGGCGCCGTGAAAAGTATCGAGTTCGCGACGTTCGAGCGGGCTCATCGCGCCTGCCGAAAGCCGCGCCGCTACGGCTTCGAGTTCGGCCATCACGAAAAACATTTCCTCAAGCCG
>JBKQHN010000104.1:0-14848 GCA_052148755.1 Beijerinckiaceae bacterium | reverse complement strand
CATCTTCTTACGTTCGCGCAAGACCGTTGCGAGATTGGACAGCGCTTCGGAAAGATTGCCGCCGGCCTTTTGCTGAATGGCGATGACGATGGCGAAGAAATTCGCCTCGGAAATGGGCACGCGGCCCACCAAACGCTCGACCGTCTCGCTGACCGGCAGACCCATGGTCTGGGTTTCGACGATTTGACGAAATTCGCCGCGCACGGGTTCGGCCGCTTCATTGGCGACAATGCGCAGGCATTCGCCGAGCGGCAGGCCTGCCTTGACACCGCGGACGATGATATCGATCGCTTCCGGAAAGACATCGATGAACTTCTTAAAGCGCCGTTTTCGGCGGAAATTGAGGAACCACAACGGAAAACCAACCCCGCCCACGCCGAGCATGGCAAGCGCAAGAAACATGTTATTGCTGACGAGCATTGTCAGAACGCCGAAGAAGACAGCACATACGCCTGAAAACATCAGGAATTGCCGGCGTGACCAGCGCAAGCCCGCTTGCACTATACGGGCCTCGATACTGACTTTCTTCGTCCTATTACGGGCTTCGACCTCCTTTAGGCTGTCGGCGATCTGCTTGCGGCGTGTGGCTGCATCCGCCTGTTTGTCGGCGACCTTGCGACTTGGACTGACGCTCGAGAAGGCGGCTTGCCGTTTCTCCGCCTTCGCCTCGCCACTGAGCAGCGGATAGACAAAAACATAGAGGACCCCGCCGACGGCGAGCATCGCCATTGCAGCAATCATCAGAGTATTCATGTCCATGAAACAGCCTCCGGCTGCGAGGCTTTATGCCTCTTCGTCCGATTCCGCCGCATCGAGCGCCGCCGCCAAGCGCTTTTCTTCGCCGAAGTAATGCGCTCTTTCCCAAAACCGCGGCCGGCCAATGCCGGTCGAGCGGTGTCGCCCTTTCAAGCGGCCCGCCGCATCTTCGCCAGTCACCTCATAGACGAACAGATCTTGGGTCGTGACGACGTCGCCTTCGAGCCCCATCACCTCCGTGATCTGGACGATGCGGCGCGAACCGTCGCGCAGGCGCGCAGCTTGGATGACGACGTCGATCGAGGCGACAATCATTTCGCGAATCGTACGCGCCGGCAGCGAAAAGCCGCCCATTGCGATCATCGACTCGAGCCGGCTCAGCGCTTCGCGTGGCGAGTTGGCATGCAAGGTTCCCATCGATCCGTCATGGCCCGTATTCATGGCTTGCAGGAGGTCGAAGGCTTCCGGGCCACGCACCTCGCCGACGATGATCCGCTCGGGGCGCATGCGCAGGCAGTTCTTGACGAGGTCGCGCATGGTGACTGCGCCACTGCCCTCGAGATTGGGCGGCCGCGTTTCCAGGCGGACCACATGCGATTGCTGCAGCTGGAGTTCGGCGGCGTCTTCGCAGGTTATGATGCGTTCATCCGCATCGATGTAATGGGTGAGGCAGTTGAGCAACGTCGTCTTGCCCGAGCCGGTACCGCCTGAAATCAGCACGTTGCAACGTACCCGGCTGATGATTTTCAAGATCTCGCCGCCTTCCGGCGAGATCGTCCCGAAGCGCACCAGTTGATCGAGCGTCAGCTTGTCTTTGCGGAATTTGCGGATCGTCAGGACGGGGCCGTCGATTGCAAGCGGCGGTGCGATCACGTTCACGCGGGACCCGTCCATCAGGCGGGCGTCGCAGATCGGCGAAGCCTCATCGACCCGGCGCCCGACCTGGCTCACGATTCTCTGACAGATGTTCATCAATTGCGAGTTGTCGCGAAAGCGGACATTGGTAAGTTGGATTTTGCCGCCAACTTCTATGAAAGTGCGGGTCGCTCCGTTCACCATGATGTCGGCTATCTCGTCGCGGGCGAGCAGAGGTTCGAGTGGGCCATATCCGAGCACGTCGTTACAAATGTCGTCGAGAAGATCTTCCTGCTCAGAGATCGACATCACGATATTTTTGATCGCGATGATCTCATTGACGATGTCGCGGATTTCCTCGCGGGCGCTGTCGACGTCGAGGCGGGCCAATTGCGAAAGATCGATGGCTTCGATGAGCGCTCCGAAGATCATGCTCTTCTGGACGTAATAGTCTTCCGAACGCGGCGCTTCGCTCAGGACCGGCTGCGGCTGCGGCTGCGGTTCCAGCATGGTCGGCGCCGGCGGTTTGCCAGCAGTCGCAACGCCTCGGAATTGCGGCGCTGAGGCGGGCGTTGGCCGCGCCGGCGCTGCGTCAGCCAAATTCGATCGCTTACCGAACATCCATCAGTCCTCCAACCCGAGCGGCAAAGCAGTGGGCTCCATGGGCCGGCCTCTACGATCAAGTTCAAGAAACTCTCTTACGACCCAACCGCAGCATGAGTGGATCGAGAAGGTTGCGTTTTGCTTTACGAATCTCGGATCGACCACAGACGACGCGGGCGAGTTCGCCAAGCCCCTCGTTGATCTTGTTCGTTGGCTCGATCTCGGCAATCATTTGACCATTGTTGGCCGCGGTCCCGAAGAGTTTCGGTTCGAAGGCGATGACCGCCGAAGGTTCGACGTCGACGGCCTTGACGAAATCGCCAATCGAGATTTCGGGACGTTTGGGAACGCCGACCATGTTCATGACGAGGCGCGGCGGCGCGTCATTGGGTCTGGCCTGCCGGACCGTGTCGAGCAAGCATTTGGCGTTGCGCAGATTGGCAAGATCGGGAGCGGCGACGAAGATCACCTCGTCCGCGCCGACCAACATGCGACGCGACCAGGCCGTCCACAGATGCGGTATGTCGAGCAGAACGCACGGCGTCGACGCGCGCAGAATGTCGATGATGGCATCAAAGGCGGTATCGGGGAAGTCATAGACCCGATCGAGCGTTGCCGGCGCCGCAAGGAGGCTCAATCTGTCGCCACATCGAGACAGCAGGCGGTCGACCAGGTTGGCATCGACCCGGTCGGGCGCAAAGACAGCTTCGGCAATGCCTTGCGGCGGATCTTGGTTGAAATCCAGTCCGGCGGTTCCAAAGCCGAGGTCCATGTCGATGAGAACCGTCTGAATCTCGAGGTCGCGCGCGACGGACCACGCGATATTATGCGCGATGGTCGAAGCGCCAACCCCGCCCTTGACGCTTGTGACGGCAATGACCCGCCCCACGGGTTCCACCCCGGGCGTCGAATAGATTCGCGAAATCGTCCGGATGAAATCGAGGACGTGAAAGGGAACGACGATATATTCACTGACGCCTTGCGCCATCAACCGGCGGTAGAGCACGATATCGTTGGTGCGGCCGATGACGACGACCTTTGTGCCGGGATCGCATGATTCGGCGAGCTGTTCGAGATTGGCGATGAGATCTTCGCGGTCGGCCGCCGTTTCGAGCACGATCACGTTCGGGGTCGCGGCTGATCGGTAGGCCTCGATTGCGGCCGCCGCGCCACCCATGTGCACCTTGACTTGAGCTTTCTCCATGCGCCGGTCGGCGAGTGCTTCTTGAATGATCTTGGCGATTTCCTGAGTTTCGCAAAAAGCCTGCACGGAAATGCGCGGCACCGGTGCGATCTGTTCGGATGGAGGGGTGATCGAAGTACTCATCAGTTAATTTCCAACGCTGCTGATAGAAGTCGTCTTCGTCTTCCAATCTGTGTCGGGATCGGTGCCTTTGCGCAAGGCGGCGATAGCGCGGCTACGCATAAGCGTATCGGCAGGATCGTCGCCAGTCGGCGTCACAAGATCACGTGGATCGGCAATTTGGGCCGCAAGCGCGGCTTGGGTTGAGCAGCCGAAGTTCCAATAGGGTTTGTTTTCCCACCCTTCGAGCGAGGAGCCGGAGGCGAGGTCATTCGGCCATTCGCCGCACTTGTTTACGACCTTCGCTTTCATCCCGACGAAACTCAGCCGGACCGGTGAGGCGAGCGACGGATTTTTGATCGGGTAGGTCGTGACTTCCAGCGGCGCCGTCACACCCTCCGCCGTAAGGGTGCGGCGAATGCCTTCGACTTCACTGCGTGCAAACGCTGCGCCCCTGGCAGGCACGAGCACGGTAATCGGCCCGTGTCCACTCAGCCGGTATGCGCGCGCGAAATCCCGCATTTGCGCTGCCGAATGGAGATCCAGTCCGTGTGCATCAGGAGCGGCAAAAATGTCGAGGCTGCGCGGCGTCTCGGCAAGCACGATCGGATGGCGATTACGATAGTCATCCATGGGAATGGAAGAGGTCACCGTTCGATCGGTTGTGCCGCATCCGGCGAGCAGAGAGGCTATGCATGCCAAGAGCGCCGCGCGCAACCTTGCTGGAGGCGACCAGCGAAAGACTATTCTGGTTGGGATGGAACTCAGCATTGCGGCTCGTCTCGCTCTCGGTTCTTCCGGCGTTCGGGTCAATCCTGGATGAACCCGACACGGCCTTTGTAATTCTTGACCGCTTCGGGGTTGTTGGGGGACGCATAGAGGTGGTTGATGCGACCGAGCAGCCAGGCCTGCGGATCGGCCGCATCGGCGAAGCCGTCGTCCGGCCTTGGGATCGCCTTCACGTTGGCCGCCTTGACGAGATAGGGGGTAACGACAATCAGCAGTTCCGTTTCATTGCGCTGATAGTCACGGGAGCGGAACAAGGCGCCGAGGATGGGAAGGTTCATCAAGCCTGGCGTCCCGTTGATGACTTGATTTGAGGTTGTCTGGAGGAGGCCGGCGGAAGCAATCGAGCCGCCCGAGGGGAGTTCGACCGTCGTCTCATTCTTGCGTGTACGAATGCCGGGGACCGTCACGCTTTGAATGACGGCTGAGACCGTGTTGTCGATCTCGGTCACTTCGGTCCCTAGGTGCAGAAGAATGCGGCCTTCGGACAAGACGACCGGCGTGAAATTGAGACTGACCCCATAGTCCTTGAAGAGAACGCCACCGGGACTGCAAGTCGTCTGCGAGCCGGTGGTGGCGCACACAGGAGCGCTTGGAATAGGAAATTGGCCGCCGACGGTCAGCTTGGCGCTTTCGCCGGAGATCGCCGTGACGGATGGTTCCGAAAGGATCCGCGACACACCGTAACGTTCGAAAGCCTGCAGCGTCGCGCTCATCGTATTGCTCGAATTACTGAGGGTCAGAGCGGTTGTGTTCGTCACGGTTCCGCCGCCGTTCGTCAGGCTCGCGATGACGCCATTTATGGCGAACGGGTTATATTGGGTGAAGGCGCCCCACGTGCTGGACGTGAGGCCGAGCTGTTTAGCAATATCGCGTCTAATCTCTGCAACGGTGACCTTCAGCATCACCTGGTCACGGCCACGGATCACCATCGAATTGATGACGAGATTTTCGGCGTCGCTTGCGCCTACCGCCGCGCCGAGGCGGTTTGCGAAGCCGCGAGCAATGTCCGCGGCTCGCTGCGCTTCCTCCGGCGAATCGACTTCGCCGGTGAGAATGATCGTTTCGTTCACGGTGCGCGCTACGATCACCGAGTTCGGGAGGGCGGCTTTGAGAATTTGCTGCAACTCTCCGATATCGCGACCGATGCTGATTTCGAGTTCAGCAATCTGATGGCCCTGCTTGTCGAGGGCGAAGACCGACGTTTGGCCGCCCGCCATGCCGATGATATACAACTTACGCGCGGAGCGGACCACCGCATTGGCGACCAGCGGATTGCCGACGAATATTTCCGCTGCGTCTTGTGGAAGGTCGATGATCGTAGATTTGCCGACGCCCATTTGGATCCGCCGAACCAGTGTCGCTTCGGTGCTGACTCCAATTGGCGCATGGCTTTGTGCGGCGCTTTTCTCGGAATGCGCCAGAACCGCCAGGCCCAGGGCCAATCCGAAGAGGAGCATCGGGATGTGGCGTTGCATACGCGCATGTCCTGAGTGTTGATCGGTCATACCTTGAATCCCGGCGGTCAATGCGAGCGCGCCTGTGTTGCTATACCGTTGCGAATGATGGTCATGTCGGCTCGTCGTTTGCTCGGCGCGTCATCGACGATCTGCTTGTCCGCGAGGCCGCGCAAAGCGAGAGACAGCGTGCTGCCGGCGACACGCTGGGCGAGGGCGACGACTTCCGCTTGCTGCGGCGTCAGCTCGAGCGTTGCGTTGGCGCCGACGACAACCTTTTCGTTGTTGCGTTCCTGAATATTCTGGCCGATCGCGAGCACCCTGACATTGTGCGCGATGGTTTCGCTGAGGAAGACATCTCCGACGCCATCGCGCGCAGCTGCATCGTCTCGATAGGTGCGGATGATGTCGACGCGATCATTCGGCAGGATGAAGCCGCCGGCGCTCAAAGTGCCATTTGGTTCAATCGGAATAGCCAGCGCACGTTCGCCGGGTGCCAGCATTGCAGACATGAACCCGGTGGTGCCGGCCTTCACCAGCCGGTCTTGCTGGATTGGTTCGCCGGGAGAAAACGTGCTGCGCGTGATCGCGCCTTTCAACTCGGCGATCGCATTGGGCGCCGTGCTCTTGCGGACAAAGTTCTGCGGGATATTGTCCTTCGGCCAGCTCTGCCAGTGAAGGTCGTCGTCCTGAAGGACAGAGCCGAAGCCAAGCTCCTTTCCGGCAATGAGCACATCGTCCATTTGAATGACGGGCGCGTGAACGACTTCCTTGACGGGTTCAGGCGGTTTCGAATTGCTGACCAGCAACGCCGCGCCGAGGCCAGCGGCAAGGGCCACGCCGAGGACCAAAAGGCGAGCTGTTTTCATGTTCGAGCGATCCGCGCGGAAAGGGGCAACTTCCAGCGAATTCGAACATGCAAACGTCAAATTAAGGTTAATAGAATGTGATCAATTTGACCGTGTCACTGGCGCAAGTGGTCCGACCTTTGCGCTCAGTACCCAAGCGTAAAGACAAGTCGACCCAGCAGATCAAAGTGTTAGTGTTGCGATGCAGGCAGATGGAAACCATCCGCCTGCTCATCGCAACACCAGACGTTCAATGGCTCGCCGCAGAAAGCCAAATGGCGGTTTCCGGATAAAGGATCAGCCCCGCAAGGGCGAGCGCAATTCCATAGGGTACGCCGTTGCCTCGCTCATGCAGACGTACGATCCATTCGCGTGCCTGGAGAAACGACGGCAGAGGCCATCGCCGCAATATGAGGATTGCAAATGTGAGAACCCCTCCCATGAGCGCAGCATAAAGGCCGAAATCGAGCAGGTGGTCGAAGCCGAGCCACAGAGCAGTTGCCGAGGCGAGTTTTGCATCCCCGCCACCGACCCAGCCTCGCGAAAAGAAAACGAAAGTCAAAGCCAGCACGCAGAGCCCGCAAGCGATATGCGCGCCGATCTCATCGAGGGGCAAGCCGAGCACCACCGCCAAGGCGAAAAAGCTGAGAGTCAAAACGACCGAGATAAGGTTGGAAATTGTCATCGTGAAGAGATCGGAGAAAGCCGCAAAGATCATGAGCGCCGGGAAGAAAATAAGCGTTGTCGCCTGGAGCATTGATGCAACTTCCAAAATCACCCGATAATCGAACCGGTTTTGCGCGGCAGACTCGGCGGCAGCATAGGGCTAGCGGAAAGACGTTTACCATGTCTTAGCCAAACACGGCGAAATTGCGCAGCCCCGCAATTTGCAAGAACGTCGTTCCGATCTCGCCGCTCAGCCAGACCGGCCGCAAGAGCGAGCAACCAAAGAATCTGGCTTGCTGACTCCGCGCCGGGGTAGCGCACCGACCCGGATCGCCGATCCTTCGAGCGACGGCCGGCGGCGGGAGAAGTGAAGCCGGGCACAGGCCAAGCGGGTGAAGGTCTAAGCCCGGCTTCGTATCGTCAGGTCAGATTGTTGGCGATGACGCCGAACTTGGCGGAAATGCTCGTGCCGAGCTTGGTGACGGCAGCGATGATGACGACCGCGATCAGACCAGCAATGAGGCCATATTCGATGGCGGTCGCGCCGGACTGATCCATGATAAAACGTGCAGTAAGCCTCTTCATAAATCGAACTCCTAGTCCCAACTCTGCAAATTCCGGCGAGAACATTGGAGGAGAGGCCTCACCGGAACGAGGGTAATCTACAAGCCATCCGTTGCGAACGCGTTAAACCGAAGGCAGACTCATAAACTCAATTTTTGAGCATTCAGACGGCCTTGGGAAAAAGCCGTTCCGTATCAGATAGATCCGTTTTTTCAGAGGCTTGCGAATTCTTCGCGCCGTCCGGAAGGAAACTTGCGCGCGCCGGCCTGCGGCAAATTCCGCCCGTTGCAACAGCGGGCTTCAGCAATCGCTTACCATCATCGTACTAAATTATGCGGATCGCCAAAAACTCGGTGCTCGCGGGGGCGGCATTTCGAGGGATTTGCTCGTTTTCCGATCGGAGAAAATCATCAGATCGGCGAGAATACACGCTGACTTAAAAACATGGACCGTGTCGTCACCGGAAAATCGGCGCCATTATTCGGAACACCGTCCAATGCGCGGCTTCGCCTCGTTTTGAAGGCAAATCTCAGCAGCACATTCTGAACGGACCGTAGTATCAAGCCACGTTATTGGCGATAACGTTGTATTTGGTCGATAAATTCGTCGCGAGCCGGGTAACGGCACTGACGATCACAATGGAGACCAGGCCGGCGATGAGGCAATATTCGACGGCAGTAGCACCAGATTGATCTTTGATGAAACGTGCAACCAGCTTCTTCATAGCTCTAACACCGATGTGCGAAATGCACGGCTTCCTCGGGGACTATTGGAGACATGTCCCACGCGACTGCGCCACGCTAGACACAGACCATTACTGTGACGTTAACTTATCCGCGAACGGAGAATTTAGAGTTTCCGGACGCATCGACCTTCAGCAATGATTCACCATTGTCATGTCAAATCATACCGAGCCAAAAGCCAAGCCTGTTTCACGCGGCTTTCCGATACCGCGCATTTCGGTTGCGAACAGGCTAGCTGTTGGAATTGGCGACCAAGACGTTGCAGCGCGGCCCTGTCGGAAGACCCCTGCATCACTTCTGTGGCTGTGTTCGGCCAGGAGAGTTGATCGGCCTTTGTCATAGCCAAAGTTGAAGAGGCTTCGTCGCTGGGCGCGGGTGGATGTGTATCAGTAATCAGAGGCTAATCATGTACGCGTACCATTGCATCGGTTCATGGCTTCGCAGCGGCGTGAAACCCCTGCTCCTCTTCTGCTTCATTTGCAGCGTGCCGTGCTCGGCCGGCCCGGTAGAAACTTTGATGGTGAAAGTCGACCAGGCCCGGCCCGTCAGAGTTCCCCCCGGGACCCAAACCTTGATCATCGGCAATCCGATGATTGCCGACGTAACTTTGGTGAAACAAGGCGGCGTCATGGTCGTGACCGGGAAGGGATATGGCGAAACCAATCTCATCGCGCTCGACTCGGCGGGCGATCCGGTGGCCGAATCGACGATTAAGGTCATAGCCGGTGACGATGCCCTCGTCGTGCAGCGAGGCATGGACCGGCAATCTTACACCTGCGCGCCACGTTGCCAGCCGTCGGTCCGGCTCGGCGATGACACGAAATATTTCGGCGATGTCGCGGCCCAGGTCCAAGCTCACAATACGCAAGCGAGCGGCAAGTGAAACGCTGCTCTGAATCGCGGGCGCCGGGTCACAACGTCTGATTATAGGCGCCGACTTCCGGATGCTGGCGCAAAACCGCATCGACGGCAGAAAACATTTCCCGCATTCGCGCCTCGGAAACCGGGCTTTCGACGACCACAACGAGTTCTGGCTTGTTCGAAGAGGCACGAACAAGGCCCCATGTGCCGTCCGCGACCGTGACGCGTACGCCATTCACGGTGACGACGTCGCGAATTGCTTGGCCAGTGAAGAGCTCCCCTTTCCGATACATGGATTCGAACTGGGCGACGACTTTCTCCACAACCGCATATTTTTTCTCGTCGTCGCAATGTGGCGACATGGTCGGGGAACCCCATGTCTTCGGCAATTCGGCATAAAGATCGGCTAAGGATTTGGCCTTGTTGCGGTCAAGCATTTCGACGATGCGGATCGCCGTCAATATGCCGTCGTCGTAGCCGCGTCCAATCGGCTTGTTGAAGAAGAAATGGCCGGACTTCTCGAAACCGGCGAGTGCTCCGAGCTCGCTCACGCGGCGCTTGATGTAGGAATGGCCCGTCTTCCAATAATCGGCTTTTGCGCCATTTTGCAGAAGCACCGGATCCGTCGCAAAAAGCCCGGTCGACTTGACGTCTACGACGAAGGTTGCGCCGGGGTGCAATTTGGACAAGTCACGCGCCAGCATGACGCCGATCTTGTCGGCGAATATTTCATTTCCGTGGTTGTCGACGACGCCGCAGCGATCGCCATCGCCGTCGAAACCGAGGCCTAAGTCTGCGCCGGTTTCGCGGACCTTGTCCGCCATCGCATGTAGCATTTTCAAGTCTTCGGGATTGGGATTGTAATGCGGAAAAGTGAAATCGAGTTCGGTGTCGAGAGGCACGACGTCGCAGCCGATCTTGGCGAGAACCTGCGGCGCGAAGGCGCCCGCCGTCCCGTTGCCGCAGGCGGCGACCACTTTCAGCTTGCGGCCGATCTTCGGCCTATTGGTCAAATCGGCCATATAGCGGTCCGCGAAATCCGCGACGAAATGATAGGCGCCGCCGCTGCCGCTACGAAACTTGCCGTTGAGGACGATATCCTTCAGGCGGTTCATTTCGTCCGGACCAAAGGTCACAGGCCGCTGCGCACCCATTTTAACGCCGGTCCAGCCATTGTCGTTATGCGAGGCAGTGACCATTGCCACGGCGGGTACATCGAGATCGAATTGCGCGAAATAGGCCATCGGCGATAGTGCCAGACCGATGTCATGCACGCTCACGCCGGCCGCCACGAGGCCGGTCGTGAGCGCATATTTAATCGAAGCCGAATAACTGCGGAAATCATGCCCGGTGACGATGTGCGGCACGACGCCCATTTCATGCAGCAAGGTGCCCAGTCCAAGGCCCAGCGCTGCCACGCCCATGAGGTTGATTTCCTTTTCGAAAAGCCAGCGCGCGTCATATTCGCGAAAGCCCGTCGGCTTGACCATCGGACGCGTCTCATATGCATACGTATTCGGCGTCAGGAGGGGCTCTGGCTTCGGAAACATCAATTCATCCTCTTCAAGGCTCGATCCGACGAGCGGAGACCCTGCAATGCCGTCATTGCGGGGAAACAGCGGCGGTAGACCGCGGTTCCGCAGGAACACGCGGTGCAGCTCTTGGAAATCGCCTTCTCGAGTGGCGATTTCCAAGAAAGGAACTCCGTCTTCCTTCGGAAGCGGAGTATTGGTAAAGCGTTTATTGCTTCAGGACCAGCCGGCCGGCAGAGATTTCGAAGCTGCCCAACTTGCGCAGCGCGCTCATGCCGAGGAGGTTTTGCGCCAATACGCCGGGCGGAAAGACCAGGGCGTCGACGTCGTAAATCTGGATGGCGCCGATGCGGACCCGCCAAAGATGCGCGAGCGCGGCGCTCGCCACACCATTCGCCGTCGTAACTTTCACCTTGAAATCCTCTTTCGAGCGGATGAATCCCAAGGCTGCAGCGTCTTCGCTCTTAAGCGCGACCAAGCTCGCGCCGGTGTCGACGAGCACGCGGATCAGGTGACCGTCGATCTCCGCATCGGTGACATAATGGCCGAGCGGGTCTGCCATGATCTCCATCTGGTCGCTGGAAGTCCGTGTCGAAACGGCCTGAGGGGCCGGAGCAGGATTTGGCGCACTTTTTGAACCACTTGGCCTCAGCGCAGCCCTGGGCGAGGACCAGGTTCCATAATGCGTTGTAACGTAGGAAACGAGGCCAAGACTGGCCAATGTCAGAGCAAAGAATGCGTTGAGTGCCGAACGCAACATGAGAGAACCGGCGGATTGAACGTATCTGCGAAGCCTAGCTGCAAAGGCTTACGGCGGGTTTAATCAAATCCTTTCTTCTTGCCGTATCTCGCCGTGCGCCGCATTCGCAAGGCGCCGGTTGCCCGGCGCGGTTAAGTCTCTCTCTTGGCGGCCTGCAACGCCTTGAAAATCACAAGCGGCGTCGCCGGCATATTGATGTGGACGATGCCGAAATCCGCCAGCGCGTCGTTGACGGCGCCCATTACCGCGGTCAGGCCGCCAGCGCAACCCGCCTCGCCGCAGCCTTTCACGCCGAGCGGATTGGTCGTGGCCAGCGTCGGCCGGCTTTCGCTCGTAAAATCGATGAGGTCGGCGGCGCGGGGCAAGGCGTAGTCCATGAACGAGCCGGAGAGCAATTGGCCGCTTTCGTCGTAGACGGTGCGCTCCATCAGGGCTTGGCCGATGCTTTGCACGATGCCGCCGTGCAATTGGCCTTCGACGAGGGGAGGATTGACGATTGTTCCGAAATCATTGACCGAGACATATTTGACGACGCGCGTCTCGCCAGTCTGCGGATCGATTTCGACTTCGCAAACATGACATCCGTTTGGGAAGGTTGCGGGCATGCCGGGTCCTCGATGCTCGGCATCGAGTGTCTGCGGCAGGTCTTGCGGGATGACAAGGCCGCTGTGCAGTTTCGCCGCGAGTTCGAGCAAGCCGATCGCCCGGTCGGTTCCCGCGATCACGAAGCGGCCTTGCGAAAATTCCATGTCCTGCGGCGAGGCCTCCAAGAGATGACTGGCAATCTTGCGGCCGCGCTCGACCGTTTCGTCGGCGGCCGCGAGAATATAGGAACCCGAATTCATGATCGAGCGCGAGCCGCCACTGCCGCTGCCGGCCGCGACCTCGTCGCTGTCGCCTTGCACGAGGCGAATGCGGTCGAAGGGTATTCCCAATCGGGTCGATAAGACTTGCGCAAAGGCCGTCGCATGGCCTTGTCCGTAATCGAGCGTACCCGTCAGGATCGTTACTCGGCCATCGGCCTCGAAGCGCAGGGCCGCCATTTCCGGCATCGGCCCGGCCGTCGCTTCGAGAAAGCAGCCGATGCCGCGGCCGCGCAGCAGGCCGCGGTCTTCGCTGGCGCGTTTGCGGGCGACAAAGCCATTCCAATCGGCGATTTCGAGAGCGCGGTCCATGAGCGCAGTGAAATCACCTGAATCATAAACCATGCCGTTCGGCGCCTTATAAGGGATCTGGTCCGGCCTGATCTGATTGCGCCGGCGCAAGGCGATCCGGTCTATCCCCATTTCCAGCGCCGCGACATCGATGAGGCGCTCCATGTAGTAATTCGCCTCCGGCCGGCCGGCGCCGCGATAGGCGCCGACAGGGGTCGTGTTGGTGAATACGACCTTGCATGAGACTTCGATAAGCGGCGTCTGGTACTGGCTGATCGCATTGACGACGATGCCGCGGGTCGGCATGAGCGGCCCGACCGTCGTCAGGTAAGCCCCGAGATTGCCGTAGCCCGTGAAACGCACGGCGAGAAACCGGCCCTCGGAGTCGAGCGCGAGTTCGCCTGAGAATTCGTGATCACGGCCGTGATTATCGGAAAGAAAGCTGGTGCCGCGCTCGTCCGTCCATTTCACCGGGCGGCCGAGTTTCTGCGCCGCGTGAAGGATCGCGACATATTCCGGATAAACCGAGAACTTCATGCCGAACGAGCCGCCAACGTTGCCGGTGACGACGCGGACGCTCTGACCGTTCGGCAGGATGCCATTGACGAGCTGGCTCTTGAGGTTGACGACCCCTTGCGAGCAAACAGTCAAAGTAAAGCCGCTTTCCGCATCAAAAGCGGCGAGAGCGGCGCGCGGCTCCATCGGATTGGCGACCAGTCGATTATTGATCAATTCGAGCCGTACGACATGCGCGGCTTGCGCAAATGCGGCCGCGACTTTCTCGCTGTCGCCGAAATGAAAGTCGAGCTGCAGGTTTCCGGGAACGTCATCGAAGAGTTGTGGCGCGTCGGGATCTGTGGCCTGCGACGCGCGCGTTACGGCGGGCAGCGCTTCTATGTCGAGTCCGATCGCCTCCGCGGCATCCTTCGCGACGCTCAAGGATTCGGCGACGACACAGGCGACGGGGTCGCCGACGAAGCGCACTTTGCCTTCAGCAAGCGCCTTGCGTACCGGCGTCTTCATCGGCGAGCCGTCGCGGTTCTTGAAGGGGAGCCGCGATTTAAGCTCGCCGAAGCCGGCGGCTTCGAGTTCATCAGCCGTAAAGACGTAGAGCACACCCGGGATCGCCCGTGCCGCTTCGGCATCTATGCGGCGGATGAAACCATGCGCCATAGGGCTGCGCAGGATGAACGCATAGGCTTGGTTCTCGAGATCGACATCATCCGTATAGCGGCCTTCGCCACGCAACAGGATCGGATCCTCGCTGCGCAGGACGGCCTGGCCGACGGCAAAGTTTTCCATCACCGATATGTCGTTGGACATGATTTCCGTTCCAGGAGGAGGCGCAATGGTCGGGTGCGTTGCTTCTCCCGCATAGGGCGTCGTCTCGACGCCCGTCGCAAGCGGCGGGCTATGCCAGAGAAAATAGTCGGCGGAGCCGACCGGATGAGGGCGTCTGCTCGGACGGAGCAGCGAATTTGAAGAAGAATTGTGTCACAGCGAGAGGCTATGGCTGCGGCAAAAACCCTCATCCGTCACGCAGCGCATTGAGTAGATAGCAGACCTTTGGGATCTGCTTCCCGGCCGCTCATTTGCTCGATAGCGACATACGTCCCGTCTAAGCCGCTTTCGATGCGAGGTCCGGCGCGACTTGGAAGGCCGCTTCGGTCTTGCGCTTGATTTCATCCAAGCTCACACCGTCGGCGAGTTCGATGAGGGTCAAGCCCTTGGCCGGATCGCGCGTGAACACGCCAAGATCGGTGATCACCATGTCGACGACGCCCGACCCCGTCAAAGGCAAAGTGCAGCGGCGCAGCAATTTCGACTGATCTTTGGCGGTGTGCTCCATCACGACGACGACGCGGCGCACGCCGGCGACGAGATCCATGGCGCCGCCCATGCCCTTGACCATTTTACCCGGGATCATCCAATTGGCGAGGTCGCCGTTTTCTGCAACTTC
>JBKQHN010000103.1:0-6969 GCA_052148755.1 Beijerinckiaceae bacterium | reverse complement strand
CACCGCGGGTTCCTTCGGAACCGCGGTATAGACCAAGGGTTGCGGCTCGTGACCCGTTGCGCACGCATTGAATTCCCTTGGCACTCCCCTTGGCACAAGGTCGCGGAGGCTCATTCATGACCATCCTGCTCTTCCTCGTTCCGCTTGCGCTTGGGCTCGGTCTCGTCGGCCTCTTGGCGTTTCTCTGGTCTTTGCGCAGCGGCCAATATGATGATCTCGACGGCGCCGCCGTCCGTATCTTGTCGGATGACGATATCGCGCCATGAGCCTGATTGATCTCGAGCCACCGGGGGCGAGGGCCGGCCATATCGTCTGCACCTGCGAGGTCAGCGAAGCAGAGGCCGTCGAAGCCGGCCCAGCGCGACGCCCCGCCCTGGCGCTGACGGCGCTCGGCTATGGTCTGAATATCTTGAGCCAGACGCTGACGATCGCCGTTCTGCCGATCGCCGGCGTGACATTGGCGCCAGCTCGGATCTGGGCCACTTTGCCCTATGCGGCAACTCTCGTCGGTGCGCTCGCCGCGAGTTTCGCCGCGGCGGCACTCGCCGACCTGTTCGGCCGAAGGTCGGCATTCGCGACGGGCGCGAGCCTCGGTTTTGCGGGCGCCGGCCTTGCCGCCTGGAGTTTCGTCACCGGGCAATTTTCTGCTCTCTGCCTCGGCGCTTTCTGGCTCGGCACGGCGCAAGGTTTCGGTCTCTTCTACAGGCATTCCGCTGCGATCCACGCCACGAGCCCGCGCCGCGCCATCGCGATCGTTCTCGGCTCAGGCGGCCTTGCAGCCATCCTCGCTCCAAGCCTGATGCGCTTCGCTCAGCTGGAAGCGGGCCCGCTCGCGCCCGCCGCAGCACTCCTCTGCGCAGGCCTCGTGCAGGTCGGCATAATCGCGCTGTCGCTGGCGCTGCCTGGCCGCAGCCTCGCCGCACCGCGCCCTGCCCGGCCGAACGGTCTCGATGCTGGCTTCGTGATGGCAACGGCAGTCGGCACTGCCGCATGGTTCGGCATGACCCTGCTGATGGCGGCGAGTCCGTCTATGATGAGCCACTGCGGCATCAGCCCGTCCGGCGTCTCGGCCGTCATCTCTTGGCATCTCTTGGCCATGTATGCACCCGCCGCGATCATTGGTCTCGTTCTGCCGCAGCTGCACGGCGAATGGATCGCCGGGATTGGTGTTTCGCTGCTGGCTCTGGGCGCCGCTCTGATCGGGATGCCGGCCAGCCTCGTGGATTTCGGCCTCGTCCTCGTCCTTGCCGGTTGCGGCTGGTCGCTCGCCATGCTCGGCAGCACGGTCGCGCTGCATGCCAAAGGTCGACCGGCGCCCGCGCTTCTCGCCTGCCATGATGCCGCACTCTTCATCGGCGCCATCGGCGGCGCCTTGGCAGCTGCATTCTTGGTTTGAGCCTCGCTCGACATTTATCGATCGATGCGATCACGCGACATTCGTTTCGCGAACCGAATCCGCCACCTCCGAGGCGAGCCGCGGCGGACCAAACAGGCTGCCGCGAAACTGACCGCAGCTCGCAGGGCTGTTCACACGATACTTACGAGGTTTTTTATGTTCCCAGCCGATCTCATCCGAAAAGCCGAAGACCTCGTCAGCCTCTGCCGGGCAAAAAAACTCCTGGTGGCAACTGCGGAATCCTGCACGGGCGGCCTGGTCGGCGGGCTCATCACCGCCGTCGCCGGCTCATCCGACATTTATGACCGCGGCTTCATCACTTATTCGAACGAAGCCAAGCGAGAGTGTCTAGGAGTGCCAGAGGCCATGCTGGCAAAATTCGGCGCGGTCAGCGAAGTCGTGGCGCGCGCCATGGCGGAGGGCGCGCTCGCACATTCTCGCGCGCAAATCGCCGTGTCGGTCACGGGAATAGCCGGACCCGGCGGCGGCTCCGCCGACAAGCCGGTAGGGCTCGTTCACTTCGCGTGCGGACGAAAGGGCGCGATAGTAACCCGGGCGGAACGTTTCGGCGATCGCGGGCGCGCCGAGGTCCGGCTCATTTCAGTTGCAACTGCGATCGATCTTTTGCTCGCGGCCGCCGCTCACGGGGTGCCATAAACCCTGTTGGCACGCATTTCGAACGCCTCGGCGAATTTGCGGAATGCCGCGTCGAACATGCCGCCAAGGACTAAAGCGAAAGTCCGGCTCTTGAACTCATAGGAAATGTCGAATTCGACAGTGCAGGCATTGTCGCCGGCAGGGACGAAACCCCAACGATTTTCCAATCGGTTGAACGGTCCGTCGATATATTCGACGAAAATCTCGAGTTTTGCGCGATCGAGCGTCACGCGGCTGGTGAACGATTCGCGGATGGCCTTGTAGCCGACTTCCATGTCCGCGATGAGAACCTGTTTGCCGTCCTCCGTCTCGCTCCGGCGCCGTATGCGCAAGGCCCGACAGAGGGGAACGAACTTCGGATAGGCTTCAGCGTCGGCGACGAGATCGAACATCTCTTCTGCCGCGTGACGAACGCGCCGCGTAGTGCGAAACGATGTCATCAGACACTCTCCCGAATTCGCCCGAATTCGGGTTCCCTTCAGTTAGGCCGCCCGAACGCAACGCGTTCGGGAAAGCTGCATTTTCATAGCATAAACTGAATTTGCATAGCATAAATGGGAAATGTTAATAGCAATGCAACGCAATTTCTTCGCAGTTGCGAAATCGTGCCGCACCCTGTCTGCGGCTGAGCCGGCTCCAGCGCTCAGGCACGGCCGGCGCGCTTCGCCTTGAGCCGAGCAAAATCCTCCCCTGCATGGTGCGAGGAGCGTGTCAGCGGTGACGCCGAAACGAGCAAAAAGCCCTTTGCCAGGGCAATGCTCTCGAGCGACCGGAATTCGTCCGGCGGAAGGAAGCGGACCACCGGATGATGTTTCTTCGTCGGCTGCAGATATTGGCCGATCGTCAGGAAGTCGACGTCCGCACTGCGCAGATCATCCATCAATTGCAGGATCTCATGGTGCTCTTCACCGAGCCCGACCATGATCCCGGACTTGCTGAAGAGCGCGGGATCGATCTCCTTGACCTTTTGCAGGAGACGGACCGAGTGGAAGTAACGCGCACCCGGCCGCACCGAGAGATATTTGGACGGGACGGTCTCGAGGTTGTGATTGAACACGTCGGGCTTGGCTGCAACCACCTGTTCGAGCGCCCCCTGCTTGCGCAGGAAATCCGGCGTCAAGACTTCGATCGTCGTCTGCGGGCTCGCGGCGCGGATTGCCGCAATGACTTGCGCAAAATGTCTTGCACCGCCGTCTTCAAGATCATCGCGGTCGACCGAAGTAATGACCACATGCGAAAGGCCGAGCTTGCCGACGGCATCGGCGACGCGCGCCGGCTCGCCGGGATCGAGCCCGGCCGGCAAGCCCGTCCTGACATTGCAAAAGGCGCAGGCGCGCGTGCAGATGTCGCCCATGATCATGAAAGTGGCGTGTTTTTTCGTCCAGCATTCGCCAATGTTGGGACAGCCGGCTTCTTCACAGACGGTTACGAGCTTATGGTCTTTGACGATTTTTTGCGTTGCCGCCCATTGCGGCGAGCCCGGCGCCTTGACGCGGATCCAATCGGGCTTGCGCGCCACGGGCTGATCGGGCCGGTGCGCCTTTTCAGGATGGCGAACGGCGGCAGTCGTGCCCGTCTCTTTCAAATCCGTAGCCATTCACATGTCTCTCAATGCGCCTTTTCAAGCGTGGATAGAGCTTCGCCTGAAATAATGCGCAAACATTCCATCCTCACCTAACCACCCCTCAAAGCAGCAGGCAAAATCGTCGTGTCGTCGATGATCGCTCTGGCTAGCTGTTCGCGTGTCAAATTGCGGGCATCCGACAGATCCGCGCCTACCAAATTCGTGCCTTCCAGAACCGCATCTTTGAAATTGACGCCGCGAAAAATAGCGTTCTTGCAATCCGCATAGCTCAAGTTTGCGCCTTCCAAATTTGCACCGCTGAGATCGGTTCGTCGAATGAACGTGCGGCTGAGGTCTATGTGCAAAGGCTTCGATTTTTCGGCCTTGCTGGCTTTATTCATGGGTCCCTCTCCGACGGAATTCGCGAAACACGAGAGATTATGCGGGTAATTTCAGCAATGTCCGCTGGTGCTTGCGTTTCACCATACTCGATTTTTTCTTCCCGAAGATAGGTGCTCAATAGCTGAACGACGGGACCGGAAAGATCCGCAAAATCCGCACAAATTTGGCCCAACGTCAAAATCGCGCCGAGCCGAATTTCCAGCTTTTCATCTTTGAGCTGCCCTATGGCACGGTTGAAAAGCTCGGTCACGTGACTTCGGCGAGACAGTTCGGCCTGTCGTAACTGCGCGTCAGCTTGTTTGTCCGAAGCAATAACTCGCTTCCAAGCCAAATAGATGCCGATAGCCCCACCGAGAACAATGCCGAAGTTTCTAATGATTTCCGAGACCGCAATCCATGACTGCATCACGCCCTCACGTATGGATCACGCGTCCATAGGCGTCGAGCACGCTCTCATGCATCATCTCGGAGAGCGTCGGATGCGGGAAGACGCTGTGGATCAATTCTTCCTCGGTCGTCTCGCAATTCATCGCAATGACGAAACCCTGGATCAGTTCCGTCACTTCGGCCCCGACCATATGCGTACCGAGGAGCTTGCCGGTCTTGGCATCGAAGATCGTTTTGACGAGACCGTCAGGCTCGCCGAGCGCGATTGCCTTGCCGTTGCCAACGAAAGGAAAGCGGCCGATCCTGACGTCATAGCCCGCGGCCTTTGCCTTGGCTTCAGTCAGCCCGACGGAAGCTATTTGCGGGTTGCAATAGGTGCAGCCCGGAATCATTGCCTTGTCCATGGGATGGGTTGGGAGCCCTTTGATCGCTTCAACGCAGATTACGCCTTCGTGTTCGGCCTTGTGGGCGAGCATGGGCGGGCCGGCGACGTCGCCGATCGCATAGATGCCGGCGATGTTCGTACGGCCTAAGCCGTCAGTTGCGATGATCCCGCGCTCTTGCTTGACGCCAAGTGCTTCGAGGCCGAGGTTCTCGACATTGCCGACGACACCGACAGCCGAAATCATCCGTTCGGCCGTAAGTGTCTGCGTCGCACCTTTCTCATCCTCAAGCGTCGCGGTCAGCTGATCGGCGGCTTTTTCGACCTTCGTCACTTTCGTCGAGGTCAGGATCCTGATGCCTTGCTTCTCAAAGCGTTTGCGGGCGTAGGCGGCGATTTCCGCATCTTCGAACGGCAGGATCTGCGGCAGGATCTCGACAACCGTGACCTCGGCCCCGAGCGTGCGATAGAAAGAGGCGAATTCAATACCGATCGCCCCCGAGCCGATGACGATGAGCGACTTGGGAAAATGCGCGGGAACCATGGCTTCGAAATAGGTCCAGATGAGTTTCCCATCGGGTTCGAGTCCGGGCAGAATCCGCGGCCGCGCGCCGGTCGCAACAATGATGTGTTTTGCCGTATACGTGCCAGGTCCGAGAATGCCTTTGGGCGGCGGCAGCTGCGGCTGCATCGGCAGTTTCTTGGTCGCCCCGACAGTGACTTCGCCCGGCCTGGCGATCATGGCTTCGCCGAAGATCACGTCAACCTTGTTCTTCTTGAGAAGAAAGCCGACGCCAGCGTTCAATTGGGCCGAGACATTGCGCGAGCGTTTGACGATTGCCGCTGGATCGAACCCGATCTTGCCGTCGATGACGAGGCCATAATCCTTGGCGTGCTGGGCATAGTGAAAGATTTCCGCCGAGCGCAGCAAGGCCTTGGTCGGAATACAGCCCCAGTTGAGACAAATGCCGCCCAAATGTTCGCGTTCGACGACCGCCGTCTTGAAGCCGAGCTGGGCGGCACGGATCGCCGCGACATAGCCGCCCGGACCGCCGCCGATGATGAGGATGTCGTAGGTTTCAGCCATATGCGACTCCGCCTATGCGCGTTCGAAAGGATGCAGCAATTTATTGCCGGGGCGATTCCCTCTCCCTTGTGGGAAGGGGTTAGGGGTGAGTGTCGGCCTGAACGCGGGCACGATTCTCCAGCTGCTCACACCAGCATCCCCACCGGATGTTCGATCAATTTCTTGAAAGCGGCGAGAAGTTCGGCGCCCAAAGCGCCGTCAACTGCGCGATGATCGGTCGACAGCGTGGCGGTCATCACGGTCGCGACCGCCGGCGCGCCGTCCTTGACGACGACACGCGCCTCGCCGGCACCGACGGCGAGGATCGTCGCATGCGGCGGATTGATCACGGCGGCGAAATTCTTGATGCCGAACATGCCGAGATTGGAGACCGCCGACGCGCCGCCCTGATATTCCTCGGGCTTCAATTTGCGCACTTTGGCGCGCGCAGCAAAATCCTTCATCTCGTTGGAAATGACCGACAAGGTTTTGCTTTCGGCGCTGCGGATGACGGGCGTGATCAAACCGCCGGGGATGGCGACAGCCACGCCGACGTCGGCATGCTGGTGCTTCAGCATCGCGGCTTCCGTCCAGGTCACATTGGCATCCGGCACGCGGATTAACGCCACCGCCAGCGCCTTGATGATGAAATCATTGACCGAAAGCTTGTAGCGCGGATTTGCGTCCTTGTCGCGCGGCGCCGCTCTATTGACCTCTTCACGCAATTTCAGCAAAGCGTCGAGCTCGCAATCGATCGACAGATAAAAATGCGGAATGGTCTGCTTGGCTTCGACGAGCCGGCGCGCGATGATCTTCCGCATCGAGTCGTGCGGGACTTCGGTGAAGGACCCGGGCGCGAAGAATTTCTTCACGACCTCATCGGACATCGGCGCAGCGGACATCGGCGCAGGCGCTTTCGCCGCGGCTTCGAAAGCAGCGGGTGCGGCTCGGCGCGGCGCCGCCAGCGCGGCCTCGACGTCGCGTTCGATGATGCGTCCATGCGGCCCGGAGCCGTGCAGAGCCGCAAGATCGAGGCCTGCCTCTTTGGCGATGCGGCGGGCGAGCGGCGAAGCGAATATCCGCACTTGCGCGTCACCGTCGCGTCCTTGGCCATC
>JBKQHN010000102.1:0-4954 GCA_052148755.1 Beijerinckiaceae bacterium | reverse complement strand
CGCAAATCGAGCTTGCCTTTGCGCGTTTCCCGCGGCTCGAGACAAGCGAGGATGCCTTCCGCCTGTTTCTCGCCGAAGATCTGCTCGCGAAAGGCATGACGCCGCGGCGTCTGACGCGGGAATTGGGCTTTGATCCCAGGCTTCTCAAATATGATCCAAACGAGCCGCGCGGTCCTGACGGGCGATGGATCAAAGTCGGCGACGGTGCGGCGGAAGTAGATGCACGGTCGGCGCGTCTCTCACCCGGAATTGCCATTGCGGCACGCGGGGCCTCGTTGCTTGGGGAAGCGTCTCCGGAAGTGCTCGAAGCGCTAGCGGTTCTTGCCGCGCGATTCACCGTTGCGACCGCATTCCTCGGTGCGCTCCTTATTCCAACGCCAAATCCCGGCGGGATTTCCGAAGGGGAAGTGCCAGGTCTGCCCGGCGTTCGCTATCGCCGCGACGGTCCCACCCGAGATCTAGACCTTACGGCGACGGCTGACGACGGCCGCAAGGTGACGGTCGAGTGCTTCCGCGTCGACGATAGTCTTTACGTGGACGAACACGGTCGTCCCGTCGGTCGCCTGTTGAGCAGCGGCCTCTATCTCGATGCCGATTCTGTCGCAACGGCAATCCGAGAAAAGCTCTATCCAGACCAGAAGGACGAGTCCCGCGCCGACGCTCAGCTTGCCTTGCATCCAGAGGAACCGAAACTCTGTCCTGCTCCGGAGCCGGATCGTGGCCACGGGGCAAAGGTCAGAGCTCTCGACTACGAAGACGACGTGCATGCACGCGTCAATCCGGTACTGCCCTTAGGACGCGGCATGGCCGTCAAGCTCTGGAACCCGGCATTAGGTGACTATGTCTATTTCGAAGATTGCTTCCGCGACCATGGCGATCTCGTCGACGGCGACATGAAGCCCGGCGATTTCGCCGATGCGAAGGGCCCCGGCTACGAGCATCTCTTGCGAGATAATGACTATACGAACCAAGGCACCATGGATCAGCTGTTCTGGCAGGCAGAACGTCAGACCGGCGCAACGCGGCCGCGAGGCGCGAGCACCAAATGGTATTTCGCCGAAGAATGGGCGGCGGACTATGTGCGCAAGAAATTTGCAGCGGACTACAGCGACATTATCATCCGCTACATGCCAGCGAGGAAACGCCGATGACTGCCGGGTTGGGATATAGTATACACGCTCACTTACGTGCGCATCGAGAGACCCCAGAAGCATTGGCGGCGCGCGTTCGCTGCCTCATCCGGCGCTTTCAAGCAGTCGATCCGATCCTTGCCCATTGGTATGAGTGGCTGAGCGAGACCGAAGTCGTGCCGCTCGACCTCGCGCCGGCTTCGCTCGCCGAGAAAATCGCCGCGACTGTCTACTATAGAAGCGATGGCACGCCTGTGCCCAACGCCGGCTATCATTTTGCGGTTCGCAACAACAACAAAAACAAATGGGGGCCACGCGGCTTCACCCTCAGGATTCACGCCGGTGGCGAGACCCAACGGAATTTCGTGACTTTGGACACAGATTACGGGTTTGTGCCAGATCCCGACATCATCACTTACGCGATCTTCAGAGGGGCGGTCCTCGCAACAGCTGAGGCATTCGACGCTTCTTGGTGCGAAGCCTACCCAACCGACATTTCAAAGCTTTGGCCGCAAATGCGCACACGACCGATGGTGTTGCTCGCATGGATGAATTACATCTCGCCGCGTTTCGCGCCTTTGATCACGCCGCCGAAAACCGCGCTCGTCGAATATCGGCAGAACGGCGGGCTTTTCATGGCGGCGACCGACGAGACCTTCATCACCGCCAATCCCAAACATCTCGCCGTCGCGCGCGACATTGAGGCCGCTGTCGCGCTGCTCAACGCACTCCCCTGGCCGCCCGATGCCGAGCCTGCGTGAAGGCGGGCCAAGTCTTCGATCCACCAAGTCCTAAAACCGTCAAGCCTTCGAACTTTCCGCAAGCCTCCGCCCATGCTAGGTTTGGCGGGCCATCGAGCCCGAGCCAGCCAGGACCCGAGCCAGCCAGGAGATGCGCGATGTTCTTCGTAGGTGTGATCCTCTTTTGCGTCATCTTGCTGCTCACGAGTTTGCGCGTCGCAAACCAATATGAGCGGGCCGTCGTGTTCCGGCTCGGCAGATACTCGCGTACAGCCGGCCCGGGATTGTACTTTCTGATTCCGCTTGTCGAATGGCAGGTGAAGGTCGATATGCGGACGATGACGACGACTGTCGAACCGCAAGAAACCATCACGCGCGACAATGTGCCGATCAAGATCAATGCGGTGATCTGGCGGCGGATCGTCAATCCGCGCGATGCCGTGATCGAAGTCACCGACGTCGGCAATGCGGTGGTGCAAGTGGCGGTCACAGCGCTGCGCAACGTCATCGGCCAGCACTCGCTCGATGACGTCTTGAAGGCGCAGGACGCGATTTCGGCTTCCTTGCAGGCGACGATCGACGTCGTCACCGAACCTTGGGGCATGAAGGTCGAACGCGTTCAGATGAAGAATGTGGAAATTCCCGAGACCATGCAGAGGGCCATGGCGCAAGAGGCCGAGGCCTTGCGCGAAAAGCGCGCCCGCCAGATCAAGGCCGAAGCCGAGCTCGATGCCGCCGTGCTTTTGCGTCAGGCCGCCGAAACCATCATGGTCAGCCCGGCCGGGCTCGAATTGCGGCGGATGCAGATGATCACCGAAGTCGGTGCCGAGCAGAACACGATGACGATCATCATGATGCCGAGCGAATTCGTCGAAATGGCACGCGCGATCGGCGCTCGCGGCAATCCGGGTTAGTGCGCGCCGCTTTTGAACTCGGTTCTGGAAAGGGGAGTAGTGATGAAGAAGTTAGCTTTTGCCGCGTCGCTCGCGTTGCTTGCCCAGTCCGCCGGCGCATGGGCTGCCGAGGTTGGCGGCCAATATAGTGTCAGCGGGACCAATTTTGACGGTTCGGCGTACAGAGGAACTGCGGAAATCACGGTCAGCAGCAATTCGACCTGCCGCATCGTCTGGCATATCAGCGGCGCTGAATGGAAGGGCATCTGCATGCGCGCCAATGACACTCTTGAGGCGGCTTACCAATATAAGAACACCTTCGGCCTCGTTCACTACGAGATCAAACCGGATGGCATGCTGGACGGCATTTGGACGATGGCCGATCGAGACGGCGCCGGCACGGAAGCGCTGACGCCACAGCAGTAATGCTGTTTGCGTCTCATTCTGCATAGCAGTCCGTCGTGCCGGCTCGCTTGCGGCCCATTGATCAAGCTTCACGCCTTGCCAATGAAGCGTGAAGCTTCGAATCGAATTGCGGGTCTGCAACAAATTGTGATTGCGTTCTGCAAGTTCGGCATGCTCGCGACTGGCGGCCCGCGCGGTGCAAGTGTCTGTGCTCGCAGGTGAGCGCCGCTGCGAGAGAAAATGCGCGGCACGGCGGCTTCTGCGCTCTGGCCTATATTCGCAAACTATTTCTTCAGAGTGATTTCTAACTGATTTTTTATACTTATTCAGGGCATGATGCTGCCATGATTCTGCAGTCCCTTGCGCCGCGTCGCCATCAAGCCGAACGGCATGACTCGACCTGCGTGTGGCGTGAAGAAGACGATGATTCACCAACCCTGCGCGATGAAGACTGCAAAGACCCAAAACCAGAGACCTAAAGCCACAGACCTAAAACAAGGAGAAATTTTTCGTGCGAGTGTTTTTCAATGGTGAAGCCGATAGCGAAAAACTCGTCCCGATCGGGCAAATCCGCGCTGCATCGAACTGGTATGGGCCGCGCGCCGCTTCGAGCGACGACGCCCATAAGGAAAAGGCACTCGATAATCTCATCAATGCAGCAGAAGATATCGATGCAGATGCCATCGTCGGCGTCGAATATTCGGTCGACCACGTAGATGCCGGCGACACGCCCGGGTCCGCGCGCCTGCAGCGCATCTTCGCGACGGGTGTTGCGGTCAAAATTCCACGCCCCTGAACAGAAAGTTTCTGTCGCGATGTTAGGGCGGCGCGGCTTACAGCTCCGTCTCTGTAGGACTGAATGACAAGAGCTGCGGCCGCCTCCCGCTCATCGCGAAAACTTCTTGTATTTCAGCCGGTGCGGAATGACGCTGTCGATCCCGAGACGACGCTTCTTGTCTTCTTCATAATCGGCGAAATTGCCTTCGAACCATTCGACATGGCTGTCGCCTTCGAAGGCGAGCACGTGGGTCGCGATCGAGGATCCATACGCTCCCGTTCACGATTGCCGACCGACGCCTCGATCGCTATTATAGCCATACATAGCCAGATTGGACGGGGAAATGCCGAGCTATTCACTTGCGAAGGCCAAAGACCAGCTCTCGAAACTCGTCGACGAGGCCCTCGCCGGCGAGCAAGTGATCATTACCCGTCATGGCAAACCGGCGGTGGAATTGCGGCCCGCCGGCAACGAGCCGGCGCATCTGCGGCTGTCCAAGGATGAATGGGCGAGACTGCGGGCTCGGCGGGACGCCCGGCCTTCGCTCGGAGAAGACTCGGTTGCGATCGTTCGTTCGATGCGAGACGAGCGATCTTGAGCTTCCATCTCGACGCGAGTTTCGTCGTCTCGCTGTTTTTGCGCGATGTCCATACCTCCGAGGCCGATCATTGGATCGAGCGAGCCGTCGAGTCGATCATCGTCAGCGAGCTCTGCGCCGTCGAATTCGCTGCGGTCGTGTCGCGTGGCGTGCGAACCGGACGCCTGACGCCTGCAGAAGCCGAAGCGACGCTCTCAGACTTCGACGAATGGCGATCAATGTGTTCTTCGCTGCACCGGGTGGGAACGGCCGATTTCGCACGCGCTGACACGCTGGTACGCGACTTCGCGACAAAACTCGCTGCCGCCGATGCCCTGCATCTCGCCGCGGCGATGAACGCCGGGGCAAGCCTCGTGACCTTCGATGGTCGATTGGCAGAGGCAGCGAGAATGCAGGGCGTGGGGGTGGTG